>NZ_CP063989.1:2588538-2912106 GCF_014595995.2 Actinomyces respiraculi
CGCCGTGGCGGGCGACCTCGAGCAGGGTCTCGACGACGTCCTCGCCGAGGGGCTCGGGCGTGTAGGCACGGATCGTGCGGTGCGCGAGCTGGGTGCGGATGGTCTCGTTGAGGACGGGGGCCGTGGGCGGGGTCACGAGGGCGTGGTGGGACATGGGGGAAGGGTATGCCTGTGTGTCGCGACTGTGGACATTGCCGTCGCAACGCCCGCAACCACGTGGACAACACGCCGACATCACGCGGCTGTGGATGTGTACCCGACGGCATGGGAGGCGCCACGGCCCCGGCCGCGTCCTCACGGCCTTGTCTACTATCACCACAGTGACCTTCTACCGCCGTCCCCCATCCTCCGGACCGCAGCGCCCCGCCGCCCGCACCGGCTACGCCGTCGTCGACCTGGAGACGACGGGACTGTCCCCGGCCAGGGACGCGGTCCTGGAGATCGGGCTCGTCCTGGCCGACGGCGACGGCCGGGTCGAGCGCGAGTGGTCCACCCTCGTGCACCCCAGCCCCGGCCGGACCGTCGAGGTGGGGCCGTCACGCATCCACGGCCTGGTCGCCGAGGACCTCGACGGCGCGCCGTCGATCGCACAGGTCGCGGACCTGCTCGTGAGCGAGCTCGCCGGGCGGGTGGTCGTGGCGCACAACGCGCGCTTCGACGTCGGCTTCCTCACCGCGGCGCTGGGGCGCACCGGGCACCTGGTGGGCCAGGCGCGTGTGCCCCGCATGTGCACGATGGAGTGGGCCCGGCACTTCGTGCCCGTGCACTCGCGCCGACTCACCTCCTGCTGTGAGGCCGCGGGCGTCGTCATCGGCCGCCACCACAGTGCGCTCGACGACGCCGAGGCGGCGGCGGGGCTGCTGGCCCACTATCTGCACGTGGGCGCCGGACGGGGCGAGGCGGTGCCGTGGTGGCGCACGCTTGATCAGGCGGCGGCCTTCGACGGGTGGTCCTGGGACCCGCAGGCGGCCCAGGCCCAGCGTGCGCGTCTCAAGCCCCGCACAGGCGTCCCCGGTGTCCCCCGAGACTGACCCCGCCCGCCCTCTCCCCTCTCCCTCCGAGGAGTTGGGCGGGGGACGGTAGCGGGTCAGAGGGCGACGAGGAAGCCGTCCTCGTCGAGGATGACGCCGCCGGTCGCCTCGGCGACGGCACCCGCCAGGCGCTCAATGAGCTCGGTCGCGGCTGCGCGCCCGCGCCGACCCTCCTCAGAGATCCGCTGCGGGTCACGGTCCCGCGAGTTCTGCGGCACCCACACGAGCGAGTAGACCGCGCCGCCGGTCTCGGCCCACGGCGCCCCCGACACCGCCAGCGGCAGGAGCTCTGTGCCCCCCACGCGCAGCTCGACCAGCCCCATCGTGCTCTGCGCGGGGTCCACCGGGCCGGTGAGGGCGTAGCCGTCGAGCACGGGCTCCAGAACACCGCCCTCAGCCGCCACCTGCTCAGCCTCGATGAGCATCTGCGCGTGGCGCTCCTCAGCAGCCTTCCACGCCCGGTCGAGGACATCCGCCCCCAGGCGCTCGGTCAGGCGCTCGAGCTCCTGCGGGTCCATCGCCGCCAGCCCGATGGGCGCACCCGGCACCGGCTCCGCCAGCTGGTGGCGCATGCCGGGTGCGAGGGGAGCCACCAGCGCCTCGGCGGCATCCGGGGCCAGCCACACCGGGGCGTACACGTCCAGGTTGACGGCCGTCGCCGGGTCCGGCTGCACGAGCACCGAGCGGCGCGTCATCCTTCCTCGACCGTCCGTCCCGGCGTCGCCCTGCAGCAGCAGCGCACCGGCCAGGCGCCGCGCGATGGAGCGCAGCCGGGTGAGCACCAGCAGCTCGCTGCCCTCCGGCTGGGCCAGGGGGAAGGCATCCGCCACCGGATCGAGGCCCGCGAGCGCCTCGGGCAGCGGGCCGCCGCGCACTGTCGGCGTCTCCAGGATCATGATCGACGCCGCCCAGTCGGGCAGTCCCAGCAGCCGGCGCAGCTCGGCGTCGAGGGGCCAGGGCCCTTGCAGCTCCGCCCCCGGCATGAGCTGCAGGCGCGAGACACCCACCCAGCCGGCGTGCTCGTCGAGGGACAGGGCCAGGGCCTCGACCTCCTCGACGGCGACGTCGTCGGCCAGGACGAGTGCGTGGCACACGTCCAGCCGCCCCACGGGCAGCATCCCGACGGCGGAGAAGGTCGTCGTGTCACTCGGCAGGGAGACCGAGAGGTCCCCCGACAGCCCGGCCAGGGACTCGCTCATGCCTGCGCGCCGGCGGGACCGGCGTCCGGGTAGGAGGCAACGCCATCGGTGTCATCGGTCCGGGTGCCCGGGTCATCGATGCGGATGCGATGGAAGGACAGGTGCGAACGCGAGGCGGTGGGGCCGCGCTGGCCCTGGTAGCGCGAGCCCGTCGCACCGTGCCCATAGGGTGCCTCGGCGGGGCTGGAGAGGCGGAAGAAGCACAGCTGGCCGACCTTCATCCCCGGCCAGAGCTTGATCGGCATGGTCGCCGTGTTGCTCAGCTCGAGGGTGACGTGGCCGGTGAAGCCCGGGTCGATGAAGCCGGCGGTCGAGTGGGTGAGCAGGCCCAGGCGGCCGAGTGAGGACTTGCCCTCCAGGCGGGCGGCGACGTCGTCGGGCAGGGTGACCCGCTCATAGGTGGCCCCCAGGACGAACTCACCGGGGTGAAGGATGAAGGGCTCGTCGGGGCCGACGTCGACCAGGTGGGTGAGCTCGCTCTGCTCGACGGCCGGGTCGATGACCGGGTAGCGGTGGTTGTCGAAGAGGCGGAACCAGCGGTCAAGGCGTACGTCGATGGAGGCCGGCTGGATCATCTGCGGGTCGTAGGGGTCCAGGGCTACGCGCCCGGACTCGAGCTCGGCACGGATGTCACGGTCTGAGAGCAGCACGGGAGAGATTGTGCCAGGCGGGTCTGTGTGCCGCCTACGCGCCGCCCGATCCCGCCGTCGGCAGGTTCCGACGGCGGTGGGCTCCGACGCCGGCCGGTTCCGACGGTGGTGGGCCCGCCGGGAGCGGGAACGCCGACGGTGGCGCCCCACCGGGAGGTGGGGCGCCACCGTCGTCGGCCTCAGGGTTGGAGCGGGTAGCCGTTCGCGTCAACGCCCCACGGCTGCTGACCCGGCTGCGCCGAGAAGATGAGGACTCCCTCGATGATGGCCCAGATCCAGGAGACCCAGGACAGGATGCCGAACGAGAGCACCGAGATGAGCAGCTGGGCGACAGCGCGGCCGGTGTGTCCGAGGTAGAAGTTGTGGATGCCCAGGGCTCCCAGGAAGATGGCGAGCAGGCCGGCCGCCATCTTGGACTTCTGGGAGTAGACGCCCTGGGGCGGGACTCCCGGCATCTGCTGCTGGTATGCCTGGCCGGGGTAGGCCTGACCCTGGAACTCCTGGCCCTGGTAGGCCTGGCCGAGGTAGGGATCGCCGCCGGGAACCGGGCCGTACTGGTCCTGGCCGGGGGGCGTGGGGTTGCTCGTCATGCTGTTGTCCTCCCGAGCGGTGATTGTCCGCTCCTGGATCGGGTACTGTATGCTTCCAGCACCTCACCGGTGGTGAGCGCGCGGGTGTAGTTCAATGGTAGAACTTCAGCTTCCCAAGTTGACAGCGCGGGTTCGATTCCCGTCACCCGCTCCAACGGCCGACCTTCCCAAGGGCGGCCTTCGCCGTCCTCGGGCCCTGTCCCGTGACCCTCGTCCCATAGGCCCCTGACTCCTCGGCCACTCGCTCGCACCCTGTCCCGTCGCAGAATCCGCTGATTTCCTCAGACGCGTCTCACCTGAGCTCATCGACACACGAAGTGCAGTGGGTGAAGTGTTGGCGGGGATGTCCTTCGAGAAACGTCGACACACGTCCGCCCCCGAGTCCTTCACGCTCGCTTCAACCACCACAGTGCACTCAGAACAGCGCGCCCGCGCCCGCGCGCCACACGGCCCAGGTCGCGCCGACGTTGGCGAGAGCCCAGGTGGCGAGCCAGAACCAGGCGGGCAGGTGCGTGAGGGCGGCGAGGGTCCCGGGGTCCTGCGTGCGGTCGTGCGAGCGGGCGACGGCGGCCAGACCGTCCCATGCCATGAGTAGCAGCACGAGCCCCACACCGGTGACGAGTCCGGCCCGCAGCGGCACGCCCGCCGCGTCGCCGAACCAGAAGGTCAGGGCGCTGAGCACGGCCGCGAGCGCCACGAGGCCTCCGGTTCGCCAGGACCGGGCCATGACGAGCAGCAGGAGCAGCATCACAGTGCCGACGGCGGTGACCACCCCGGCCCAGCCGTTCAGGGCGGCGACGACGAGCCCCGCCCCGAGGGCCGCGGGCGCGGGGTAGCCCGACCAGGTGGTGAGGATTCTCCCCAGGCCCCGCTCGGGCCCGCTGGTGACGGCGGCGCCGGACAGGTCCTTGGCGACGGTGAAGCCGTGGAAGCGTCGGCCGACGAGTATCCCGACGGCGGCGTGGCCGGCCTCGTGCACAAGCGTGCCGAGGGCGCGGGCCCAGCGTCGGGCCGGTGGCAGGAGGAGGGCGGCGGCAACAAGCACGAACGCGGGCCACAGGGCGCCGCCGACGGGCGACTGGGCCAGGCGCACGAGCAGCTCCGCAAGGACGGGGTTGTCAGTCGTGCTCACAGCGAGCAGTGTGCCAGGCACCGCTGTCACCACTCAGACCATTGCCTCCCCGTCACCTGTGAGTCGGGCCGTGGGGCCAGCACGTGACCCCAGTGCCCCGCGAGTTCGAGGGCTCGGTGTCGAGCTCGAGCCCTTCGCCCTCGAACTCGGCACCCTCGAACTCGGCGCCACCAGGACGGAGCGGGGCGGAAGCACTGCGACGGCCGGGATCGTGGCGCGGCTCGGCGCGCTAAGGTCCCTCCATGGCCCTGCCCTACCCGCGTCTTGTCGTCTCGGCCGCTATCCTCGACTCCCTCGAGCATCCGACGGCGATGCTGTGCGCCGCACGCTCCTACCCCGCCGAGCACGCCGGGCAGTACGAGCTGCCGGGCGGCAAGGTGGACCCCGGCGAGACGCCCGAGGGGGCCCTGGTGCGCGAGCTCGACGAGGAGCTGTCCCTCGCCATCCGCCCGGGCGCGGAGCTGAGGCCCCCGGAGCACCTCGCCATCGGCGCGCCGGAGCCGGACCCGACCTTCCCCCGTGACACCGC
Source organism: Actinomyces respiraculi (assembly GCF_014595995.2). NCBI lineage: Bacteria > Bacillati > Actinomycetota > Actinomycetes > Actinomycetales > Actinomycetaceae > Actinomyces > Actinomyces respiraculi. Next base: position 2,593,670 of record NZ_CP063989.1, read on the forward strand.
CCCGGCCTGGCCGGCGATGCACGGCTACCGCATGCGGGTCTGGCTCGCCGAGCCGGCCGATCCGCACCGCGCGCTCCGCCCCGGCAGTGCGCACGAGTCCGTGCGCTGGGTGCCGCTCGATGAGGTGGAGGTTCTGGACTGGCTGCCGGCGGACCTGCCGATCCTCACGGGTCTGCGGGCCCTGCTCTCACGCTGAGCCCCCGGTCGCAGCCACCTCCGGGGTCCACATGCTGACGGATTTCCCATCGACGTCACCTTCCCGGTAAGGTCAGCCTTATGCCCAAGATTATGGGGAGCTCGTTGGCCGAGCACCGCGAACGCACCCGAAACGCTCTCTTCGATGCGCTCTCGGAGCTCATGGCCCACCGATCCTTCGACAAGATCACCCTGTCCGACGTCGCCGCCCACGCCGGGGTCGGGCGCACCGCGGTGTACAACCACTTCGCGGACAAGGAGGACCTGCTCCTGGCCTTCATGGAGCACGAGACCGCCCGCTACGCCGAGCAGCTCTCCCGCGCCCTGACCGGTGTTGAGGACCCCATCGACCGCCTGCGCATCTACGTGCGCCAGCAGGCGATCGTCAAGCGCAGCTATCACTTCCCGACGACGGGCCCCCTGTCCTCCGCCGTCTCCCGCAGCACCGCCGGGCGCCTGCGCGCCCACGCCGGCCTCATGGCGCAGATGCTCGCGCAGATCCTCACCGACGCCATGGACTCCGGCGTCATCCCGCGCCAGGACCCCGCCCAGGTCATCCCGCTCGTGCACGCCTGCGTCATGGGCGGGCGCCCGACGCCGACGGACCCGCAGCAGCGTGCCGCCTACCTCGCGGCGCTCGACGCCTTCGTGCTGCGCGCCGTGGGCGCCCCCGTGCCGCACCACGACGTCCCGGTGCTCGTGCGCTCCTCGGCGACCGAGCCGGAGACGCCCGCGAAGCCCCCGGTCGCCGCCGCCGGCTGAGCGACAGGCAACCGTCGGAGCGACTCGCCCGCCGCCTGGGCGACCCGACGCGTGGCCACTACCAGCGACGGCGGTTGTCCGACCCGAGGCCCGCGGACTCGGTCGGGTTGGCCTCGCTGTTGCGCTCCTCGAGCTTGCGCTGCTGCTCACTCACCGACGGCGAGGGGCTCGGCTGCGCGCTCGGCTCTGCACTGGGTCCTGCGCTCGGCTGCGCACTCGGCTCAGCACTCGGCCGGGCCGAAGGCTCGCTGCTGGGCCCACTACTGGGCTCGCTGCTGGGATCGCTGCTCGGCTCACTGCTGGAACCGCCGCTGGACTCACTGCTGGTCTCCGGCGGCGGGTCGACCTCGCACTCGCCCGCAGCCCGAGTCATGGCCGCGCGCTCAGTCTCCGCCACGGCGGCATCCCCCGCCGCCAACGCCTCGGACCAGCGCGCGATGTGCAGGGCGTAGAGGTTGGTGCGCACCAGGCACTCCGGGGCCCACGGGTCACGCACGCGCGCGCTCGTGCCGTCCGTGTAGGAGACCTCGACCCATCCGGCGAGCGGCGCCTCCTCCAGAGCCTGCTCGAGCGCGGTCTGCGCCGGGTCCAGGTCCCCGGCGAGCAGGTGGGCGGTGCCGAGGTTGTAGTGCACGCGCCACTGCTCAATCCACGGGTCCACCTTGGCCACGGCCTCGTAACGGCTCACGGCCGTGGCGTAATCGCCCGAGCCGACGGCGCTGTGGCCAAGCATCGTCATGACGCTGAGGTAGCCCATCCAGATCGCAGCCGCGAGGGTGAGGACGGCGGGCACGACCCCGTAGCCGAGGAGCCGACGCCGACGCCGACGCCCGCGGACGTCCGGGTCCTCGTCCTTCTTCTGCTGCTGCGGGGCGACGACGCCTGCGTAGGCACTCTGTTCGGCCTGGCTCACACCGCCGGGGGCGAAGCGGGCGTCCTGCCCGGGCAGGATCGGTGCGCTCATCGGACCGCCTCCGCCGATCGAGTCAGGCGGCGCAGGCCGCGGTCGGTGATGGCCAGGTGCACGAGCTCCCAGATGAGCAAACCGCTGGCGAGCAGCCCCAGGGGCCAGGTGAGGTAACGCTGGACGCCGAGCCGCTCACGCCCGTCCGTCAGGGCGGTGGTGACCGCAACGTCGAGATCGGTGAAGCTGCTCGTCGGGTCGTCGTCGGTGCCGTCACGCTGGAGGTAGGGGACGCCCAGACTCTCGGCGACCATGGTGAGGGCGGCCGTGTCCGGGACAGAGACACCGGGTTCGCCGGTGGTGGGGTCCTTGATGTAGTCGCCGGAGGTGACGCCGTCAAAGGCGCGCATAGGGCCGCCGGCCTCGGTGCCATAGCCGAGGACGGCGCCGACATCGACCTGACCTCCGAGCCTCTGCCAGGCCCGCCGGGCGGCATCGGCGCCGGTGGCCCCCGCCCCCTCCTCAGTGGACTCGCCGTCGCTGAGGATGTAGAGGACGCGGGCGTCCTCGGGGTCGCGCTCGGCGGCCGCGGTGAGAGTGGAGGTCAGCAGCGGCAGAGCCCGCTGGAGGGAGGAGCCGGTGGAGCGGTCGGAGACCTCCTGCTGAAGGGAGTCGATCCAGGAGTAGACCGCATCGACGTCGCTGGTCAGCGGCAGCTCGCGGGCGGCGGCGGAGTCCAGGGCGATGATGCTGAAGCGGGCCCCGGGGTGGGCGGCGACGATGGCACGCAGGTCCTCCTTGACACCGTCGAGGCGGACGCCGCCGCCCGCACCCGGGCCACCGGCCCAGTCCTCGGCGGCCATGGAGCCGGTGCGGTCCACCATGAGGTAGACCTCCAGGGAGGACACGCTCCGGCTCTCATGCGAGGGCAGGCTGGGCCCGGTCAGGAGGGCGAGGGTGACGACGGCGAGGAGCACGCGCCGCACCCATCCCACTCTGGTACCGGGGTCGGCATCGGGACCCAGGGCCGGGCGCGCGGCAAGTGCGAGCAAGGCGGCCATGAGCGCGGCGACGAGGATGACGGTCCACCAGCCGCCGGGCAGGACGGGCACGAGTCTCATACTCGCCTCCAAGCGGCCAGGCCAAGCAGGACCACGACGCACACCATCAGCCGGGCGGCAGGCGCAACAGGCTCGTCGCTCACGACGGTGACGACGTCGCCCTGGACCTCTTCGATCTGGTCGGCCTCGAGCTCGCGCACGATGCCGGCGGCGGCGTCGGCGTCGTCGGACTCGTAGAAGAGGCCGCCGTGCTCGGTGGTGACGGTCTGGAGCTCGGCGCGGGCCCGTGTGATGTCGTCCGCGGCGAGGTAGGGGTCGAGGAGCTCGGGGTCGGCGCCGTAGACGGAGATGAGGCGCACGCCCCGCTCGGTGGCCAGATCGGCGGCCTCGGCCAGGTTGTAGATCTGCAGGTCGTAGGGGTCCAGCACCTGGTTGTCGCTGGCGAGGATGACGGTGCGCGAGCGGTCCTCCACCTCGCGGTCGAAGGCGAGGGCGCAGGAGGCCAGGCCGTCGCCAATGAGGGAGGAGGCCTCGACATCGCCGAAGGTACCGATAAAGGTGTCGTAGTAGTCGTAGAGAGCCGGGTTGCCGTAGCTGGGGACGAAGTCGAGGGCCTCAGCGATCTCGTGCATCTCGCTACGCAGGAGATCGTAGTCGTCGGTCAGGGGCACCATCGTCTGGGCGGTGCTGTTCCAGGCGACCAGGGCCACGCGCTCGCCGTCGAAGGAGTCGAGGAGGTCGGAGAAGGTCTGAAGGATCCGGGCGTCGGTGGTGAGCATGGACGTGGAGGTGTCCAGGCACAGGACGATGTCGCGGTTGGACAGGGTGTCGGAGCGCTCGGTGACGGCGACGGGACGGCCGGCGAGGGTGGCGGAGGCGGAGAAGGCGCCGACGGCGAGCAACGCGAGGCCGGCGAGCACCACGCGGCGGTGGGCGATGGAGCTGCGCACATGGGGGCTGGCGAGCAGGGCGGCGGCGTTGCCCAGCCGCATGGGGGCGGGGTCTGAGGGGGACGTGCGGCGCAGGCGCTTGAGGGCGTCGCTCAGCCGCCCGCTCCGGCCGGTCAGAAGGCCGGTGGCGGCGAGGACGACAAGCACGGCAGCCACGAGCACCAGGGCTGCGGTGAGCCAGGGCATCACCATCGGGTCACCACCTGCCTGGCGAGGGAGATGGCCTCCTCGGCGGCCGCCGCGGGGTCGCGGTCGAAGGAGGGCTGCTCCCACACGTAGAGGAGCTCGCCGACATGGCCGAGGGGGTTGGTGTCCAAGGGGCGGCGGCCGCGGTCGACCAGGCGCAGGCGCTCGTCGATGCTGCGAGGCCCCGCGGTGTCGGCCATGTCGAGGATCTCGCGGACGGTGGCGCTCTCAAGGTCCTCGCCGCTGCGCTCGGAGGCGAAGCCGCGCAGGGCGGCGGCGAGCTCGAGGTGGAGGGCGCGCAGGTCGGTCGTGCCCTCGCGGTAGCGGGCGGCCGCGGCCTCGACGGTCTCGATCCAGCCGCGGCGCTCCTCGGGAGCCATGGGGATGTCGCCGACGGCGTGGGAGGTGTCCGGGCGGGTGCCGATGAGGGTGCCGATGAGCCAGGCGGCCACGATGAGGACGGCGATGACGGCGACGACGGGCATCCACAGGGGCATGAAGACGGGCCGGGCGATGGTGACGGTGGCGGGCAGCACGGCCGGCAGTGCCGGTAGCGCCGATAGGGCTGGCGGCGCCGGAGCAGCGAGGGCAGGGATCAGCGGCACCACACTCACCTCCTCCTGCGCGAGGAGGCCAGGCGCTGGCGGGCGAGCAGGTCCGCGAGCTCGTCCACCATCCGCTCACGCGAGGTGATGGTCACGTGCTCGATGTGGCGCGAGTCGAGCAGCGCCCTCACGCGTGCCCGCCGGGCGCCGTCGTCGGCTTCCACCTGGGCCACGAGACGGCGGTCCTCGCGCAGGAAGGCGGGGACCTCGGCGTCGAGCTCGACGTCACGACGGCGGCCGGGACCGAGCGGGGCGGCGTCGGCGATCTGGACGACGATGAGCTCGTGCTGGGCGGACAGGCGCCTGAGCCACAGGGCCACCTCCGGGTCCTGTGTGGCGTCCGGGTGGGCGGTGTCGGTGATGAGGACGACGAGGCTGCGGCGGCGGTGCCAGGTGGAGACGCGCTGGAGGACGGCTGAGACCCGGGAGGCGGGCGCGCCGGGGACGAGCACGATCTCCGGCTCCTCAGCTGACGCCCCGGCCCCGGGGACCTCGCGGCCGGTGGTGAGAGCGCCGAGCTGACGGTCCAGCAGGGCCAGGAGCATCTCGGCGTGCTCGGAGCCGGAGCGGGCCGGACGGTCCACCATGCGGCCGGCGTCGGCGGCGACGAGAGCGACGGTGTCCCCGCGCTGCCGGGCCAGGTAGGCCAGGGTGTCGGCGACCGTCTGGGCGAGGTCGCGCTTGTCCGTGCCGTCGGAAGCCTGTGCGGCCATGGTACGGCCGGTGTCGACGGCGAGGACGAGCGGCAGGTTCGACTCGCGCTGGAAGCGTTTGATGACCGGTTGCCCGGCCCTGGCGGAGGCCTTCCAGTCGATGTCGCCCACGTCGTCGCCCGGCCGGTAGAGCGACAGGTCGTCAAAATCCTGCCCACGCCCGATGAGCACGGACTTGTGGCGACCGTCGAGCAGGCCGGTGGCACGCCGCAGCGTGGGCAGCTCGAGGCGTCCGCGCACCCGCGCCAGCCGAGAGGTCGGGAAGGAGGCCATGGGCTCAGGGGGTGGGGACGGCGGCGAAGACCGCATCGATGATCGCCTCGGGGGCGACGGCGTCGGCAAGAGCGTCGTAGGTGAGCACGAGGCGGTGGCGCAGGACGGAATGACGCAGCAGGCCGACGTCGTCCGGCGTGACGTAGGTGCGCCCGGCCTGCAGGGCGATGGTCTGGGCGACCTTCATGAGGGCGATGCCGCCGCGGGGGGAGGCGCCCACGCGCACGTGACGCTCGATACCGGGCACGGGGCGCGGGCCGCCTCCGCGCGTGGTGTTGACCAGGGCGACGATGTACTGCTTGATCACCGGGTCCACGTAGACGCGCTCGGCAGCGCCCTGGAGCCACTCGACGTCCTCGGTGGTGATGGGGGGCGTGGTCACGGGCTTGTCGAAGGAGCGGCGGCAGACGCGGTCGAGGACGTCGGCCTCCTCCTGCGGCCTGGGGTAGGACAGAATCTCCTTCATAAGGAAGCGGTCCATCTGGGCCTCGGGCAGGACGTAGGTGCCCTCCTCCTCGATGGGGTTCTGGGTGGCGAGCACTATGAAGGGGTGCGGCAGCGGGTAGACGACGCCGCCGATGGAGGTCTGGCGCTCCTGCATGGCCTCGAGCATCGCGGACTGGGTCTTGGCCGAGGAGCGGTTGATCTCGTCAAGCAGGACGATGTTGGCGTGCACGGGCCCCAGCTGGGTGGTCATCTCACCGGTGGCGTAGTTGAGGACCTGGGTGCCGACGATGTCGTTGGGCATGAGGTCCGGCGTGCACTGGATGCGGCGGAAGGAGCCGGAGACGGCGGAGGCGAGGGTCTGGGCCGCGGTGGTCTTGGCCAGGCCGGGCACGGACTCGAGCAGGATGTGGCCGCCGGCGATGAGGGTGGACAGCAGGCTGACACGCAGCTGGTGCTGGCCGACGACGCGCTGGGAGAAGATCTTAGTGACCCGGCCGACGAGTTCTCCGGCGCGGGCGACATCCTCCTCGGGGCTGGTGGGGCGGGCGTCGATCCGGGCGGTGCGTTGGGCCTCACGCCGCAGCTCGCTGGAGGTGGGCAGCGTGCCGGTGGTCGGGTAGGCGGGTCCCGACGGCGCCGAGGGGGCCTGCCCGTAACCCACCTGGCGGGCCGCAAGGGCAACGGTGTCGTCGGCCGGGCCGGTACCGTGGGCGGGCTGCTCGGGCACCGCGTGGGCGGTGGGGACCGGCTCGGTGCTCATGTTTCTCCTCGGTGCGGACGCCCGCGAAGGGTATTGGGCGCCACGCGAAGGCTATACGTTCGGCCACGGCCTTACCCGACGCAGTGAGCGGGGAGCCCACCCCATGCGCGGGCGAGGCAGAGCCGTCAGGTGGACAGGGTGGCGAGGTCGAGGTCCTGGCCGCTCATGGACACGCGTAGACCTTCCTCGGTGACGATGACGGCACTGAAAGACAGCCCCTGCGGGAGCAGGTCGCGGGTGATGACGACCTCGGGCGTCTGAGTGCCCAGCAGCGTCGTGACGAGCGAGTCCTCGCCATCCAGGTCGATGCCCACGCCCGCGAGGCTGGCCCGGGTGACGGTCAGGAGCAGGCCGCCGTCCGGCGCGAGGGAGGGCACGACGACGAGCACGGCGTTGAGCCGCAGAACCTCGGAGGCGATGGTGAAGGTCCCCGGTGCGGTGACGGTGCCGTACTCCTCGGGGGCGGCGGTGGCCTCCTCGAGGGCGGGTGCGGCGTCGACGACGAGGGCCGACAGGTCCTCCCAGGTGATCGTGCCGGTGGCGTTGAGAGTCTGGGTGGAGTACGGGTCCTCGATGCCGACGCCCGTGAGGGTGGCGGTGACGTCGCGCAGGTCGAGGCCGGGCCCCTCACGCTCGAGGTGGAAGCAGGGGGAAGTGACGGTGAGGGTGTCGAGGGAGCCGGTGAGGGCCTGAGCCAGCAGGATGCCCTGCGTGCTCACCTCGGCGTCGGTGCACAGGCCGGGCACGGCCGCGTGCACGACGTCGCCGACCCGGCCGCGCACCACGTGCTCAGCACCTGCGGCCGCTGCGGCGAGGACGAGGACGAGGACGGTGAGGGCGACGAGAGCGCGGCGCCACAGGCGCCCTCGGCGGGCGGGCCTGCGCGGCCGGCTCCGTGCGCCTGTCGGCTCCTCCTCGTCAGTGAGGACGTCGACGGGCGCGGGAGTCTTACGGTCCTCGGGGGCCTCGAGGTCCTCGGGGGTCTCAGGGGTCATCTCCTCCTCGGGACGGGTCCCGGGCTCACTCACGTGCCCGCCTCGCGCCGCGCGGTGACGGGGGCGGCGCTCACACCTGTCACCTGGGCGTCGTCGGACCCCTCGCCGGCCTTCTGCTCGGCCTGACGGGCTGCCATGTTGGCCGCGTACTCCTCATCCAGCCTGGGCAGGTCCTCGGCGGTGACCATGAGCGTGGAGACCGCGTGCTCCACGAGGGCGGTACGACGGTTGGAGGCCGCTCCCTCGGCGCGCCCGCCGCGCAGCCCCCGCACGCCGACGCGGTCGAGCTTCTCGCAGACGTTGTCGAGCTTGCGGTTGAACTTCGTCAGCGACCAGCCCAGGCGGGCGGCGGCGTGGGCGGAGGAGGGGATCTCCGCCGCCCCGGTCCCGGCGCGCTTAAGGACGGGCTCACTCAGGGCAAGGATGAGCAGGAACTGGGACCTCGTCATCGGGGTCACGCCGATGGTCGTCCGGCCGGTGGAGCCGCCCACTCCCCCGATGCCGGTGAAACGGTCCTCCCCGGCGGTCACGAGGTCGATCTCGTAGGTGGTGTGACCGGCGGAGAAGGTGAGGATGACGTGGGGGAAGACGAGAGGCATGCGGGCGCCCGGGGCGAGGCGGGACTGGACGAGCCCGTCGCCGTCGGTGAGGGTGGCGGACAGGCGCGAGCCCTCGTTGGCGATCCACCACAGGCCGTTGTCGTGGCTGAGGACGAGAAAGCGCCGGTGCAGGTAGGGGTTGTCGTCGATGTCGAGGTCGCCGCCGCGGCCGATGACGAAGACCTCTGTGGTGCTGACGCGGTGGATCTCGCCGGAGAAGTCGAGGACCAGCTCGTCGGGGCGCTGCGGGTTGACCTGGGGCAGGTCTGACCAGGTGAGGTCGCTCATGGAGTCCTCCTTAGGGCTACGAGGGGTGGACGTCATGGTCTGTCGGGCGGGTCGAGGCGGATCGTCACGCCGTCGCCGATGTCCAACAAGTCTCCCACGAGGAGCGGGCAGGGCACGGTGGACCCCAGCAACACCGGGGCGATGCCGGGGCGCAGCAGGACAGTGCCGTTGTGGGAGCCCAGATCGCGCGCGAGGACGGACCAGCCGGCGGTCGAGACCAGCAGGTGCGAGCGCGAGATCACGCCGGTCGGGCCCGACACCGGCACGAGGAGCGAGCCACCGGCGGCACAGGGCTGCGGTGCCCGTCCGACGACGACCTCGCCGCGCACAGGCACCCGCTGCCCGGTGGACAGGAACAGGACCATGAGGACCGGGGTGGGGACTTGGCACCGCTCACCGGTCAGGGGCGCGGAGCAGACCAGGCACCGGTCGGCGTCGGGCGGGCTCACGTGAGCGTCGGCGCACAGGCGGCCCCACACGAGCGGGATGGCGGCGGGCGACTCGGGTCCCGGGGGCGCAGCGGGCGCGGGGTGGCCGGGCGAGGCGGACTCGGGCGTGCCGGGCGTGCCGGGCGAGGCGGCTGAGGGGCGGCGGCGTCGGCCCGAGCCCGGAGCAGGCCTGGGGTAATCGGGCGCCGGGGCCGCCTGCACGCTGGTCTCGGCCGCGCGGGCCTCGTCCTCTTCGGACCAGGTCATGGTGGCCGGGGCCTCCTCCAGGACGGGGAGGTCGGGGGCGGCGTCGGCCGTGGTGGCCGAGGGTCCGGCATGTGCCGCCTCGTCGGGCTGCGGGGCGTGGGAGAGCAGGTCCCGGATCTTTTCGACGACGTCGGCGGGCGCGTGGGGGTGCAGGCGCGCGCTGCCGAGGGGCCCGCTGACCTCGATCGGTCCGGCGGCCCGGGTCGCGTCGCCCTCCAGGGGCACCGTCGCCTCGCTCACGCCTGCCTCGGCTCCTCGCTCTCGGCGTCCTGGGAGGCGATCGCCGGTGCCTGCGGCCCGGGCAGGTCGACGACGAGGACCGTGACGTTGTCGTGACCACCGTGCTCCAGGGCGGCGGCGATCGCAGCCTCCGCCGTGCGCTGCGGGGGCAGTCCCGAGCCGAGGAGGGCGGCGAGGGCGTCGTCGTCGAGCTCGTCGCTCAGGCCGTCGGAGCACACGAGCAGACGGTCGGCGATGGCGGCGGGCAGGAGGCTCAGGGCGGGCACGCCGTCGTCGTCGATCCCACCGCCCAGGGCGCGGGTGACGATGTTGCGGCGCGGGTCGCGGCGGGCCGCTGCGGGGGTGAGGCGGCCGGCGTCGACGAGCTCCTGCACCTGGGAGTGGTCGTGGCTGGCCTGGGTGAACGTCCCGTCGCGCATGAGGTAGACGCGGGTGTCACCGATGTTGAGCACCACCCAGGTGGGCACGTCGCCGTCGGGCCCGGGCAGGTGGGCGAGGACGGCTCCGGCGACGGTCGCCCCGGGACGGTGGACGGACTGGGAGGGGATGGCGGAGACCGCGGCGGCGGCCTCGCGCACGGCCTCGACGACCTGCTCGGTGCTGGTGACGCGGGTGCCCCCCAGGGGGCTCAGCGCACTCAGGGCGGCGCGTGCGGCGGCCCGTCCGGCGCTGTGGCCTCCCATGCCGTCGACGACGACGAAGGCGGGGGCGAGGGCGAGGTAGCCGTCCTCGTTGACGCGCCGCAGCCGGCCGACGTCGGTAGCGGCGCCGACGAGGGGCACGAGGTCGCCGGGGTGTGGGGTGCCGGGGGCTGGGATGCCGGGGGCTGGGATGCCGCCTGCACCGTCGGGTCCCGAGGGCTGTGTGACGCCTGAGTGGGCCGTGTCCGCCATACGCGCTCCTGAGGTCGTCCGGTGCTCCTGCGCAGCACCCCGGGCCGGGGGCCGCGCTGCCGACAATACTGGCCGGAACATTAACTGAGGCCCGCGTTGCACGCTCAGGTAGGCTCATGGGGACCGGTACCCACCGGTCTCCGGCGCGCCCGTCCACCCTCGGCCCCGACCTCCTCCACCCCAGGCTCCGAGGACCGCGAGCGCGCCGCGCCTCCGGAACCGAAGGACACCGCTATGCCGCAGGCTCAGGTCGAACTCGTCGCCCGCGCGACGGACCCCAACGCCGAGCTCACCACGCTGCACACGCTGGCCCAGAACTATCCGGGTCTGCGCCCCTACATCGCCGAAAACCCGCGCACGTATCCGGCGCTCCTGGAGTGGCTGGGTTCCCTGGGCGACCCGGCCGTGGACGCGGCCCTGGCCCGTCGTGCCGCGGGTGATGCGGGTAGTGCGGGCGATGCGGTCGCCGGTGGCGCGGCCACCACCCAGATGCTGCCCTCCGGCATGGGGAGGCCCTCCCCCGACCAGGCGACCGTCGCCATGCCCAGCCAGGCTCCCGGCCACTACCCGCCCGCCGGGACCGGCGCACACGCAGCCGGCGCTGCGACCGTCGCCATGCCCAGCCAGGCCCCCGGCCACTACCCGCCCGCTGGGACCGGCGCACACGCAGCCGGCGCACCCACCACCGCCATGCCCAGCCATGCCCCTGGCCACTACCCGCCCGCTGGGACCGGCGCACACGCAGCCGGCGCTGCCACCACCGCTATGGCCTCCCCGACCTGGGCCCAGTACCCCGCCCAGGGCCAGGTCCCCGCCCAGGGCGAGCAGACCGTCTTCGGCGTCGGCCAGGCCGATGAGGATCAGCCCTCCCGGCGCGCAGGGACCATCTGGCTGGGGGTGCTGGGTGCCATCGCCCTCGTCCTCGTCGTCGCCATCGCCGTCTGGTTCCTCATGAGTGGCGGCGACCGCCCCGACACGCCCTCCCCCGAAACCGCGCCCACACGGGCCGCCGAGGCGACGACCGAGGCCGCTGAGCCTGAGAAGGAGGCGACCTCGACGCCGACGCCGTCGCCCTCCCCGACCCCCTCGCCGACGCCATCACCCACCCCCACGCCGACCAACCTGCCCTACCCGGCCCCCGCCGGTGCCGTCACCCTCAGCTCCTTCACCTCGCCGTCGGGCAACATCAACTGCAGGCTCGATTCCGAGGTCGTCACCTGCACGATCATCGAGCACAACTTCGTTGACTCCTCCTGCGGCGCGGACAACTCCCTGCCCTTCACGATCGTCCTCGAGGCCAACGGCGCCGCCCACGCCAGCTGCACCTTCCCCGCCGTCGGCGGTGCGGGCGCCACTCTCAACTACGGATCCGCCGCCCAGAACGGACGGATGGCCTGCACCTCCTCGGAGGCCGGCATCGAGTGCTGGAGCCAGGTCTCCGGGGAGGCCTTCACCGTCAGTCGCGCCGAGGCTTACGCCTCCAACCGCTGAGCGGTACAGATGCCCCTTCCCACTGCCGGCGCCTACGGGCGAATCCTGTCGCGGCCGGGTGCGCTGCTGTTCTCCAGTGCCGGGCTCATGGCCCGTTTCCCCATGTCGATGGTGGGGATCTCGACGATCCTGGCGGTCCAGTCCCTCTACGGCGACTACACGGCCGCCGGGATCGTCTCGGCGGCAACGCTGGTCGCCGCCGCCGTCGGAACGCCTCTGCTCGCCCGTCTCATCGACATGCACGGCCAGCGGCGGGTCATGCTGCCCTCGGTGCTGGTCTCCGGCACCAGCCTGCTGGGCCTCATCCTGGCCGCGCAGGCACTGGCTCCCCTGTGGCTCCTGGTGCTGCTCGCAGTCGGCACCGGGGGCTTTGGTGGATCCATGGGCTCTCTCGTGCGTTCGCGCTGGACCACGATCCTGAGCACGCCCGAGGACATCCACACCGCCTTCTCGCTGGAGTCCGCGCTCGACGAGCTCGCCTACATGGTCGGACCGGTGCTGGCGACCGCCGCCTCCACCACCTCCGCCCTGCCGGTGACGAGCGGCTTGATCATCTCCCTGTTCCTGCAGGTCGTCGGCGGTCTGCTCTTCCTGTCCCAGCGCTCGACTGAGCCGGTCCCGCACCCGCGCACCCGCCGTCCGCGCCGCCGCCCCGATGACGACGCCGCCCGCCGCCAGGAGGTCGACGCGCTGCTCGCCGCCCGTCCCACCCCCGTACTGCGGCAGGGGGCCGTCGTCGCCATCACCGTGATCTTCCTGTTCAGCGGCGCGATGTTCGGTGCCAACGACGTCACGGCGGTCGCCTTCGCCACGGAGCTGGGCCAGCGCGGTTCGACCGGCATCGCCCTGGCCACCTGGGCGACGGGCTCCTGCGTGGCGGCCCTCCTGTACGGCTCGCGCTCGTGGGGCTGGCCCCTGTGGAAGCAGCTGGTCCTGGGGGTTGTGTGGCTCGCGCTGGGCGCCTCGACCTTCGTGTTCGCCCCCAGCCTGGGGGTCCTCGCCGTCCTGTACGCGCTCGTCGGCCTGGGCACGGCGCCGACGATGGCGGCCGGCAACAACATCGTGCAGGCGACCGTCGCCCGTTCCCAGCTCACCGAGGGCCTGGCGTGGATCAGCACCTCCATCAACATCGGGGTGTCGCTGGGCTCGATGGTGGGGGGTGTCGTCATTGACGCCGCGGGCTCGCACGGCGGCTACCTCTTCACCGCGGGCATGTCCTGGATGGCGGCCGTGGCGATGATCATCGGCCTGCCGGCTCTGCGCCGCGCGCGCTCCAGCGCCCACCTGCCGGGGCTCGGCGATCCCGAGCCTGGCGGCCCCGATGAGGACAGCGAGGAGGTCGGCCCCGGTGCGGACAGGAACTGACTCCCCCGGCTCCGACCGGGGGTCCTCCGAGCCGGGTCCCTCCGACGCCGTGAGCCCGGCCTCCACCACCCCCGAGGCCGGACCGGTCCCCGGCGCACGGCCCGGGAGAGCCGCCCGGCCGGAGCCCCTGACGCCGTCGGTCCTGGTACTGACCGCCCTGGCCGTGCTCGGGTCCCTGACCGGGTGGGCGGCCGTCGCCGTCGTGACCCAGCCGTGGCTCGTCTCCGACGACGGCGGCCCCGTCTTCCACCTCGACGCCTGGATCTACCGCACCGCCGTGGAGCAGTGGCGTGCGGGCGGAAGCCTGTACGACTGGTGGGTCTTTCCCGCCGAGCACATGTTGCCCTTCACCTACCCGCCCTTCGCCGCCTGGGCCCTCACACCCCTGACCTGGGTGGATCACGAGCTCTCGCAGACGCTGCTCACCGTCGCCACGCCCGTGGCCGTCGCCGTGACGATCTGGGCGTGCCTGCGCAGTGTGCTGCCAGGGGACCCCCTGCGCTCCGCAGGCAGACGAGGTCCGGGGCTGCCACGCCCGGTGGTGCTCGCGGTCGCGGTGCCGTGGCTGACGGTGGTGTCGGTGGCACTCGTCGAGCCGGTGTACAAGACGATGGAGTACGGGCAGGTCAATGCCGTGCTCATGGCGCTGGTGGCGGTCGACCTGCTCGTGGTGCCCCGGGGCTCGCGCTGGCGCGGGGTGCTCAGTGGCCTGGCGGCGGCCTTCAAGCTCACGCCGGCGATCGCCGTGCTCGTGCTGCTCGCGCGGCGCGAGTGGCGGGCTGCCGCGACGATGGTGGCCGGCGCGCTGGTGGTGACGGTCGGCGCGGCGGTGGCCTCGCCGTCGGAGTCGTGGCAGTTCTTCAGTCGGGCGATGTGGGACCCCACGCGGGCGGGCAACGCCGATTACGCGGGCAACCAGAACCTGCGCGCCGTCCTCGCGCGCGCCTGGCCGACGTCGCTGCCGGAGCACGGGACATCGCTGGTGTGGGCCGCGGTGGTGGCGGCTTCCATCGTCGGCGCGTGGCTGCTGCTGCGTCGGCTCGAACCGACCGGCGTGCACGGACGTGGCCGGACTGACGCCGAGGTGCCAGGCGGCCGAGGTGGCAGCACTGTCGGAGACCCGGTCGGGGGCGGCCTCGCCGAAGGCCGCGCGGGTGTTGACCCGGCGGAGGGCACGGTGCCGCTGCTCCAGGTGAGTGTCACGATGGTGCTGGGCCTGCTCATCTCCCCCATCTCGTGGTCGCACCACTGGGTGTGGGCGGTGCCCGCGCTGATCGCGCTCGTGGCCGCCGCGATCCGTTGGAGACGTGTCAGCCTGCTCGCTGTCGCCGGCGGAGGGGGCGTCGTGTACCTCCTGGCGGCGCACTGGTGGTTCACCGAGGGCAACCACATCGAGCGGGACTGGCCGTGGTGGCAGCAGCTGCTTGGCTCCTCCTACACCTGGTGGGCGCTGGGAGCGGGCGTCGTCGTCGGACTCACCCTGCGCCACGACCGCGTTCCGACACCGTAGTGCACCCGGCTCGTGTCCATGCAGCGGACATGAACCGTGATTCCCTTCGATGGCCCCGCCCAGACTCCCGGGATCACGCCACTGCGCCCACGCGAAGAGAGCCGGGGTGCTGGTCATGTCCGCCGCGTGAACACCCGCCACACCGCCACGCCCGTCGCCGGGCCCGTCGCCGTCATCGCATGGCTCCCGGGTGGGGCCCCTAAGCGTGGTGGCGGTCCCCGCGGTGGCCTGTGCTGCCCGGGTTGCGGGCTCATGCACGCTCATGCTTTTCGACGTCTGTCAGAATCCGCGGAATTCCGCGGTTTTCCGGATCGACGCTTGCACGTCATTCGGCTCCCATGTGCGTGGGTGTTGCTCACGCACATGGGAGCCTCAGAGGCGGTTGTCGGCTTCAGGGTGAAAACGGCGGAATGGCAACGAATAGTCCAAATCGGTCGAATCACACCAGTCACATGAGCGTGCAGCCCCGCCGCGAGGCCGGGGCAGTCGCCCCGCGACCCTCCGCCTGTGCCAGGGCTCCGGGGCGCCGCCCGGCTCCGCGTGCGTCCCGCACCGCTGGCGTCGAGTTCGCGGGTGACGTCGCGAGCTCGAACCCTCAGCCCTCGAGCTCGACGCCGACCCCTCGAACTCGCGGGGCACTGAGGGCCGGTGGCTGGGCGAGCCCGGGCGGGCAGCGGCATCCGTCGCAGGCTGCCCATAGGATCGAGTCGTGCCTTTCTCCGACATCGCCCGCGCCGCCGAGATCCAGCTGTCCCGGAACCTCATCCCCTCGCTCAAGGCGAAGGGCTGGCGCCCGCGCGTCATCGGCTACGACGGCTACGGCTCCAGCGCCCCCTCCACCACCGGCATGCACAACCCCGGCTCCCCCATGGCCCGCGTGCTCGCCCGCATGCTCATGCGCCCGGCCAACGCCCCCGCTGAGGGCCCGCTCTTCCGCTCCATCCCCCGCGAGCTGCCGACGACGCCCGAGCGGGTGCGTGAGATCGCCGTTGACACCCTCATGGACGCCCAACGGGGCTGGCGCCAGCTCATCGACGTGCCCGTGCCCTACCTGCCGGTGACGATCCGTGTGGGCGGCGTCAGCGTGCGCACCCGCGCAGACCGGGCCGGGTACATCGACGTCGTCGTGCGCGACCACGGCCTGGGCCCCGGCTGGCACGACGTCGAGATCGACGCCGCCGGCGCCGGCACCGTCACTACGCGCGTGCGGATCGTCGGGCCGGGCGAGCGCCTGGGGATCGTGTGCGACATCGACGACACCGTCATGGTGACCGAGGTGCCCCGCGCGCTCATCGCCGCCTGGAACTTCCTGTTCAAGAACGCCTCCAACCGCGAGGCCGTGCCCGGGATGGCGCAGCTGCTGGCCCGCATCGAGGACGCCCACCCGGACACGCCGATCATCTTCCTGTCCACCGGCCCGTGGAACGCCGTGCCGACCCTGCGCTCCTTCTTCGCCCACAATGGCTACCCCCAGGCGCCCAAGCTCATGACGGACTGGGGACCGAGCGCCACCGGCTGGTTCCGCTCGGGCATCGAGCACAAGCGCACCGAGCTGCGCCGCCTCATGATTGATCTGCCGGACGTCACGTGGCTGCTCATCGGCGACGACGGCCAGCACGACCCACTCATCTACTCCGAAGTGGTGCGCGAGCACTCCAACCGCATTGCCGCGGTCGCCATCCGGCACCTGTCCCAGAAGGAGCAGGTGCTCGCCGGGTCGCAGATCGCTCACCCCATGGGCCTGGGATACGAGGCGCGCACCCTCGCCGAGGCGGATGTGCCCGTGGTGACCGGAGGCGACGGCTTCGAGCTCGCGCGCCTGCTACCGTCGTGGATCGTCGGTGGCCACGCGGACCAGGCCGGAGGCTGGGCCTCGGGCCCGGCAGAAGGCTGAACCGCGGGCTGGCCGGGGACCTGGGCTAAGGGCCCGGTGGAGGCGTCACAGGTTGACGCCGATGAGGTGGCCGATTGCCCAGGTGACGGCCATGGCCAGCGCGCCGCCCGCCATGTTGCGCACCACCGCCGGCCGCACCGGGGACCGGCCCAGGCGGGCGGAGACGGCGCCCGTGAGCGCGAGGGCCAGCAGCACGGCGCCCGCCGTGGCCAGGACCTTCCACGGTCCGGGCGCGGCCAGGACGAGGGCGAGCGGCAGCAGCGAGCCCAGCACAAAGCTGACGGCGGAGGACAAAGCGGCCTGCCAGGCGCTCGTGAGAGCGCCGGGGTCGTGCCCCTCGCGCTCGGCCTGCGCCCGCTCGGCGTCGGTCTGCGTGGAGACGGAGACATACTCCCCGGCGCTCATGGAGAAGGCCCCGGCCAGGACCCCGGCGACGCCCGCGACGAGGATCGCACGGTTGTTCCCGGGCTCGGCGGCGGCAACGCCGATGACGAGGCCCGCCACAGAGACGATGCCGTCGTTGGCGCCCAGGACCCCGGCGCGCAGCCAGTTGAGGCGGGCAGCGAGGTCGTGACCCTCGCCGGGCTCGTCCGGCGTGCGCGCACCGCGCTCCTGCTCGCTCCCGGCGCTCAGGTCGAGTGGACCCGTCACGGGCGCACGAGCGTCGAGGCGCGTGACCGCCACCTCGTCGGAGGCGGTGGGGGTCGCGGAGATCGTCTTAGTCGTCAACACCAGACAATGGTAGGAACGATTAATCCCCACGTATAGCAAAGAAAGTCTTACCTCAGGAAGCACCGCCTTTCCTCGCAAGGAAGTGCCGCCTTTCCTCGCAGCGCTCTCCCAGGCGCTCCCGATAGGCTAGCGGCTAAGGTGCGCGGACGCCGCCAGCGCACCTGCTCCACGCAACCACAGGAGGCCCGCATGGCCAGCAAGCTCCCCTTCATCCTCGGTCTCGGCGCCGGCTACGTCCTCGGCACGCGCGCGGGCCGCGCGCAGTACGAGCGCATCAAGTCCGCCGCCTCGCGCGTCGCTGAGCAGCCCTTCGTGCGCGAGAAGGTCGACGCCGCCACCACCCGCGCCGCCTCCTTCGTGCGCCAGCAGGGCGAGGCCGTCACCGACAAGGTGGCCGACGCCGTCAAGGAGACCCTCTTCAGCGGGCGCACCCGCAAGGAGGAGCCCACCGCGGCTCCCCAGCCCATCCACGTCGACGAGGCCCAGGTCCGCTCCGTCTGAGCCACCCAGCCCCGGCGAACCGAACCGCCCAGCCGCCCCCCAGTCTGAGCCGCTCCGTCTGAGCCACCCAGCCCCACAGCCCCCGCGGGCGCCCGCAGTATCCGTGAGCGCCCGCGGGCGCTCACATGTCCTCGGGGTCCACCGGCCGGTAGCGGCGGCCCAGCAGCGCGGCCTGCGTTGCCTCCGCCCGCCGGGGCCGCAGCATGAGGGCCCGGCGCCAGCCCGAAGCCGAAGTCCCTCCGGTGTCCGCCACCGCGACCCCCGGCACCCACAGGCGCCTGGCCCCGGCCGGCAGCCGGGTCCGACGCCGCCGCTCGCGCTCACGCTCGACCTCCTCCATCACCGGCAGGCGCCAGGAGCGCCAGTAGGCGAGCAGGCAGGTGCCCGCACCCACGAAGGTGGAGGCGAGCATCGCGTAGGCATCCGGCGCCCCCGACAACACGAGGGCCACCTCCGTTCCCGCCGAGCACAGGGCGGGCACGGCGTAGAGCTTGTTGCCGCCGAAGACGGCCGGCGTCTCTCCCACGGAGACATCGCGGATCATGGAGCCGCCGACGGCGGTCAGGCAGCCGAGCAGCAGGGACGGCATGACCCCCAGCCCGTTGACCAGGGCCTTGGAGGCGCCGGTGGCGGCCCAGGTGCCCAGCACGACGGCGTCGGCGACGACGAGGAAGCGGCGGGCTGCACGCGAACGGAAGGGCAGCCACCAGGCGATGAGCGCACCCGCGCAGGCCGTGTACAGGTAGTAGGGGTCGGTGAGCGCGTAGGGCGGACCGGCCTGGATCATGACGTCGCGCAGGATCCCGCCCGCGGTCGCGGTGAGCATGGCGAGGACGACGAAACCCACCATGTCGAAGTTCTTGCGCCGGGCGATGAGCCCGCCGAGGATGCCGTTGAGCAGCACCCCGCACAGGTCGACGGCGCGGAAGGTGCTGGGCAGGGCGTCGGGGACGGGCAGGTCCACGACGGCGGGCAGGCAGGAGTCCACGACGCTCAGCACGAGCCGAACTCTACGGAGGCACCGGGCGACAGCGCCAACACCCCGGGTCTGCCCGCTCCGACCGCCCTGCGGTCACTCCGCCACCGGCCGGCGCCCCGCTTGCGGTGCCGCGAAACGAGGAGGGCCACGCGCTCGCGGTCGGCTCGGGCGCCGCCCCGCTTGCGGGGCCCCGAAACCTCGATTCGAACGCGATAGGACCTGGGGCCCAGACTGGGGGCATGACCTCCCCCAGGTACGCGCCCCCCAAGGACCTGAGCGCCTACGCCTGGCTGTCCATCGCGGCGGCCGTGCTCACCATCGCGCTCAAGGCAGGGGCCGCCTGGATGACGGGCTCGGTGGGTCTGCTTTCCGACGCCGCCGAGTCGCTGGTCAACCTCGTCGCCGCGGTCGTGGCGCTCATCGTCCTCAAGGTCTCGATCCGCCCGGCGGATGAGGACCACCATTTCGGCCATTCCAAGGCCGAGTACCTGTCCGCCGTCGTCGAGGGCGCCCTCATCTTCGTGGCGGCCGCCTTCATCATCATCTCCGCCGTCGAGCGGATCCTCACGCCGGTCATGCCCGAGCGGCTGGGGGTGGGCCTGGCCGTCAGCGTCGTCGCCTCCATCATCAACGCCGCCGTGGCGGTGGTGCTCTACCGCACGGGGCGCAGGGAGCGCTCGGCGACCCTCGTGGCTGACGCCACGCACCTGGCCACCGACGTCATGACCTCAGTGGCGGTGCTGCTCGGCGTGGGTCTCGTGGCCGTGTTCCAGTCCCCCGTTCTCGACGCCGTCGTCGCACTCGGTGCGGGCCTCAACATCATGTGGACGGGCTTCCGCCTACTGTCGGACTCCGTCGCCGGGCTCATGGACGTCGCACCCTCGGCGCAGGCGCTGGCGACCATCAACGCGGTCCTCGACGCCCACCGGGTCGAGGGGCGGGTGGACTTCCACGCGGTGCGTGTGCGCGAGGCCGGCAACCGGCGCTTCGCCCACGTGCACGTGCTCGTGCCGGGGGCGTGGACGGTCAAGGAGGGGCACGACTTCACCGAAGAGCTCATCGACGAGCTCGTGGCGGCGGACCCCAGTCTGCGGGTCTCGGCGCACCTGGAGCCCATCGAGGACCCGCGCTCCTACGACGACGTCGACGACGTCTGAGCCTCAGGCCCACTCGCGCTCACACCGTCTCGCGCTCACGCAGCCGTCGCAGCGGCCCGTCGACGGCGAGCAGCGCCTCGGGCGCACCCTCCTGCGCCACCCGGCCGGAATCGAGGACGACGACGCGGTCCGCCTCCCCCACGCGGCCCAGGCGGTGGGTGATCTCGATGACGGTCGCCCCGGCCAGGCGCTCGCGCACCGCCTGGCGCACGCGCCCCTCGAGCTCGGGGTCGAGGTGGCTGGTGAACTCGTCGAGCACGAGGACGCCGGGCCGGGCGAGCAGGGCGCGAGCCAGGGACAGGCGCTGGCGCTGCCCACCGGAGACGGAGGCACCGCGCTCACCGATGAGCGTCTCGTACCCCTCCTCCATGGCCAGGACCTCGTCGTGGACTCCGGCGGCACGGCAGGCCTCCTCGACCTCTGCCTGCGTGGCGTCCGGGCGGGCCAGGCGCACGTTCTCCGCGACGGAGGCGCGGAACAGGTGGGCTCGCTGGGACACGAGGGCGGCCTCGCGGCGCAGGGAGTCGGCGGTCAGCTCGCGCAGGTCATGGCCGTCCACGAGCACCCGCCCGCCGGTGGGGTCGTCGAAGCGCAGGGCGAGGTTGGCCAGAGTGGTCTTGCCGGAGCCGGAGACCCCCACGAGGCAGGTCCACTGCCCCGCCGCGGCAGTCAGCGACACGCCGGTGAGCGCCTGAGCGCGAGCACCGGGGTAGGCGTAGGAGACGTCCTCCCAGACAACCTCGTGGGCGCCGGCGGCAGGGAGCGCGATCTCGCCGTCGGGAACCTCGACGGGAGCGTGGACCACCTCATACACACGCTCAGCGGAGGCGAAGGAGGCGTTGAGGGAGGCGGCGAACTCCTCGACGCCACGCACCGTCTCGGTCAGGCGCAGAACCGCGGCGGCACTGGCGGCCAGCGCGACCGGGCCGAGCGCGCCCTGCTCGACGGCGGGGGCCCCGACGGCCAACACGGCCAGCGGGCCGGCCAGGACGAGCAGCTGCACGGCGCCGCGGCGCCAGGAGGCCCAGCCGGTGGCAGCCCGTCCGGCGGCCGCGACGGCGT
Source organism: Actinomyces respiraculi (assembly GCF_014595995.2). Lineage (NCBI taxonomy): Bacteria > Bacillati > Actinomycetota > Actinomycetes > Actinomycetales > Actinomycetaceae > Actinomyces > Actinomyces respiraculi. The sequence continues at coordinate 2,614,927 of NZ_CP063989.1, forward strand.
CGTCCAGCTCGCGCATCTGGGCCAGCCGCTCGGTGGTGCGGCCGTAGCCGACGACCTCGGCCAGGCCCTGCACCGAGTCGGTGACGTGCTGGGTCAGGACGGCGCGCTCGGCCACGGACTCACGCGAGGAGCGCAGCGAGCGGCGCCAGCCGGTGAGCGGCACGAGCAGGATTGCGGCGAGAAGGAAGGGCAGGACCGTGCCCGCCAGGGCCCAGGAGGCCCGGGCGCCGATGACGAGCAGCACCGTCGTCGGCACGATGACGGCGGAGACCATGGGGGCGAAGGTGTGGGCGAAGAAGACCTCGATGCGGTCCACGTCCTTGGTGGAGCGGGCCAGCAGGTCCCCGGAGCGGGCGGTCGCCATGACGCGCGGCGCGCGCGGGATGAGGGCGCGGAAGATCTCGGCGCGCAGAAGCTCGAGGGCCTTGAAGGCGACAAAGTGGCCGAGGAACTGCTCGCCGTAACGCAGGACCGCCTTGACCAGGCTCATGGCGACCATGGCGCCGACAATGCCCCACAGCCCGGGCAGGGCGGCGCCCGTGGCGATGGCGGCGATGGTGCGCACGACCGCGGCGGCGGCCAGGGCGAATAGGCCGACGCCGAGCAGCAGGTCCGCGACGCGGCAGACGGTGGAGGCCAGCAGCGGGGCAAGGACCGGGCGGGTGACCCGCAGGAGCCAGCCGATGAGCTCGCGGCGGGTGGGGACCGGGGTCGTGGTGGCTGGGACGGTGCCGCCCGGGGTGGTGGGCACCGAGACCGCGGTGGCCGGGGTGGTGCGGCTCATGGCTCAGGCCTCCTGCTTCGAGGGGGTGGCGACGGCGACGCGTCCGTCCTGCACGCGCAGGACGCGGTCCGCCCCGGTGACGGCCCCGGCGCGGTGGGAGACGGTCAGGACGGTGCGGCCGGCGGAGACGCGCTCGATGGCCTGGACGATGCGGGCCTCGGAGTCGAGGTCCACCTGGCTGGTGGGCTCGTCGAGGACGAGCAGGGGCCGGTCGGCGAGGAAGGCGCGGGCCAGCGACACGCGCTGGGCCTGGCCGCCGGACAGGCCCAGTCCCTGCTCGCCCAGGAGGGTGTCCAAGCCCTCGGGCATGAGGCGCACCTCGTCGGCGAGGTTGGCGGCCTCGAGGGCCCGCCACATGCGCTCCTCGGTGGCGCCGGGGTCCGCCAGGCGCAGGTTGTCGGCGATGGTGCCGGTGAAGAGCCAGGTGGTCTGGGCGACGACGGCGCTGGCGGCGCGGACCTCGTCCTGGGTGGCGGCGGTCAAGGCGGTGCCGTCCACGCGCACGGTTCCGGCGGCGGGCAGCAGGTCGCCCGAGACGAGGGAGACGAGGGTGGACTTGCCCGCACCAGAGGGTCCGACGACGGCGACGCGCTCGCCGGGTGCAACGGTGAGACTGACGTCGTCGAGGACGGCGGGGGCCTCGTCGTCGGACTGCGCCCAGGTGGCGGTGACGCCGCTGAGACTCAGGGCGGCACCGTCGGCCCGGCCCTCGGGTGTGCTCTCGTGCAGGCTCTCGCCGTCGGGCGGGGCGGCGCCGTCGGAGCGCTCGGTGGCGAGCAGGGCGCGCAGGGCCCGCTGGTTGGCCAGTCCCCCCATGCCCACGTAGAAGAAGGCGCCGACGCGGTCCAGGGGCTCGAGCAGGATGTAGGAGACGAGCACGATGGCGAGCGCGTCCCCCGCTCCAATGGCACCCGAGCCGAGGCGGGCCAGGGCGAGGGCGGCCGAGGTGGTGACGAAGAAGAGGGAGAAGAGCCCATCGGTGACGAGGATGACGAGCTGGTTGCCGGCGAGCAGGCCCATGACGGCGCGGCGGTTGGCCTCACCCTCGAGCTTGAGGCTCTCGTGGGTGCGCCAGGCGGCTCGGGCCAGGACGAGGGTGGTCAACCCCTGGATGGCGTCGAGGTACTCGGCGCTGAGCCGGGTGCGCTGGCGGCGTGAGCCGGAGGAGGAGCGGCGGACCGTGGAGTGCAGGACGCTGATGGAGCCGGGGATGAGGACGACGGCGAGGGCCAGGACGACGGCGGGCACCCAGTCGACGGTGACGGCGAGCAGGATGAGGACGAGAGCCGGTGACAGGGCTGCGGCGACGGTGGGGGCGAGGAAGGTCTGGCGGTAGAGGGCGACGCGTTCGGCGCCGTCGGTGAGCAGGGAGACGGTGGCGCCGCTGCGGTGCTCGCGGGCGCGGCCGGGGCCCAGGGCAAGGAGGTGGCCGAGGGCCTTGGCGCGGATGGCACCCTCCTGGCCGGCCGCGCTGGTGCGGGCGATGAGCTCGGTGGCGAGCTGGCAGGCGCCGGCCAGCAGCGCCCCGAGAAGGGCGGCCAGGAGCGGGGCGCGCCAGTCGCCGTCGGCGCTGCGGCTCAGGGTGTTCTCGGCGACGGCGCCCAGGCCCCGTCCGAGGTGGATGAGGGTCCAGCCGGAGGCAAGGCCACCGAGGGCGGTGAGGGCGAAGGAGGCGGCGTTGGCGCGGCTGCCCGCGCGGGTGCCGACGGGGACCTTGGGGGCGCGTGGGGCTCGTGCCATGGGGTCCTTCTCTCGTGGCCGGTCGGGGCTGCTCATGACCGGGAGGGCGTGCAGCAAAGGCGAGCCTAACCTTGCACTTTGCATCTTGGCGACACAGTGTCACATCTTGCGACCTCCACCACAGTCGGATGGCGCCGACATGACACACTCAGTCCATGAACGCGATGCGCCTGACCGGCCCCGCCTCCTCCCTGCGTCGCCAGCCCGTCCGGACGCAGGACCAGCCCTGGGGACGCCCCGGCCACGTCGCCGTCGAGATCTGCACCGAGAACGCCGAGGGCGTGCGCCTGTCCGCCCGGGCCGGGGCAGACCGCGCCGAGCTGTGCGACAACCTCGCCGCCGGCGGCACCACCCCCTCCATCGGCTCGGTCGAGGCCGCAATCCTCGCCGCCGCCGAGGAGATCGCCCAGCGCCGCGCCCTCGTCGGACGCCAGTGGCTCACCAGCCCCGCGGCCCACCCGCTCGGCCTGCGCGTCATGATCCGCCCGCGCGGCGGCGACTTCGTCTTCAGCTCCGACGAGCGTCGTGCCATGGTCGCCGACGTGCGTCGCATCTCCGCCCTCGCGGAGGAGCTGAGCGAGTACACACGCCCCCAGCCCGTTGGCTCGGCCGGACGGCCCCTGCCGCCGGCCGTCGAGCTCGGCTTCGTCGTCGGTGTCCTCACCGAGCACCACACGATCGACCGGGGCCTGCTGCGCCTGCTCATCGACGCCGCCGACGGCGCCCCCGTCACCTTCAACAAGGCGCTCGACGAGACCCGGGACCTGCCTGAGGCCTACGGGGACCTCGGCGGGCTCGGGGTCAGCGCCGTGCTCACCTCCGGCGGTGCGCCCACCGCGCTGGAAGGCGCCGAGGTGTTGCGCGGGCTCGTCGACGCCGGCGGCCCGACCGTCATCGCAGCCGGCACGGTGCGCCCCGAGAACACGGCCGAGGTCATCGAGACCACGGGCGCACGGGAGATCCACCTGCGCTGTTCCGTGCGGGGCCTGACCATCGGCGAGCCCCAGCGCACGGACGAGTCCCTCGTGCGTCATGCCGTCGAGGCCGCCCACGCCATCGCCGTTTGAACACCCCCGCCGGGACCGGGCCCACACGGGGCCCACGTGTGGCGCCCGTCCGGGTCACGCTGCCAGCGCAATCAATACGACGGGGTGTCCCGCACACCCGGCCCCTGGCCTAGGTTGGATCACATGACCGAGGTCCGCATCGACACCTCCCGCGGCGTGACGCTGGCGGGAACGCTGATGCTGCCCGACGGCGCCGCCGGACTCGACATCGACGCCGTGCTCGCCGGGGTGGACGTCGGCACCCCGGCACCTGAGCGCACAGAGGGCGTCATCGTCCTCGCCCACGACTTCCTTACCGACAGGCACGGCCTGAACCACCGTCTCGACGCCCTGGCCGCGAGTTACCGGCAGGCCGGTTGGGCGACCCTCCAGTTCGACTTCTCCGGCCTGGGCACCTCCGACGACGACGTCGTCACGCTCGCCGGCGAGATCGAGGACCTGCAGGCCGTCACCGGCTGGCTCGAGATGCTGGGCTACCGCCGCGTGGGCGTGCACGCCAACGGCTTCGGGGCGACGGCGACGCTGCTGGCCCGGCCGCAGAACGTGCTGGCCGTCGTCGTCGTGGGGGCAGTGGTGGGCCCGCAGTCGATCCTGTGGGAGAACGTCTTCTCCCCGGACCAGCTCGACGAACTCGCCGCCCACGGCCTGACCCGCCTCGTGGATGACAATCCCAACGCGCGCGAGTGGGACGTACTGTCCAAGCAGACGCTGGCGGACGTGTCATTGCAGACCCCTGAACGCACGATGGAGGGGCTGCCGTGGCCCGTTCTCATGCTCCACGGCGCACTCACGGAGGAGTTCCCGGACTCGGTCAACGCGGCAACCGAGGGTTTCACGCTGCTGCGTGAAGGCAGCCAGCTCGTGCAGGTGCGCGACGAGGACCCACAGGCGGCCCAGGAGCAGGTGAGCCGGCTCGCCTGCGAGTGGTTCGAGCGGCGCCTGCGGTAGGCCTGCGCCCCTCAGCGCTGCTCAGTACCCTCAGCGCCCTCAGCGCCCTCAGCGCTGCTCGAGGGTGACGACGAGGGCCCGGTGGTCGGAGCCTGCGATCTCGATGAGCTCGACGCCCGTGCTGGTCCAGGTGACCGTGTCGACGAGCACGTGGTCGATGGGCGAGCCGAGCAGCGGGGTGCGGGTGGACACCGGCCAGGTGGACAGGCCCCCACCTCCGGCCTGCTCAGCCGCGTCGGCGCAACCACCCAGGTCCCGCATGGGGGCGTGGTCGAGGGTGGCGTTGAGGTCCCCCGCCAGGATAAGCCCGGGGGTCGGGGCGTGGCACTCGGCGACGACCCTGCTCACCGACTGGGCCCACGCGTCCATCGTGTCCTTGAGCGGGGCGATGGTGTGGACGCCCAGGACCGTGGGGCGCTGATGCCCGTCGAGGTGGGTGTCGCCGAGCGGCTGCAGGAGCACGGCGCCGTGCCCCAGGCCGTCCGGGGCGCTGACCTGCTCGTACTCGCCGATCGCGGCGCTGACGAGGACGGAGGTGGGACCTGCACCTGAGCCGGCCTCGGGCGTCGTCGGCGTCGGCCCGGGCGAGGCGGACGGGGCGCTCGTCTCCGACTCGGCCGCCTCCGACTCGGTCGCGGCCGGGTCTGCGGCGTCGGCGTCGGCGTCGGCGTCGGCGTCGGCAATAGCCTGCGGCGCGCCCGGTACGGCGGTGAAGGGCGCGTAGACCAGGCCGTCCTGAGCGAGCAGGGCCAGGAGCTCGGCAGTGTCCTCGGCGCTCGTCTCCGGCAGGACGACGACGTCGGGGGCGGTCGTCCGAATCGCGACGGCGAGCTCGACCGTGTTGGCCCGGCCGCCGTAGGTGTTGAAGGTGAGGACGGTGAGAGCACCGTCCCAGTGCTCACCGGCAGCGGCAGGGGCGGCCAGGTCCGTGATCTCAAGCCCGCGCTCCCACAGCACCCAGGTGTGCGTGCCGGTCACGAGCAGCAGGACGAGGGCCAGGACGCCGGTGCGCAGGCCGCCCTCTCGGCGCAGGACGCGGGTGAGCGCGGCGACGGCGACGACGAGGCAGATGAACGCGAGGATGACGACGAGCCCGCTGCGTACCGCGAGGGCCTGGGCGAAGGGGTAGCGCAGGCTCAGGCGCAGGTCCTCGCCGAGGAACGCCAGGAGGTCCGGGGCGAGGGTGAGGGCGGTGAGGAGGGCGAGGGCGGCGGTGACGCACCAGCCGGTCACGCGGCGCACCGTGTGCCAGGTGCTGCGGGTGACGGGGGTGCTCTCCCGCGCGGCGGGGGCCTGCGGCACGGTGAGGTCGTCGGGATGGGGCGTCGAGTCGCTCATGGGCACATGCTCCCCCATGAGGCGGTCATCACGTGGGCTCCTGGCGTGCCAGATCGACAGAACGCCGGCTCCGAGTTCGAGGGTGACGTCGCGAGCTCGAGGGCAACAGGCTCGACGTCGACACCGAGCCCTCGAGCTCGCGACGTACAGAGGATCCTGCGCAGGAGACATGCGCGAGCCGGGCCCTGGGGGACAATGGGCAGCCGTATGAGTGACGAGACGAGCATGAGCCCAGAGCCGCCGAGCGCTGAGCAGCTGAGCCCTGAGCCGCACAGCCGGCGCCGCGGGACCGACCGCCCCGGCCGCGGCACCGGCCGGCACGACCGGGCCTCTCGCGGCGGGTGCGCCCGCCGGGGCGAGCGCCGACGCGAGTGGCCGGGCTTCACACCCGAGCAGCTGGCCGAGCGCGCCGCCAGCGTGCCCGCCGTCGTCTACCCCGAGGAGCTGCCGGTCTCGGTGCGCCGCCAGGAGATCGCCGAGGCGATCCGCGACCACCAGGTCGTCATCGTCGCCGGCGAGACCGGATCCGGCAAAACCACCCAGCTGCCCAAGATCTGCCTCGAGCTCGGGCGCGGCGTGACCGGCATGATCGGCCACACCCAGCCCAGGCGTATCGCCGCGCGCTCCGTCGCCGAGCGCATCGCCCACGAGCTCGGCACCTCCATCGGCGCCGACGGCGTCGTCGGCTACCAGGTGCGTTTCACCGAGGAGACGGGCCCGCGCACCCTGGTCAAGCTCATGACGGACGGCATCCTCCTGGCGGAGATCCAGGCCGACCCCATGCTGCGCCGTTACGACACGATCATCGTCGACGAGGCCCACGAGCGCAGCCTCAACATTGACTTCATCCTCGGCTACCTCGCCCGCCTGCTGCCCCAGCGCCCGGACCTCACGGTCATCATCACCTCGGCGACCATCGACTCCGAGCGCTTCGCTGGGCACTTCGGCCAGGACGTCTCGCGCGGCGACGGCCTGACCACCCGCGTCCCCGCCCCCGTCATCGAGGTCTCGGGGCGCACCTACCCGGTGGAGATCCGCTACCGGCCCCTACTCGCCGACGACGGCTTCGACGCCGCCGCGGACCCGGTACGTCACGCCGGGGGCCACATTCCCGACGACGACGCCCCCACTTCCCCCGTTTCGCCCGCTTCGCCCGCGGCCCCGGCCGGGGAGTTGTCCGACGCCGAGCTCGAGGCCCTGACCTCGCCCGACCCGGCGGTCAGGGCGGCCGCCCGAGCCCGGCGCGAGGCCGTGCGCGCAGCCGCCGCACCCGGTGCCGCCCGGGCCGGCGCGCACCGGGCACCGTCCCAGCGCGAGGAGGACCGCGACCAGGTCACCGGCATCCTCGACGCCGTCGACGAGCTCATGGTCGCCGGCAGCGGCGACATCCTCGTCTTCCTCGCCGGCGAGCGCGACATCCGCGACACTGAGTCCGCCCTCATCGACCACCTGGGCCCCCGCTACACGGCCGACGGGCGCTCACGCACCCCGGGCGCCGTCGAGGTCGTGCCCCTCTACTCGCGTCTGAGCGCCGCCGAGCAACACCGGGTCTTCGAGGCGCACTCCACCCGTCGGATCGTGCTCGCCACGAACGTCGCCGAAACCTCCCTCACCGTGCCGGGAATCCGCTACGTCATCGACCCGGGCCTGGCACGCATCTCCCGCTACTCCAACCGCACCAAGGTCCAACGCCTGCCCATCGAGCCCGTGAGCCAGGCCAGCGCCAACCAGCGCTCGGGCCGCTGCGGCCGCGTGGCCGACGGCATCGCCATCCGCCTGTACTCCGAGGCCGACTTCCGCTCGCGCCCCGAGTACACCGAGCCGGAGATCCTGCGCACCTCGCTGGCCAGCGTCATCCTGCAGATGGCGAACCTGGGCCTGGGCGCGGTCGAGGACTTCCCCTTCCTCGACGCCCCCGACCCGCGCGCGGTGCGCGACGGCATCCAGCTGCTCACCGAGATCGGCGCCATCGAGACGGTTGGCACCGGCTCCTCGCGTCGCGCGGCCCACACCAGTGGACGCGGCCCGCGCCTGACCTCCGTGGGGCGCCGCCTGGCCCGCCTGCCCATCGACCCGCGCCTGGGGCGCATGCTGCTGGAGGCCGGTGAGCGCGGCTGCGCCGGCGAGGTCATGGTCATCGTCGCCGCCCTGTCCATCCAGGACGTGCGCGAGCGCCCCGCGGACCGCCAGGAGGCCTCCGACGCCCTGCACCGCCGCTTCGCGGACCCGACGAGCGACTTCCTCACCTACCTCAACCTGTGGCGCTACCTGCGCACTCAGCAGCGCGAGCTCTCCGGCTCCGCGTTCCGCCGCATGTGCCGGGCCGAGTTCCTGCACTACCTGCGGGTGCGCGAGTGGCAGGACGTCCACACCCAGCTGCGCCAGCTGGCCCGGCCGCTGGGACTGAGTGCCGCCCCGGTGGAGCTGCCGACGGCCCGCTCCATCCGGGCTGCCCGCCAGGCCCTGGAGCCGGGCTCGCACGCCGCCCAGATCGCCCATGGGGATGTGGCGGCCGCCGTCGTCGCCCTGGGACGCAGCGCGGACACGCCGGACGCGGACGCGATCCACCGCTCCCTGCTCGTGGGGCTGCTGTCCAACGTCGGCAGCTGGGATGAGCGGCGCCGCGAGTATGGCGGTGCCCGCGGCACCCGCTTCACGATCTGGCCCGGATCGGGCCTGCGTCGAAAGACCTACGACTGGGTGATGACCGCCGAGCTCGTTGAGACGAGCCGCCTGTTCGCCCGCACGGTCGCGCGGGTGGACCCGCGCTGGGTCGAGGAGGCGGCCGAGGCCGCGGGCCTGGCCCGGCACGTGTACGGCGAGCCCTACTGGTCCACGCGTCGGGGCGCCGCCATGGTCCACGAGAAGGTCCTGCTGTACGGCATGACGCTGGCGGCGGAGCGTCCGGCCACGCTGGCGAGCGTCGGTACCGCCTCCGCGCGCGAGGTGGCCCGCGAGATGTTCCTGCGTCAGGGCCTGGTCGAGGGCGGCTGGCACGCGCGTCACGGTTTCGTCCAGCGCAACCGTGACCTGGTCGAGGACCTGGGCGAGGTCGAGTCGCGTCGCCGCGAACACGGGCTGCTGGCCTCGGACGAGGCCCTGCTGCGTTTCTACAACGAACGTGTTCCCGAGGACGTCTACGGCGCCAATGACTTCGACGTGTGGTGGAAGCGGGAGAAGGGGCAGCATCCGGACCTGCTCGACTTCACGCGCGAGCTGCTCCTACCCGGCGGCGATGACGTCGACCTCGAGCGCGCATACCCGGACCAGTGGGTCCAGGGGGACCTCACTCTGGGCCTGGAGTACGTCTTCGAGCCGGGGCGCGCCGACGACGGCGTGAGCGTCCAGGTGCCGCTCGAGGTGCTGGGCCGCCTGTCACCCGAGGGCTTCGACTGGCTCGTGCCGGGCATGCGTCCCGAGCTCGTCGTCGCCACGATCCGGGCCCTGCCCAAGCGGGTGCGCCGCCAGCTCGTGCCGGCGCCCGACGTCGGTGCCCAGCTGTGGGCGATGATGCGCGAGGCCCACCCGGTGCCCGAGGGCGCGAGCGCGCCGGAGGTCCCCTTCCGCCAGGCTTTTGCTGAGGCGGTGCGGCGCCTGCGCGACGTCGAGGTCACCGAGGCCGACTGGCTCGAGGCGGAAGAGCACCTGCCGGAGCACCTGCGCATGTCCTTCGTGGGGCTCGACGCGCGTGGGCGCGAGGTCGGCCGCGGCAAGGACCTCGTCGCACTGCAAAAGCGGCTCGCCGGGCGCACGGAGCAGGCGGTGCGCTCGGCGGTGCGCGGGGCGCTGGCCCAGGCGATGGCCGAGGCCGAGGACCGCCAGGCCTCGCGCGGCCGCAGGCGCAAGGGCCGCGCTCAGGGTTCCGACCGCGGCGCCTCACCGTCCGCTGGACGGTCGGGATCGCCGTCGGCCACCTCCGGAGGCGTGACGGGCGCGCCCGGGCTGCGGGCGGGTCTGGCCGAGCGCACGGGGCTCACCGACTGGCCGTCCGCTGTGGCCGGGCTCGACGGCGAGGACCGCTCGACCCTGCCGGCGACCGTGGAGTCCACGGGCACGGCCGGGCTTGTCGTGCGCGGCTACCCGACGCTCGTGGCCGCCGGGCCGACGAGCGCGGACCTGACAATCCTGCCCGACGCCCAGGCGCAGGCACGCGCCCACGGGGCAGGGGTGACGGCGCTGGCACTGGCGCGCACACAGCTCGCCGTCGGACGCGTGACCTCGCGTTGGACGGCCGGCGAGACACTGGCGCTGGCGGCCTCGCCGTACCGGAGTACCGATGCGCTCGTGACGGATATCCAGCTGGCGGCGGCGCGCGTGGTCGCCTCCCGGTGGGCGGTCGCCGTCGGACGGCAGCTGGAGGAGGTACGCACGCGGGCCGCCTTCGAGGAGCTCGTGACGTTCATGCGCCGCGAGCTCGAGGACGAGGTCTACCGGGTGGCGCAGGTGGTGGCCGCCACGCTCGAGGCTCAGCGGGAGGTGGGGCGCGCCGTCGAGCAGCACACCTCGCTGGCGCTGCTGTCCACACTGCAGCAGGTGCGCGAGCACGTGGCCACGCTCGTCTTCGACGGCTTCGTGGCTGCCACGCCCGCCGAGCACCTGGTGCACCTGCCGCGCTACCTGCGGGCGGCGGCGGCACGCGTGGACAAGGCGCAGGCCTCGCCGGCTCAGGACGCGGCACTGGCCTACCAGGTGGCTGAGGCCGAGGCGCTGCTGGCCGAGGCGCGTGCGCGGGCGGCGGCGCTGCCGCCGGATGCCGAGCGTGAGGCGCTGCTGGTGGAGGGCCGGTGGCTCATCGAGGAGCTGCGGGTCAGCCTGTTCGCCCAGACGCTGGGCACGAGCCGGAAGGTGAGTGTGCAGCGCATCAGCAAGCTGCTGGCGAAGGTCTGAGCGGTGTCCTCGGCGCCCCCGCCGCCTGTGCCCCGAGTGGCCTCTTGCTTCTGACACCATGTGAGCATGTGCGCTGAGGTCATGGATCACGACGACGCCCTGCTGCGGATCGGCCTGTTCTCCCGTCTGACGTCGATCAGCGTGAGGATGCTGCGCCACTACCAGGAGCAGGGCGTCCTTGAGCCGGCACGGACCGACCCTTTCACCGGACACCGCTTCTACACGTCCGCCCAACTGACCCGGGCCCACTGGATCGTGCGGCTACGTGATGCCGGGCTTCCCGTCAGCGAGATCGGTGAGGTCCTGGCCCACCGGGGTGATCCTGAGCGGCTGCGCTCGCTCATGTCCTCCCACGCCCGGCGCCTGGCCGGCCAACGGGCGCGGTTGGAGGAGATGAGCGCGGCCTTCGACCGCATCAGCACCTACCTGGAGGAGTCCACCATGGAGATCGACATCCGACGCACCCACCTGCCCGCCATGACCGTCGCGTCACTGCGACGCGTTCTACCCCGTTACTCCGACGAGGGCGAACTGTGGCAGGAGATCAGCGAGCTCATGTCCCGAGCGGGCATCGTGATGTCCGACCCGCCGCTGTGCGGCGCCACCTTCCTCGACCCGGAGTACCGGGACTCCGACGTCGACGTCGAGGTCTGGGAACGGGTAGCCGAGCCCTTCACCGCCGTCAGCCCCCTGGAGTGCCGCGAGCTGCCCGCCTGCGAGGTCATCATGGGCACGCTGCGCGGCGGCTATGACGGCATGCCCGAGGTCTGCACCGCGATCGGCACCCATATCGCGGCCCACGGCCTGCGCACCGGCCCCATGTTCAATATCTACCGGGTCGGCCCGGCCCAGGACCCCGACCCGACGTCCTGGATCACCGACGTCTGTTTCCCCGTCGAGCCCTGACCAGCGCGGTGCGGGGTCGGTCCTCTCCGGCCCCGCACCGTCACAGTACCGCGGACATGAGGCGGCAGACGTTGTCCACGTAGCGCCGGTACCACGGCTCCGTCGCCCACTGCTCGGCGGTCAGCTCCTCGCTCAGCTCGCGGTAGGCCTCGTCATTGCCGCGCAGGAGGTCGTCCAGGTCCCCGCCGAAGGCCAGCAGCATGACCTCGTAGTTGAGGGCGAAGGAGCGGAAGTCCATGTTGGAGGAGCCGATGACGGCGACGTCGTCGTCGACCGTCATGTACTTGGCGTGCAGGACGGTGGGCGCCGGGTAACGGTAGATGCGCACGCCCGCCGCCAGCAGGGCCGCGTAATAGGAGCGCTGGGCGTGGTTGACGATGAAGTGGTCGGACTCCTTGCCCACGAAGAGCTCGACGTCGATCCCCCGGTAGGCGGCGGTGGTGATCGCGGACAGCAGGGCCTCGTCGGGGATGAAGTAGGGGCTGGTGATCGATACCCGCCGCTCGGCGGTCTGGATGAGAGACAGGAACATCCGCAGGTTCGGCTCCGTCGGGTAGCCGGGTCCTGAGGGGATGATCTGCATCGCGTTGACGACGGCGTCGGGCCTGCCACTGCGGGGTGCCGGGGTGCCGACGACGGCGCCCACCCGGTTGCCCACGTCGGCCAGGTCCTGCTCCTCCAGGCCGGGGGCGAGGTCCAGGACTCCGAGCTGCTCGCCGGCCTCGAAGTACCAGTCCATGGCGAAGACGGCCTGCGCCTCGATGACGACATCACCCGTGACCTCGACGGACAGGTCGTGCCACACGCGCCCAGCCCGTCTGTTCGAGCGCAGCCGGTAGGACGGGTCGATGATGTTGTGCGAGCCGATGAAGGCTGTGCGGCCGTCCACGATGAGGAGCTTGCGGTGGTTGCGCAGGTCGGGGCGGCGGAAGCGGCGCCGGTGGGGCAGCAGCGGCATCATGAGCCGCCACCGGATTCCCGCCTGCTCCCAGCGCCGCCCGAGCGTGCGCCAGCCGGGGTACTTGCGTGAGCCCAGGTGGTCGACGAGGAGTCTGACGGGGACCCCGCGGGCGGCGGCCCGCTCGAGAGCGCTGTAGAAGACGTCCGTCACCTCGTCCCAGGACTGGATATAGAACTCGACGTGGACGTGGTGCTCGGCACCATCGATCGCCCGGGCCATGGCCGCGTAGGTGTCGGCGGCGTCGGCGTGCAGGGCGACGACCTCACCCGTGACGCAGGGCAGGGCGGTGAGCCTGCGGTTCATGCGCAGGACGGAGGCCAGGTGCGGGCTGGGGCGGGCACCCGCGGGGGCGTCGGGTAGGCCCGCGGCCATCCGCAGGGCGCCCTCGGTGACGCTCACCTGCTGCTCGCGACGGCGCCCGTGGATCCAGGGGCTGCCAAGGAAGATGTACAGGGGCAGTCCGACGACGGGTAACAGGAAGATGAGCAGCAGCCAGGCGGTCGAGGAGGAGGGCCTGCGGTTCTCGGGGACCGTGCCCAGGGCGGCGATCTTGATGCTGTACTCGAGCACGACCCAGATGGTCGTGAGGAACTCGGGCAGCTGCATGGGGCCATCCTGTCACGGTCGGCTCGCGCGGGGCGGCCGACCAGTTCCAGTAGCGGCCCCGCCGCTCAGTCCGCGGTCGAGGGGGTCGGATCCCCGAACCAGGTGCGGTAGTAGCCGTAGAAGTTGAGGGTGCCCCAGGTGGTGCAGGCGTCCCCTCCGTCCCAGGCGGCGTCGTTGAGCAGGTACGGGGTGTAGTTGTACAGGCCGGCTGTGGCCTGGTTGAGGGGGGTGACCTCGCCGGTGCCGCAGGCCGCGGTGGGGGCGTAGCCGAGTGTGGCGGTCTCGCCCGCGATGACCTCGTATGCCTGCGGGTCCTGGTGGTAGCGCTGGAACTGGGCGGCGGCTCCGTAGACCTGACGGAAGAAGCCTGCGTGCTCGGGGTCGCAGGTGCCGCCGTCAGGACAGTCGTATCCGGCGGCCGCCTCGTAGTCGTGGGCGCTGAGGCTCTCGCCGGAGGCCGTGAGCAGACTCTGCTCCTTCTGAATGAGGGTGAGCAGCACGCGGGGGCTGACGCCGCAGGAGGTGGCAACATTGACGATGACCTGGGCGGCCGTCTCACCTTCGACCCCCGTGTAACCGCCGGCGCAGCCGGGGCCGGGCTCGTAGTCCTCGGTGGTGAAGACGGCCTCCGACAGGCAGGGGGTGCCGTCGTCGCCGGGGGTGCAGCCCTTGTTGACCCGGTCGATGAAGGCGGTGACCTCTTCGAGCGTCATGGAGCTGGAGTCGAAGAAGACGTCGTCGTCGATGACGTGGGCGGGGTCGAAGCCCGTGTAGTCGGGGACGACGATGGCCGGCTTGGTGGGGGTGTGCACGGAGGGATTGGGGGTGGGGGCCGCGGCGGTTGGCTCAGTGCGAGGGTCGAGCAGACCCAGGGCGTCGATGGCGAGCGCGCCGGCCCCGAAGGTGGCAGCAAGGGCGAGGAGCACGATGAGGGCTCCGGTGAGGCGGCGGCGCAGGCGCCCGGGGCGGCGGCCGGGGCGGGGGTGTGACTCGGCCTGGTCGAAGAGCGCGGCGGCCGAGGAGGCGGGTGGTGTCGGCTCGTCCGGCTCGGCTGTGCTGTCCTGGGGTGACGGGGTGGTGCGGGCCGCGGTGGTGGTGCGCTCCAGCGAAACCCAGGCGGGTCGCATCGGCTGATCCGGCTCGGCGGGAGACGACGTCGGCCGGGCAGGTGCGGCCGCGTGTTTCGGCTCGGCGGGAGCGGTGGCAGAGGCGGCAGCCCGGGCGGGTGCAGCAGCACGTTTCGGCTCAGCGGGAGCGGTGGCAGAGGCGGCAGCCCGGGCGGGTGCAGCAGCACGCTTCGGTTCGGCGGGAGCGGTAGCAGGAGCGGCGGCCCGGGAAGGTGTAGCAGAGCGAGTCGGCTCAGCGGGAGATGACGCTGTCCGGGCGGGTGCGGCAGCGCGCTTCGGTTCGGCTGGGGCGGCGGCAGAGGCGGCGGCCCGGGACAGTGCGGCAGCGCGCTTCGGTTCGGCGGGAGATGACGCTGTCCGGGCGGGTGCAGCAGCGCGAGTCGGCTCGGCTGGGGCGGCGGCCCGGGCGGCCCGGGCGGCGCGTCGGGTGCGGGGGGCGCGACGCGCGGGCTCAGCGGCCCCTGTCGTCCGCGCTGCCGGTGCTGCCGGAGGGGTTGGCTCGCCGGGAGCCACGGGAGCCACAGGATCGGGAGCCCGGTGGCGGCCGGAGGCGCGCGAGACCCTCGTGGCCCGCTCCGTCGGGGGTGCGGCACGGTGACGCCCCACGCCGTCGGGCTGCCCCGCAGTCTGCTTGGAGTCCTGCTGGTCGCTCATCGTGGCCATGCTGCCACACCCGAGAGGGTGGGGCACGCCGCTCGCTAGTCTCCGGGCATGGAGATCCCCGCCGCACTTGCCCTCGCGCGCGCCCTCATGCAGGAGCACGGGGTCGGCGACTGGGGGCTCGAGCTCGACCGGGCCCGCAGGCGCGCCGGCCTGACAGACCACGCCCGCCGCCGCATCACGCTCTCGCGCGCCCTCATGGTCCTGTACGACGAGACCGAGGTCCGCGAGACCGTCCTGCATGAGATCGCCCACGCGCGCGTCGGCACCCATCACGGGCACGACGCCGTGTGGCGGGCGGAGGCCCAGCGCCTAGGCGCGAGCGGCCGACGCCTCGTGCCCCGCCAGGCACCGCAGGTCGAGGGCCGCTGGCGCGGGACCTGCCCCGCAGGCCACACGGTGGCGCGTCTGCGGCGCCCCACCGTCCCGCTGGCCTGCGCGCTCTGCGGGCGCACCTTCAGCCTCGAGAACCTGCTGACCTGGACCTACGACGGGCGCAGCGTCACCGAGCAGGAGATCGGCCCCCGTTACGCCCGCGCACTGGCGGCGGCGCGACTGCGCAGCGACAGCCGCCGCACGAGCGCGCCGTGACGCGGGGCAATCAGCCAGGCGAGGGCGAAGGCCGCGGTGAGCAGCAGGACGATCGTTGCCCCGGTGGGCACATCCACGGACCAGGACAGGTAGAGGCCGACGACGCCACCCAGGGCTCCGATGAGCGGGGCGAGCCACAGCATCGTCGTGAGCCGGTCGGTGAGCAGGCGCGCGGTGGCCGCGGGCGTCACGAGCAGCGCGAGGACCAGGACGTTGCCGATGGTCTGCACAGAGATGACGACGGCGAGGGACACGGCCGTGTAGAGGGCGACGTCGAGCAGGAGCACGGGCACCCCGGCCGCCCGGGCGGTCTCCCGATCGAGACTGACGGCGGTGAGCGGGCGGTGCAGGAGCAGGATGAGGCCGACGACGAGTCCTCCGCCCGCAAGCACCACGGGCACGTCCGAGGCGGGCACGCCCGTGATGGAGCCGAAGAGGAAGTCCTGGAGGCTGCCGGCGTAGCCGGGCGCCCGCGAAATGATGACGACGCCGAGGGCGAAGGCCCCGACGAACAGGACCCCGATGACGGAGTCCTCCTTCAGCCGCCTGGACTGGCTCAGCAGGGCAACGAGCACCGCCGTCGTCACACCCGCCACGGCCCCACCCAGCACGAGGGAGCCGGACAGGATGAAGGCGATAGCGAGCCCGGGGAAGACGGCGTGGGCGACGGCGTCGCCAATGAAGGCCATACCACGCAGGACCACGTGGACGCCGACGAGCCCGCACACGATGGCGGACGCGACCGCCATGAGCAGCGCCCGGGGCAGGAAGGCCAGGACCGGGTTGAACAGGTCCATGAGGAAGTCGAGAGGCGTGAGCATCAGGACACCCCCAGGGCCGTCAGCAGCGGGTTGCCCTCGCGCAAGCGGAAGGTCCGCACCCAGGGGTCGGGGCTCGACAGGTCGGCGGGCGTGCCGGAGGCGATGACGGTCCCGGCGACGAGGTAGAGGCGGTCACACTGGGCGCGCGCGGCCACGAGGTCGTGGGTGGTCATGAGCACGGCGCAGCCCTCGTGGGCGAGCTCGCGGAACAGGTCCCCGAGCATCTCCTGGGTGGGCATGTCGAGGCCGGTGAAGGGTTCGTCCAGGAGCAGGAGCTTCGGGCTCAGGGCCAGGGCGCGGGCCACGAGGACCCGCTGGCGCTGCCCACCGGAGAGCTCACCGACGGGACGGTCCGCCAGGTTCCTCATGCGCACCCGCCCGAGCGCCCGCTCGACGGCCTGCTGGTGCTTCAGGCGGGGGCGGCTGATGAGCCCCAGGCGCAGGGTCAGGGCGGACATGACGGCTTCACGCACGGTGAGGGGGAACTCCCAGGCGAACTCGTGGCGCTGGGGGACGTAGCCGACGCTGGGGGTGGCATCCGCCGTCGTGACGGTGCCCGCGCGCCGGGGGGTCAGGCCCAACACGGCCCGCAGGAGGGTCGTCTTGCCGGCCCCGTTGGGGCCGATGAGGCCCACGAGCTCGCCGGGGCGTACCTCAAGGTCAACGTCCCTGAGGACCGTCCGGCCACCGAGGTCCACGGCCAGGCCATGGACCTCCAGCGGCAGCTGCTCGTCACTCGTCGCCGTCACGCGTGTCCTCCTCGATGTCGGCGTCAGCGCTGAGGGAGTCCTGTGTGTCCGCCCACTGGCGGGCCTCGCGCTGCTCGCGGGCGACCGTGCGGTTGCGGCGGGCCAGCAGCGCGGCAAGCACCCCGAGGGCGACGAGGACGGCGGCGCCGCCCGCCCACAGCAGGCCGGAGGATGGACCGCGGGTGCCGGTCTCGGCGGAGGCGGCGTCGTCGGCCTCCATCGCACCAGCGGCGGCGGGTGTGGCGCCATCCTGGGCGGTGGCCTCGGAGCCGAGTGCGGTGGGGGCCGGGGCGGCCAGGGCCTCATCGGTGCTCGTCGCATCGCCGACGGCGAAGCGCAGGAGGGTCGATCCGCTCAGCTCAGTGCCCTCAGGGGTGGTGGCGCTGAAGGACAGCGCGGCCGTGTACACGCCGGGCTCGGTGAAGACCCAGTTGGCGTGCACGTGGGTGTTGGCGTCCACCCACACGTCCTGCGGCTCGTGCTTCTGGCCGTCAACGAGCAGCAGCGGCTCACCGAAGGTGCCGGACTGGGTGAACATCCAGGAGCGGCCCGGACCCTCGACGGGGCCGATCGTCATGGTGACACCGCGGTCAACGGCGTTGACGACGCCGGGGTCCTGGGTGTTCCACCCCAGCCACACGACGTCGGCGGCCTGGGTCTGGGGGATGACGTACCACTGCTGACCCTCCTCGGCCTTCATGAAGGCGTAGGCCTTGTCCGTGGGGGCGGGCAGCAGGGCGGTGTCGCGCACGCGCAGGACGACCTCGGCGGGGTTGCGCCACACGGGCGCGGGGCCCGAGTCGTCGCGCATCATGACCTGCCACTGGCCGTCGACGTAGCGGGGGCCGAGGTCGACGTGGCCGACGTCGATGACGGCGGCCCCCTGGCCCACGGACTCGCCGGAGGTGACGGTCTGCTGCAGGTCGGGGTCCTGGGCGTCCGCCGTCGGGGTGGTGGTGGCCGGGCGCACGACGCCCGGGGCCACGGCCGCCGGGCCCTGGACGGTGCCAGTGGCACCGGTGGTGCCGACGGTGCCGGGGGTGCTCGGTGCCGCGAGGGCGGGGGCGGTCAGCGCAGGCGCTGCCAGGCCCAGGGCGAGCAGGGCTCCGGCCACCAGGCGGGCGGAGCTCCGGGCGCGCGGGAGGTCAGTCATGGTCTCTCCTTGGAGGGGGTGGCGCCCAGACACTGGGCGAGGGAGTCGGCGTTGAACCGCATCATGTCGATGTACGTGGGGGCGGCCTCGTCGAGGGTGTCGCCGTACAGGGGGCAGACCGCCACCCCGGCCTCCTCGGCGACCGAGCGCAGCACCGAGCGGGTGCGGGCCAGGTTCGGCTCGAGGAAGACGGCTGGGATGTCGAGGTCGCGCAGGGTGGCGGCCAGGCGCACACGGTCGGCCACGCTGGGCTCGACCCCCGGGTTGGGAGCGATGAAGCCGGAGACGCTCAGCCCGTAGGCGTTGGCAAGGTAGCCGTAGGCGTCGTGGGTGGTCACGAGGTGGCGCCGGTCCTGAGGGATGGTGGCCAGGGTCGCGGTCACCTCCTCATCGAGCTCCTCAAGGCGGGTGAGGTAAGCGGAGGCGTTGGCCCGGTAGGTGTCGGCGCCGTCGGGGTCGACGGCGATGAGGGCTTCCTCGATGACGCGCACGTAGGCGGCGGCGTTGTGGACGTCGTGCCACAGGTGGGGGTCGATGTCGCCGTGGACGTGCTTGCCCAGAACCGCCTGGGGCAGGATGTAGACGTCGGAGCCGGGTTCGCCCACGAAGCGGTAGCCACTGCTGCCGGGCACCTGGGTCAGGGTGCGGGGCGGGACCTCGAGGACGACGTCGTCGAGGTTGACGACGCTCATGGCGGCCGCGAGACCGCCTGCGTCCTGGGCGCGCTCGGCCAGATCCTCGGGCAGGGAGGCGGTGTCGACAGCGAGGCTCACGCCACCCGTCTGCCCCTTTCCGGCCGTGGCGGACAGGTTCGCGGTGAGGTCGGCGTGCCCGGCCCCCAGCAGGCTGCGTCCCTCGGCGGCGGCGACCTCAGCCCCGGAGACGCCGACGGCGAAGACGGCGGTGGCCGAGCCGAGCTCGACGGGTGCGGCGCCGTCCGTCGAGCGGGTGCCGTCGGGGTGGAGCACGGCGCTGAAGGTGAGCCGGTAGATGCCGGGCTTGGTGAAAGCCCAGGACATGTGCTGGTGGGCGTCGGCCGGAAGGAGGGAGGTGTCGGCGTCGGCACTCACGCCGTCAGAGGTGGTGAAGCCGATCTCCGGGGCGCCGAAGGAGGTCACGAGGTAGGCGCTGGCATGGCCGGGGCCCTCGGCGGCGGTGAGGGTCAGGTCCACGGTGGAGGAGCGGTTGGCGCCGTGGGAGGCGCCGTCGCCGAGCACCCGCATGCCCAACCAGACGGTGTCCAGGGAGCGGTCCTCCACGAGGGGCAGGATCGTGGCCCCGTTCTTGGCGGCCTCCTCCGCGACGGACACGCTCATGGCCGAGGGCGGCAGGTTCGAGTCGAGGGTGCGGATGAGGGCGTGCTCCTCCAGCAGGAGGTAGTTCGACAGCGCAAGGTCGGCGTAGGCCACGTCGCGCACGGAACGCAGGGAGGGCTCCCAGGAGTGGGGGTCGGCGCCGTCGGGCACCATCTGGGTGACGCGGGCGCGGTCCCCGGCGACGTTGCGGGCCAGGTCCGCGAGGATGCCGGTGGTGGCGACGACGTTGAGGACGCCGTCCGTGGCGGGATCCATGCTGCCCAGCCCCCCGGCGGGCAGGGCGCAGCCACCCGCCAGGGCGGTGGCCAGGGTGCTCACGAGGAGCGCCGAGGTCACCGCCCTGCGGGTCGGGCCGTGCCGGGGAGTGCAGGTCACGCGGTCACGGCCTTGCGGCGCCGAGCGGCCACGAGGACGAGTCCGGCCATGACGAGCGCGGTGGACGCGAGCACGATGTCGCCCGAGTCGGTACCGGTGCGCGCCAGATTGAGGTCGCAGGGCTTGCCGTCAGGCGTGCGGCCGACGACCTCCTTGACCATCGGGCGGCCGCCCGGGCCCTTCTCCCCGGTGAGGGTGAGGGTCCCGGCGGCGTCGGCACCGCCCGCACCGCCCGCACCGGAGGTGGAGCCCTTGAGGTCCGCGCCGGTGGGGGTGACGGTCATGGTGAGCGTGAGCGTGTACGTGCCGGGCTCGGTGAACACCCAGTTCTGGTGGGCGTGGGTGTTGGCCGGCAGGTGGTAGGCACTGCCCGCACCGTCGAAGACGTGCTCGCCCACACCACCGCCGAGGGCGCCGGCGTTGAAGACGGCGACCCTGCCGGGGCCGCTGACGGCGTCGAGGCTGAAGGTCACGCCACCCTTGGTGCCGTTGACGATCTCCTCGCGCTGGGAGTTCATGCCCAGCCAGGGCACGCCGGCGATCTGGGTGGAGGGGATCATCCACACGGTCTGGCCCTGGTTCGCGACGAAGGACAGGGCAGCGGGAGCCTGAATCGCGGCCGCGTCACCCAGGGCGAAGGTGAGGGACTCAGGGGCGACCCAGCTCGCGGGCTGGCTGCGGTCGTCCTTGATGCGGGCCACAAGAGTGCCGTCCTCGATGGCGGGGCCGAGGTCGAAGTGACCCTCGGTGGCGGTGCCGGTGGCGCCGGGGCCCACCTGGAAGGTCAGGGTCGTCGTCGCGCTGTTGGCGGTGGCGCCGGAGGATCCCGAGGAGGCGTTGGAGCCGGCGAGACGGGCGGCCTCCTCCTCGGTGGCCTCACGGGTGATGGTCGTGGCGACGCACTGGCCGGAGGCGGCGGCGCGAGAGGCGCCAGCGCTGCCAGCGCCACCGGCGCGGCTGTTGCCGGCGCCAGGGACGGAGGCGGCCGGGGCGGCGACGACGTTGGAGGGGTCCTGGGCGGCGACGACGTTGGTGGGTGCCGCAGCCTCGCCCGCGCTGCGCAGGGCGGTGCGGGCGCCGGACTGCTGGGCGGTACCCGGCTGCTTCGGGGCGGCGGGGGTCACGCAGCTGGAGCGCTCGCCCACGTCAATGGTGTACGTCTGCTCGCTGGTCTGGGCGGCGGTGCCGTCGTCCTTGGTGGCGGTGGCCTTGACGGTCAGGACGTAGCGCCCGGCGTGGGAGAAGACCCAGGTGACGTGCTTGTGGGCCGGGTAGGGCTGGGTGATGACCGAGCCCGCCGGGTTCAGGGCGTAGCCGCCGTCGGACAGCACGGACTCAAGACCGAGCAGGCTGCCACCGGCGAAGGCGTGGATGGTCCCGTTCTCCGGGCCGGTGTAGCCCACCTCGAAGGTGGCGCCGGTGTAGCCGCCCTGGCGGGAGGAGAGCGTGTCCCAGCCGGGCCACACGATGTGGGCCTGGTCGGTGCCGTTGGCGTCGAGGACGTAGCCGGCGGTGGGCAGGCTCGGGATCTGGTTGCGCAGGTCCTGGGGCAGGGTGGTGTAGGTCGACTCCTCGCGGGCGGGCTTGCCGTCGCTGCCGGGGACCGTGTAGTTCTCCTTGACCGAGAGCAGGACGGTGCTGGGATCGTGCAGGACGCCGTGGCCGGTGACGTCCTCCTTGAGCAGGAGGGACAGGTTGCCGGAGGCGTCGCTCGTGAGGTCGAACATGTCGACGTGGCCGTGGTCGAGGACGGTCTCGAAGCCGTCGGTGTTGCCGAGGAGTGCGCAGGCGTTGGTGCCGGGGGCCGGGGCGGCCGGGGCCGTGCGCGCCGTGGTGGCCGGGGCGCTGGGCGTCGTCGTCGGCTCGGTGGTCGGCTCGACGGTCGGCTCAGTGGTGGGCGTCGTCGGCTCGGTGGTCGGCTCGACGACGGGGTCAGTGGTGGGCTGCGTCGCCGGCTCGACGACGGGCTCCTCCGGCTGCGGGGCGCTCTCGCCGACCTGGATCGTGTAGGTCACGGCCTGAGTCTGGGCAGAGGAGGCCAACCCCGTGGTGCTCGCCGAGTACGCGGTAGCGGTCAGGACGTAGGTGCCGGGCTGGGTGAAGACCCACGTGGCGGCTCCCGTCAGCGGGGCGACCTCGGCCTGTCCCGCCGACTGGCGTCCCACCTGGAGGACGTCGTTGGATTCCACGCCCTCGTCGTCGGGTCCGACGCCGGGGGCCAGCTCCAGCGAGCCGGAGCGCAGCAGGGACGTGAGGTTGGCGGTCTGACCGGAGGGGTCGGGCTGGGCGAGGAAGACCTTGGCGCCCTGGGGGCCGGTCCAGCTCAGGCGCACGTTCGAGCCGTCGTAGAGGAAGGGGGCCGAGGCGACGCCGGTGGCGTCCCATCCCAGGGTGAGCGGGCCGCCGGGGGCGACGGTCCAGCCGGAGGTCGCGCCCGCAGCCACGAGGGCCGGGTCGGTGATGGGGGCGGCGGCGCCGGGGACGGAGATGAGGGTCGTCTCCGGTGCGACGGGGGTGTTGTCAACCGTCATGCCCAGGCCGATCATCCTGGTTTCGGGGTCGGTGCCGTACAGGTGGAAGAGGTTGACTCGCCCGGAGCTCACGCGGTCCATCTCATCGGGCTGCACGGCGGCCGCCTGCGGGGACAGCGCCGGGACAGCGCCCGCCAAGGCCAAGGCGAGGACCGCCAGGAGGCTCAGGAGAGCGGCGAGGGAAGCAGCGGCGGCTCGGGTCCCGCTCAAGGCTGTGGAGCGTGATCCTGCGAGGCGGGAGAGCCGGAGCTCCCACTCGCGCAGGTGGGCAAAGGGGCTGGCCATGGGACGGACCTTTCCGACGTCGGGTAATGGGAATCATTCTCGCCCTAAGTAGACCTCAGCCCGCACGGGAAGGCAAACCGGACGGATGTCTCGGTCAACAGCATGCTCATGGCCACCGCCTCGGGCACCGCCGTGCGCTTCACCCCCGTGCGGTCATCGCGAGCGCCGCACCGCCCACCGCGAGCGCCGCGCGAACCCCTGGGGTGGCGCCCCACCCACCGCGAGCGCCGCGCGAACCCCTGGGGTGGCGTCCCACCACGCTGCAGGTGCGGGTGCACTGGTACCGCTGCGCCGGTTGCGCTCACGTGTGGCGCCAGAGCACGCAGGCGGCGGCCCAGCCGCGCTCGAAGATCTCCCGGGCGGGCCTGAGGCGGGCCCTGAGCGGGATCGTGGTGCAGCACCTGTCCATGGCCCGGGTGGCCCAGGGCCTTGGCGTGTCATGGAGCACGGCCAACGAGGCGGTCCTGGCCGAGGGCAAGCGCGTGCTGATCGACAGGCCGGGCCGGTTGTGACGGCGTCAGGGTCATCGAGGTCGATGATCCCCCCGCTGCGCTCTCATACGGGAGGTACCCCCCGCACCCGTGCGCCCGCTCCACGAGTGAGGTCGTCTCCCCCTCGCCGTCGGCCCGGGCATACGGGAGGTACCCCCCGCACCCGTGCGCCCGCTCCCGCTCTCACAGTCCGCCTCCGCTCCGGCAGCTCGCGCGATCCCCACACCTACGACCGGACTCGGCGTGCGTGGGTTGATCTCGTTCCCCGTGCGTTGATCTCGTTCCCCATGCGTTGATCTCGTTCGTTGAGGGAACGAGATCAACGGTTCGCGAACGAGATCGACGGCCCTCGAACGAGATCGACGACGGGGAACGAGGCGAAGGATGGAGGTGACCGACAGGGGTCCCGGACGAGCCACCCGCCGCCGCTTGACACACCACATAGGGGCAGCCCCTATGTGGCGCCACACGCTCACGGGCGACACGTACGTCACCGTGGTCATCGACCTGACCCCGCCAGGGCACCGGCACGGCCCGTCTGCCGGGCATGGTTCCCGCACGCTCGAAGCAAGTGTTCACGAGCTGGCTGGCCGCCCGTCCCCACCCACGCCCCTGCTCACACTTCCGCCCAGTGACCTCGCTGCCCAGCCGTTGACCTCGTTGCCCGCCCGTTGACCTCGTTCCCTAGCGGTCCACCTCGTTCCTTGAAGGAACGAGATCAATGCGCAGGCAACGAGATCGAAGGGCGAGGGACGAGATCACCAGCTGAGGGACGAGATCACCCAGACAGGCCAGGGCTCAACGAGCAGCCGCCCGGCCGCTCAGGCGCGGGCGAGGTCGGCGGCGCCGATGAGACCGGCGTCCTGCCCGGAGGAGGAGATGAGCACGGGGATCTCCGGGCGGCGCGAGCGGGCCGTGAGGTAGGTGGAGAAGGCCTTCGTGACCGGCTCGAGGAGGATGGCGCCGGCCTCGGTCATGCCACCGGTGAGCACGACGACCTCGGGATCGAGGACCGCCGCCAGGTCCGCCAGCCCCTGGCCGAGGGCGTCACCGAGCTGCTCGTAGCACTCGAGCGCCGCGGCATCGCCCTCGCGCGCGGCCATCGTCACGGCCTTGCCGGAGATGTCGCGCACCTGGCCGCCCGACAGCTCGATGATGCGGGCGGCGTAGTCGGGCCGGAAGCGGGCAAGCTCGTAGCCGTTCATGCCCAGGGCCGTGCCCGAGCCGTAGCGCTCGAGGCATCCGCGCAGGCCGCAGCCGCAGGGGCGGCCGCCCGGGACGATGGTGATGTGGCCGATCTCGGCGGCGAAGCCGGCGGCACCGCGCACGAGGCGGCCGTCGATGATGACGGCGCCCCCGACGCCGGTGCCCAGCGTCACGACGAGGACGTTGGAGCGCCCGGCACCGACCCCGAACCGAGCCTCGGCCCAGCCGGCAGCATTGGCGTCGTTCTCGACGACGACCGGCAGGCCGGTGCCGGCGGAGACAACGTCGCCGATCTTGACGCCGGTCCAGTCGAGGTTGGTCCCCGACACCATGGTGTTGCGGTCGCTGGAGACGAAGCCGGCGGCGCCGACGCCGACGGTGGCCACGCCCTCAACCTGTGCCCTGAGCTCATTGACGCAGTCGATGATCGTCGTCATGATCGCGTCGCGGTTGTTGGCCGGGGAGTCCTTCTGGAGGCGGGCCATGACCTTGCCCTCGTCATCGACCACTCCGGCCGCGATCTTGGTCCCGCCGACGTCGACGCCGATGCTCAGTGCCATTGCCCTGCTCCTCCTCGTTGAATGGAGCCCCTGGAAGGGACTCGTGCGCGTGGTGCGGGCCGGTTGGGCCCCTGGTGCCGATTGTCTCTGATAAGTCCGACGGCAATATCCCATCACTTCATTCTCTTATGCATTCCGCGCGCAGAAGAAGGTGGTTCCGGATGGATCGTCCTGACCCCAGGACCACAGATGCATTCCGCGCGCAGAAGGAGGTGGTGCCGCGATCCCGGCGCCCGCCAGCCCGCCGTCGCCATCTGACGTGGACGGCGGCGCCGATGGTACCGACGGCGTCGACGGCGTCACCCCGCACCGTGTTGTGCACGCTGAGAGCAGATCGTTTCCTGGCTGGCGTGTCACACCTGTGCAACCGTGCTGGGATTACCGCATGCACGACGACGTGACCGCCCACGCCACGACGAGCACCACCCCCCTGCCCCAGGCCCCCGCCTGGCTCGATGACATCAGCGGGGAACAGGCCCTGGCCTGGGTGGCCGAACGCAACGCGCAGGCCGAGGCCCGTCTGGCCTCACCCGCCCTGGAGGAGCTGACCCGGGACCTCACCGCAGTCCTCGACGCCCCCGACCGCATTCCCCCCGTCGCCCACCGCGCGGGCATGGTCTACGGCTTGTGGACCGACGCAGGGCACCCGCGCGGCCTCTGGCGGCGCGCCTCGTGGCTGTCCTACGTGGCTGGCGCGCCCTCCCGGGCGGACCGCGACCCCGAGCCCACCGAGTGGGAGACCCTCCTCGACCTCGATGCCCTGGCGGCCGAACGGGGCAGGCCGCTCGTGTGGGGCGGCGCCCAGGTCCTCACCACCGGTGCGCGCGCGGGCCGCCGCGCCCTCATCACGCTCTCCGACGGCGGCTCCGACACGAGCGTCACGCGCGAGTACGACCTGGACGCACGGCGCTTCGTCGGGCCAGACGACGGCGGCTTCCACCGGCCGCCGTCGAAAGGGTCCCTGGTGTGGGGCGATGAGGAGGGCGAGTCGGTCATTGTCTCGGCGGACGTCGGCCCGGGATCCCTGTCGGCCGCCGGCTACCCGCGTCAGGTACGCCGCCTGGGGCGGGGCACCGCCGTCGAAGAGGCCGAGATCCTCGTGACGGCCGCCCCCGGCTCGGTGGCAGCCGGGGCCGCGCGCGACCCCTGGGGCCGCACGTGGCTGACGACGATGCCCTCCTTCTACGGCACCCGCATCTGGCTGCTGCCCGACGACGTCGTCTGCCCCACCGGTCAGCAGGCGGCTCGGGCTGCGCTCGACGGCGTGGCCCACCCGGCCCTGCCCGCACCCACCGCCGAGGGCGACCTGGTGCCGGCCGGAGCGGTCCGCCTTGAGGTGCCCGAGAGCGCGAGCGCCGGGGTCGGGCGCGACTGGCTCACCATCGAGCTGCGCGAGCCGTGGGAGGTCGGCGGGCGCAGCTACGCCCCCGGCACGCTGCTCGGCGCGGACCTGGCCGCCTATCTGGCGGGCGGGCGCGACCTTGAGGTTCTGTTCGAGCCGACGGCGACGACGACGCTGCTGTCGGCCACCTGGACCCGCAACCACCTGGTCCTCACGGTGCTCGACGACGTCGCCGGCCGCCTTGAGGTGTGCACGCCTGCGCCTGCGGGCTCGGCCCCGGGCACGCCCTGGGCGCACCACTGGGTCGACCTCACGGGCGCGAGTGACCTGCCCGGCCGCCCGGAGGAGGACGACACGCTGCTGCGGCCGGGGCGCGCGCTGCTGAGCGTGTCGGCCGCAGCGCTGGACCCGGCGGGAACGGACTACCTGTGGGTCTCGGCCTCAGGGTGGACGACGCCGTCGACCCTCACGGTGGCGCGGCTGACCGACCAGGGTGAGATGACGGGAATGTCGGTTGTGCGTCAGGCCCCGGCCCGCTTCGACGCGACCGGGGTGCGGGTGAGCCAGCATGTGGCGACGAGCGCGGACGGCACGCGCGTGCCCTACGTCGAGATCGGGCGCCCGGTGCCCGGGGGTGGGCCGGGCCGGGTCCTCGTGCACGCCTACGGGGCCTTCGGCACGGCCCTGACCCCGGGCTACGAGCCGGTGACCGGCAAGGCGTGGCTGGAGCGCGGCGGCACGTACGTCGTGGCGAACACGCGCGGTGGCGGCGAGTACGGGCCCGACTGGCACCGACCGACGCAGGGCCGGGGCCGTGGCCTCGTGCTGGAGGACCTCACAGCGGTCATCGACTCCCTGGTGGCGCGCGGCGTGGCCGAGGCCGGCTCGGTGGTGGTGCACGGCTCCTCGGCGGGCGGACTGCTGGCGGGTGAGCTGCTCACCCGTCACCCGGAGCGCGTCGGGGCGGTGGTGCTGGAGGTGCCGCTGTTGGACATGCGCCGCTACTCGCACCTGCTGGCGGGGGCCTCCTGGGTGCCGGAGTTCGGGGATCCCGACGACGAGTCCCAGTGGGAGTGGATGCGTGAGCACTCGCCCTACCACCTGCTGAAGGAGGGGCGGGTGTACCCGCCGGTGCTGCTGCTGACGTCGACGCGCGATGACCGTGTCCATCCGGCGCACGCGCGCACGATGGCGTGGCGGCTGGCCGCGCTGGGCCAGGACGTGACGTACGTGGAGACGGCGGAGGGCGGGCACTCGGGCTTTGCGACGAGTGCGCAGCGCGCCCGCACGAGCGCACTCATCCACGCCTTCGCCTGGCAGCACGCATCACCCCGCGGCGGCGTCCCGCCGCACGCTGAGCCCTGAGCCGTCACACCGAGGCCTGACCGGAGGCGTCAGGGCTCAGCATGAAAACTCGGGCCTCAGCGATGGTGTGAGAGCCGGCCGACGCCGTCGGCACACCTTGACTGAGTGAAGGCTCAGGGACCGGGGGTGGTGGGGACAACCCGGACTGCCGGCAGGCGGAAGGCGAGGAACAGGGCCAGCCCCATGAGGACGGTCGGCACCCGGAAGGCGCAGGCGAAGGCCCCCGCCGCCTCCTGGCGTCCAACCTCCAGCGTCGCACCGCTCAGCTCACCGGCGACAGTCGCGGCCCCCAGGTCCGTGGCAGCAAGAAGCAGAGCCAGAGCGACGGAGACGATCGCGATGCCGACGGCGCCGAAGACCTGCTGGCCGATGTTGAACAGGGTGGTGGCATTGCCGACCTCGCGGCGAGGCACGGCCTGCAGGGCCGCAGTGGACACGGGCATCATCGTGCCGCCGATGCCCAGGCCCTGGAGGGTCATGATGGCGGCGAGGTACCACAGGCTCGTGCCCGCGCCGACCTGGCTCAGCAGCAGCAGGGACAGGAACATCGTGCCCACACCCCAGGGGATGACCCGGCGCGGGGCGAGACGGTCGATCATGCTCGCGGCGACCGGCATGGTGACGAGGGCACCAAGCCCGGTGGGGGCGATGAACATGCCGGTGGCCATAGCGCCCATGCCTCGCACCTGCTGGAAGTAGGAGGGCAGGAGCAGCAGGTCGGCGGTGAAGGCGGCCTGGAAGGCGACGGCGAGGAGGATCGCCGTGCGGTAGGGGCGAAGGCGCAGGATGGTGAGGTCGAGCAGCGGGTGCTCGAGCGTGAGCGAGCGGCGCACGAACAGCGCCACCATGACCAGGCCGAGGAGGAGCGGGGCCCACACCACCGGGCTGGTGAGCGCGGTGCCGTAGCCGGCGTTGGACACGCCCCACAGGACGAGGGCGAGACCGGGGGACATGAGCAGCACGCCGAGCCGGTCGAGGGGGACGGCGCCCGTGCCCGCGGCCCTGGGCAGCAGGAGAAGGCCAAGGCCCGCAGCGGCCAGCCCGAAGGGTACGTTGATGAGAAACACCCAGTGCCAGGAGGCGACCTCGACGAGCCAGCCGCCGAGGACGGGCCCGATGACCGGGGCGATGAGCATGGGGATGCCCATGAGGCTCATCATCCGGCCCAGCCGGGCCCCGGCGACGGAGGCCACGAGCGCGGTGCCCACCGGCATGATGCAGCCGCCGCACAGGCCCTGGATGACGCGCAGAGCGATGAGGGCTCCCAGGCTG
The DNA here is from genome assembly GCF_014595995.2 of Actinomyces respiraculi. Taxonomy (NCBI): domain Bacteria; kingdom Bacillati; phylum Actinomycetota; class Actinomycetes; order Actinomycetales; family Actinomycetaceae; genus Actinomyces; species Actinomyces respiraculi. The sequence continues at coordinate 2,644,008 of NZ_CP063989.1, forward strand.
GGGGCCAGGGCGCAGGCCACGGAGGCCACGGTGAACAGGAGAATGGAGCCGATGTACATCCAGCGGTGGCCGATGCGCTTAAGGCCGTAGTCGGTCAGCGGGATGATCGCGGCGGTCGCGAGCGCGTAGCCGGTGATGGTCCAGGCGACCGAGGAGTAGGCGGGCAGGACGCCGTCGGCACTCGCGTAGTAATTCTGCAGGGCGGGGACGGCGACGTTGATGATGGTGCCGTCGAGGACCGACATGAAGGAGCCGATCATGACGACGGCGGCGACCTTGTAGGGGTTCGCCGAGGTGGGCGTGGGCATGGGGTGACGCGCTTTCTGCGGGGCGGTGCGGGGGTGACCCGGGTCGGCGCCGGCCACGGCGGTCGCGGTGGTGGCCGGCCCGGTCAGGCTATCGGCGCAGGAAGGAGGGACGACGGCGAGGGCGGCCGCACTTTCGCCCGACAGGGGCGGAACCGCGGTGCTCGCGCCGGAGCCGCCCCCCCTTTCACTTCCCGCGGGCAGAAGCCGGGCGATGGGGGTCTCCGTCCGGCGGGGCTCCTTCGTAGCCTGATTGATATCCGGCAGCGACGCCGGGAGACCGCCTCCTCGCGGGCCCCGACGTCGTCGGCCCCAGCACCAGCCCACAGCGCCCCGAGCGCAGAAAGGCGGACAGATGTCCCCCACAATCGACCGTCACTTCGACGCGATCGTCATCGGGTCCGGCCCGGCCGGATCGACGGCGGTGCGAGAACTCGCCGAGGCCGGCATGAGCGTCCTGTTGCTCGAGGCGGGGCGCGAGCTCACCGAGAAGGACTTCACTCCCCCGGTCTACGGCGAGCCCAAGGGCATGGGGCTGGACCTGGGGGTGCGCGCCAAGCGCATCCTGCTGGACCACCAGTGGAACCAGGCGCGCCGCTCCTTCTACTCGGACACGTCCTCACGCTTCCTCGTCAACGACGCCGAGCACCCCTACACCTACCCGCTCGACGCCCCCTTCCTCTACATCCGCTCACGGCTGCTGGGCGGGCGCATGCACGCCTACGGCCGTGTGCTCCAGCGCATGAGCGACGTCGACTTCAAGGCGGCCTCCCTCGACGGCGTCGGCATCGATTGGCCCTTCGAGTACAAGGACATCGCCCCCTACTACGACCGGGTCGAGGAGCTCGTCGGCCTGTACGGCGACGACGACCCGGGGGTCGAGCACCCTCCGCCCGGCACGTACATCGGCCCCTCCCACCTCAACGAGATGGAGATGGAGTTCAAGCGCGTCGTCGAGGAGCGCTGGCCCGAGCGTCACGTCATCGGCTACCGCTTCCAAGCGCCGTTCCTCGACCGCGTGCCCCCGGGCATCCGCCAGGCCCGCAGGACCGGCAATCTCACGATCCGCACACACGCCGTCGTCACCCGTGTGACGACGGACCCGCGCACGGGCCTGGCGACGGGCGCGGTCTTCGTCGACGCCCGCACCAAGCAGGAGCACAAGGTGGTCGGGGACATCGTCCTGCTGTGCGCCTCCGCCTTCGAGTCCGTGCGCCTGCTGCTCAACTCGGGCGACTCGCGCCACCCGGACGGCCTGGCCAACTCCAGCGGCCTGGTCGGCCGCTACCTGCTCGAGCAGGCCCTGGCGCTGGGCTACGGCGACGACCCTCGCCACCCCGGCTACTTCGGGCCGTCGACGCAGGCCGAGCCGGACCCGTTCTACGGCGGCAGCGGCGGCTTCCTCATCCCCCGCTACCAGAACCTCCACGGCCAGACGGAGCCCTTCAAGCGCGGTTACTCCTTCCAGGGCCTGGCGGGCCGCGTGCCCGTCCCGGAGGACGCCCCGGGCATGTTCGGCTTCGGCGCGGGCATCGAGATGCTGCCCCAGTACGGCAACCACCTGTCCCTGTCGCGCCGTATCAAGGACGCCTGGGGCGTGCCGGCGCCGCATATCGTCATCCGTAACGACGACAACGATCGCCGGATGGTCAAGGCGGCCGTGCGCGACATCAACGAGATGATGGACGCGGCCGGCCTGCGCACAAACTTCGTGGCCTCGAACTTCGGGATCCACTCCAAGCAGGTGTGGCCGGACTTCAACCCGGTCCAGCGTGCGATCTTCCGGCTCGGCATCCGCATGTCGGTGATGAACGGCGTGTCGATCCACGAGGCGGGCGGCGCCCGCATGGGCCACGACCCGGCGCTGAGCGTGCTCAACGGCGTGTGCCAGACGTGGGACGTGCCGAACCTGTTCGTGACGGACGCGGCCTCCTTCCCTACCGGTTCGACGGAGGGCCCGGCCCTGACGATCATGGCGGTGACGGCCAGGGCCTGCGACTACATCGTGAGGGCGCATCCCGCGGGCGAGCTGACGAGGCCGACCCAGGACGTCGTCCTGTGAGGGGCTGAGCCGCCTCAGGCGGACAGGGCCACGACCCACCGGCCGGCGGTCTCAAGGCGGTACGGTCCCCTCGCGGCCGGTGCACGCACGACCTGGTGGTCCTCATCGATCACCAGGCGGGCACCGAGCCGGTCCACGAGCACGGTCCCCGTCGCATCCACCGCCATGAGGTCCTCCTCGCCGTGCCCGTCCACGCCGCCCAGACGCACAAGGGCAGGACAGTTGAGCAGTTCGGGGCGGGCCTCCTCCTCGTCGACGTAGCGGGCGCTGCCGGTCACCATGGTCCGGCCCGCCGCCATCGCCTCGATGAGGGCCGGCGCGCTGCACTCCTCCGCCGCGATCCAGGTCGTGGGCATGCCCGGGCGCAGGGGGGTGGAGCGGTTGTGGAAGTCTCCGCCCCCGAGGACCACGACGGCATCGGGCAGCATCGCCGCCCAGGCCAGGATCGAGGTGTCTGTGAGATTGCGGTACCAGGTGCCGTGGAAGAGCTCGGCGCCGGGGGGCATGCGCTCCAGGGGGTGCAGCCACGAGCAGTCGTCGGCGACCGGGTGGTTGATCGACATGAAGCCGCCGCGGCGCTCAACCTCCTCCACCCACGTGCGGGCCTCGGCCCGGAAGTCGATGACGCCGATCTCGCCCCAGGCGTTGGCGTGCCCGCGGTGGGTGGTCATCTCCTGGCCGGGCACCAGGGTGATGCCGTGGCGCTGCGAGACGGAGGCGAGGTGGGGGTGGTGGCTGGTCGTGTTGTGGTCGGTGCACCCCAGGTAGTCCAGCCCGGACCTGACGCCCTCGTTGGCCAGCTCCCACAGCGACAGCTCCCCATCGGAGTGCAGGCAGTGGTTGTGGGGGTCACCCGCGTACCAGGTCAGACCCCGAGAAGCGGGCAGGCCCCGGTCGGATCCCCGTAGGAGGCGCCGGACAGGGGCCTCGCGCGGGCCGTGGTCCGGGTGCTCTCGGGCGGGGCAGACCACCGTGATAGTGACGTCCACACCCTCGGCGGGCACCTGGTGCAGGCCCAGGAGCACCGCCCACTGCCCGGGCACGACGCCCGGGTGGTAGCCGGGAGTGGCGTCATCGCGCTCGACGACGTAGGAGATCCGCGCCCCTCCGGACCAACCACGCAGGCCGTCGGGTCCCAGGAGGCCGAGGTCGATGCCCACGCCCTCCTGCGTGCCCAGGTCCATGCTCACCCCGATGGACTCGGCACCGGGCGGGACCTCGAAGGGGACAGTGGGGTAGCGGTCCGCGGCCTGGTCGGACAAGGTGAGGCGCAGCGTCGTGCGCCGAAGGACGGCCATCGTTATTCCTCCACATCCACTGCGCCTGCCACGGCCGTCGAGCGCAGGGTGATGATCGACGAGGCCGGGACCGTCAGGGACCACGGGTCAACCCCGGCCTCCAGGACGTCCCCGGACAGGTCCGTGCGGTCCCACCGTCCCCACATCCGGGCCCTCAACGGCTCCGCGTGGTGGTGGTAGTTGACGAAACGGGCCTCCACGACGCCGTCGTTGACGCGGCGCAGCGACTCCAGGGCGACCCGCCCGCAGGTGGTCACGACGGAGCCGACCGGCTCCGCCTCGCCCGTACCCCCTCCACTCTCCACGACCTCCGCGTCCGTCTGGACGGCGCCGGGTACGAGGACGGGCTCGTAGTGGAACAGGTCCGAGTGGCGCACGATCTGCGAGTCATCCCACCGGGGGCACGACAGGTCGACAGCGAGGTCGGTCTCGACACGCACGCCAAGGTACTGGGCTCCGGGCACGGGAATCTGCGCTCCCGCGGGCTCATCGCGCAGCGGGTGCACGTTGACACTCATGAGGTCGACGGCGCGCACTAACGTGATGGCGATCTCGTCAGGCCTCTGCGTGCCATCCTCCCCATCCGCTCCCGTGCCGCGTACGGCGCCTCCGTCCGGGGGGGTGACGATCTCGTACTCTGTGAGCCGGTCGGTGTGGACCGCGACTCCACCGGCGTGGACGAAGCGGGTGGCAGGATACGTCGGCAGGGGGTACTCGCCCCACCCGTCCTCGCTGGTGCGTCCGCGGCGGGTCACCCCGTACTGCCCGGCGGACACCGAGCCCTCCAGGTCCCGGTCGAAGGTGGGCACGTGGAGCCTGAGCCGGTGGTTGCCGACCCCGTTGACAAGGAACGTACGCACGCGTACGAAGCGCTCACCCTCACGGAGCTCTATGCGAGTGTCGATCACCTGGTCCTGCGTAGGACCGCTACGGGTTGAGCGGTCGGTGCTCAGCCCCTGCGGCAGCCGGTAGATGCGCCTGACGAGGATGCGCCCCCGCAGCGGGCCACGCTCCTGGACCTCCACCCGGGTGGCGACCGCGGCGTCAACCCTGTCACCGGCCACGGGACCGAAGTTGTAGGAGTCTCCCCGGTCACCCTCGTCGACGATGGCCAGGGCGCGGCGTATGACTCGCCCGTTGAGGAGGTCTTCGATGCTCACCAGGCCGTCGTCGTCGATGTCAACACGAACCAGGTCGTTGGACATGCTCCGCTCACCCACGCGCACGGGGTGGTCGATACCGCCCGCGTCACTCCCCAGCGCTACCGCCGCGGTGCCCTGCGCATGGCCGGCAACCAGCACCCGGCACGAGGGCTGTGCCACGGTGAGAACGCGCCAGGGACGATCGTCAGGTGCTGCTGCCAGCCGGCGGTCGAGCTCGACGGTGAAGTCGTCGGGGTCGAAGGCGTCCCCACCGCTGCGGGCGACCTCGAAGACGAGTTCGGTGGGGGCGGGGAAGGACCAGCCGCGGATGCGTCCGCCGAACAGCTCCTGGCCGTGGATCCGGCGCAGGACCCGACGCACATGCTCGGCGGGTATCGTCTCGTCGCCGATGACAGTGGGCAGTTCTTCAAGGAGCTGGGCCCCCTCCGGGAGAGCCTCGGGCCTGCCGTCGAGCACGGTCTCGCCCTGGACACGGCGCGCCCACCCCGACTGATTGAAGGCGACGAGCTCACCGGGCCCGCCCACCCGGGCCAGGGTCGGCAGGGCGACGTCGACGGCACCTGCGGCCGCGTGAGCCGCGACGTGCAGACGCGTGAGGACCTGCTCCGCGGTGGTGTCCGCGCCGCAGCCGGTTACCGAGTCGTGCGCGGAGGACTCCACGACCAGCCGCCATCCACGCTCCAGCAGCGCTGTGCGGGACGGGCCGCCAACGGCGACGTCAAGGCGCTCAGCGGTGGTCAGGGCCCGCTCGGCGCCCGCCATCGCCTTCTTGAGGTTGGTCCGGGCGGACAGGACCCCGGGCAGGATGTTGCCCAGTGCGTGGGAGCGCATCTCGCCCACGACCAGGGGCAGGTCGTCCAGGGCCTGCGGGTCGTGCTCGCGCGAGGCCACGACCTGCCCCAGGGTGGCCACCGTCATGACCGCGTCGGGACAGCGGGCATTGTGGGCCCGTACTGCGTCGAGAAGGTCCGGTCGCGGTTCCATATGGTCGGTGCCGTACATGCCGGCCGGAGACCGCCCGTCGAAGCGGCCAGTATTCGTGTGCAGGTAGTCCGCCACAAGCCGGTCGAGCTTGCCAGGGCTGTCGAACAGCGTGAGGGCAGACCCGTAGCCGTCCCACAGGTACTCCACGCGCACCTGGGAGCCGTCCAGGGCGCGCCAGCAGAAGGCATCGCGGTCCACCGCGGCGGGCACGCCCCGCCACAGGGCGGCGTCGGCCAGGCCGAACCCCCTGAGTATCTGCGGCATCTGGGCTGCGTGGCCGAACATGTCGGGCAGGTAGCCGACTCGCATCTCCCCACCCAGGGTCCGACATGCCCTGATGCCCAGCTCGAGGTTGCGCACCGTGGTCTCTCCGTCACAGCAGAACTCGTCCAGGAGGATGAGGAACGGTCCTACAGCCAGCTGTCCGCGGGCAACCGCGGCGCTCAACCGCTCACGGTTCTGCGGGCGGAGGACCAGGTAGTCCTCGAAGGCGGCTGCCTGCCCGTCGAGGGTGAAACGGTAGGCCTCCTCGTGCTCCAAAAGGTTCAGTAGGCCGTCAATCATGCGCACCAGGCGCGCACGAAACACGTCATGGGGCTCATACCACTCCCGGTCCCAGTGGGTGTGAGGGACGATCCACATGGCCGTGGGGGAGTCTCCGCGCGTCGCGCTCACAGGCGCCCACCCCCGACGAGCTCGCCGTTTTCGGCGTCGAACACCAGGGTCTTGGCCTGGGGGAAGGTGAGCCGGCACCGCTGGCCCGGTTCGGGCAATGACTCCTCCCCGACAATGGCCTGCAGACGTCCGGCCTCACAACGGATGGTGAGCAGGGTCTGGGCCCCGAGGTTCTCCACTGTGTGCACCTGCCCGCCCACGGCCCCGGTGCCGGTCGCACCGTCATCGGAGCATTGGACGTACTCGGGACGCACGCCCCACCTCACCTTCATCCCCTCCGTAGGCGCGCGCCTCATGGTCACGGGCAAGGCGATGCGGGACCCCAGTGACTCGATCGCCCCCTCACGGATGACGCCGTCGTTGAGGTTCATAGGGTGCGAGCCGATGAAGGAGGCGACGAACTCGTTGGCGGGGCTGTGGAAGATCTCCGCGGGCGTGCCGACCTGCAGGATCCTGCCCTTCCGCATGACGGCGATACGGTCCGCGAGGGCGAGGGCCTCCGCCTGGTCGTGGGTGACGAACACCGAGGTGATGCCCAGGTCGCGTTGCAGCTCCTTGAGGAAGGTTCGTGCTTCCAGCCGCAGCCGGGCGTCCAGGTTGGACAGGGGCTCATCGAGCAGGAGCACGTCGGGCCTCGTCGCGATGGCCCGCGCCAGGGCGACGCGTTGCTGCTGCCCGCCAGACAGCTGGGCAGGACGTCGCTCCAGCAGCTCAGTCAAGGAGAGTCGTTCCGCCGTGTCGGCTGCGGTCCGACGGCGCTCGGCCCGAGCAACTCTGCGTATCCGCAACGGGTAGGCGATGTTGTCCGACACGTCCATGTGGGGGAAGAGGGCGTAGTCCTGGAAGACCATGGCCACCCCACGTTGTCCGGGCTCGACGTCGGTCATGTCGGTCCCGCCGATGGTCAGCGTCCCCTCGGTGATGGTCTCCAGTCCCGCGATGGACCTGAGCAGGGTCGTCTTGCCGCATCCCGAGGGACCCAGCAGGGCGAAGAACTCGCCGTCAGCGATAGACACGTCCACCCCGTCCACGCCGCGCACCCCATTGGGGTACTGCTTCACGAGGCCCTTCATGACGATCGTGGCTGTCATGACTTGATACCTCCATAGAAGCGGAAGCCGAACTTCCTGTTGACGACGAAGTAGATGAGCAGGACGGGCAGAGCGAAGATGAGGGCGAACACCGAGATCAGTCTGAGATCGGCCTGCCCTGACTCGGTGTAGAAGGTGTACATGAGCACGGCCGCGGGCTGGCTCGCAGGGTCGCGCAGCAGCAGGTACGGGACAAGGAAGTTGCCCCAGACCTGAACGACCGACCAGATCGCGACAAAGGCAATTCCGGGGCGGGCCACGGGGATGACGACGTCGGCGAGGATCCTGCCCGGGCCGGCCCCGTACAAACGGGCCGACTCCTCGTAGGACTTGGGGACCGAGTCCATGAAGTCCTTGAGGATGAACACGACTGTGGGCAACAGACCCCCGGCCAGCACCAGGATCACTCCGGTGTGGGTGTTGATCAGGCCAATGAGGTTCATCAGCTGGAAGGTGGGCACCATGGCCGCGGTCCCCGTGACGATGGAGGACAGTAGAAGCATTGCGTACAGGAGCGCGTCGCGCCCGGGGATGCGCACACGCGACAAGGCGTAGGAGGCGAGTGTGCCCAGGGCGATGACCACCACCATGGTGCCCAGGGCGATGAGCAGGGAGTTGAGGATCGACGTCAGGGCGTAGGGGTTGTCCATCAGGCGTTGGAAGCTCGACAGTGTCCACTGCGGCCACTTCACCGCCATGGTCGGGTTCTGGTCGAAGGGGGCGACCAGCAGCCAGGCCAGGGGTAGAGCGAAGAGAGCCCCGATGAGGACGAGCGCGGTCACGAAGACGATGCGTTCGGCGGTCCGGCGCAGGGCTCTGGTCCACGCTTTCCGGCGAGTGCGGCCGGGCGAGAGTGCGGTGGTCATCGTCTGCTCCTTCCGACTCTCATGTAGGCCAGGGCGATGACCAGGTTGATGAGGAGCATGAGCACCGACAGCGCTGCTCCACGCCCGAGATGCCCGCCGGGGATGGCCGTCTTGTAGATGTAGACCGACATGATCTCGGTGCGTCGCCCTGGCCCGCCGGCGGTGAGCAGGTAGGGGGTGAAGGTGTTGAAGGTCCACAGCGTGATCATGAGGGTGTTGGTCAGGATGTGGCCTCTGATCGTGGGCAGGACGACGTCGCGCAACTGCTGCCACCCCGACGCACCAGCCATGCGCGAGCTCTCCAACTGTGAGGGCGGCACCGCAGACAACGCGGAGGAGAACAGTTGCATGGAGAAGGCCGTGCCGCACCAGATGTTGAAGATGATGATGACGGCCAGGGGGTGCTCAATGAGCCAGGCCTTGCCGGGCATGTGCAGCAGCGCGTTAAGCGTGCCCTCGCGCCGGTCGAGTAGGGCGATCCACAAGAATGAGACGACGGACCCGGGGATGACCCAGGCCGCGAGCACCACTGACTCAAGGGCGGTGCGCGCCCACCCTCCTAGGCGTCGGACCGACCAGGCCAGGGAGAAGCCCATGAGGCTCTGGCCCACAACCCCGGACAGTGCGACAAACAGCACCGTCACGCGCAGGGAGTTCCAGAAGGAGGGGTCGCGCAGGGTCGTCAGGTAGTTGTCTGCCCCCACGACGTCGGTAGCCGAGGCGGCGAGGCCGGTCAGCCGATAATTGGTCAGCCCCAGGTAGATCGTCCACACCGCCGGAAACAGGAGGAACAGGGCAATGAGCGTCAGGGCCGGAGCTACGAAGAGCAGCGCCCTTCCCCCGCCCAGACCTGCGACGTCCTCGTCGCATCCCCTCGGGCGCTGCGCCCGAGGGGACGTCTGCGTTGTCTTTGCAACAGGCACGGCAGATCAGTTCCCGCTCGTGACGGCGTCGGCGCCCACGACTCCTTCAAGGCCCGGCACGTAGGACCTCATGACGTCATCGATTCCGGTTCCCATGACGACGTCGAGGGTCGTCTGCTGTAGGAGGACAGAGACCTCCGGGTACTCAGCCAGGCCGGGCCGGTAAGCCGTGATGGGCAGAACATGCTCGGACACAAAGGAGAGCATGGGGTCGGAGGCTAGAAGCTTGGCGTTGACGTCGTCGCGCGGCGAGATCGACAGGGTGCCAGCAGCGCGGGCCTCGAAGGCCTCCACGGAGTTCATGAAGGCGAGCAGCTCCCAGGCCAGTTCCGGGTCGGCCGAGTTCGGGTTGAGAACCCTGGCAGTACCACCGGACATAGACACGTAGTCCTGCCCGTTGATACCCGCCCCGGGCCTCCTGGCGGGGATCTTGGCGTAGCCGACCACGGTGTCGCGGTCCGCCATTGGAGCGGTACCCACCCCCTCGGCGGGATTGATGACGGAGCGCCAGAAGTAGTCGCCCTCGAACAGGATGGCGATGCGACCCGCCGCGAACTCCTGGAAGGACGTGTCCCGCCCAGAGGCCTCCTGCTGGAGTATCGGATCGCCCAGGCCCTCGTCGACATAGATCGTCTTGTACAGGTCCAGCACCTGCCTCATGCCCTGAGTGTCACCGGCCCAGGCGCCGTCGGCCCACAGGTGCTGACCGGTTCCCATGAGCATGGGCAGCAGACCCTGCATGGAGGTGGCCTCCCCCATGGCAGTGCCCGCGTTCAGCTGGAGCGGGACCACGTCGGCCACCTTGTCCTTGATGGCGCGGGCCGCTGAGAGGATGTCGTCCCACGAGGTCGGCTGCCAGTCAGCGGGCAGCCCGGCCTTCTCGAAGAGAGTCTTGTTGTAGTAGATCACCCGGCCGTCAGCTCCTTGCGGAACGCCGTAGCGCTTGCCCTCGAAGGAGGCAGCCCCCTGGATGGCCTCAGGGATCTGCGTCCACCCGTCCCACGAGCCTGCCACTGCCCCCGCCACGTCATCCAGGGGCTTGATGTAGTCGGCCTGTGCGTACTCCCCAATCCAGATCCCGTCCAGGGAGACAACGTCGGCCCCCTTGCCGGACTGGAAGTCGAGAGCCGTCTTCGTCTTGTAGTCCTCGTCGTCGACTCCTTGCGCCTCGAAGATGACGTCGACCTCCCTCCCGGCGTTCTTCTGGGCCTCCTTGAATCTCGGAATGACCCATTCCTCGATCCACGTGGCCTCCGCCGCGTTCTTGCCGCCGCTGATGGCGTTGCTCATGATGGTCAGCGTCCCCGGCTTGGTGCCGGAGCCGCCCCGGTCTCCGCACGCCCCCAGAAGGAGCGCGGCCGAGGCCAGCACTCCGCCTGTCATCAGGCCGCGCCGTGTCATGGATGGTGTTGTCATGATCTACCTCCGTGTTGGTGTGTTGTTCTCCTACCCGCGGCCGGCGGGGAGGCGGAGGACGCGCTCCGGCCTGGCGAGGGCGAGGACGTCGTAGGACACGGGGGCGTGGGCACCAGTGACCACGCCGTCCCGCCGGCATCTGGGACGCCACGTCCTCGTGGCGTCGTCCTACATTATTCTGAAGTTCAGATTAAATCGTGTCAACCCCCTCCCCCAACTGTCACCGGTTCGTGATCGGCTGACGCCCGCGAGCGCCCCTCTCAGCGGCCAGCTGAGCTCGGCGCTCGCGGCACGTAGCGACTGTCATGCACCACCGAGGCGGCTCCAATGGCACCGACGTCCTCACCCATGGCCGTGGACATGACCCTCACCGGATGAGGTCCTCTGGCGGAAGGGCGCCGCACCGTTCGTCTGGCCGCAGGCGCATACCAGGGCTCGAGGAGCCGCCAGTACGGACCACCGAACACCACCATGTCGGCATCGAGCAGCTCGGTCGCCATCATGACCAGCTCGGCCATCCGGTCCGCCGCTCCAGACAGCAGCCGGTCCGCGCGCTCGTCCCCACCCTCAGCCAGCGAGCACAGTTGCGCGAAGCGGCGCTCCAGCGCCACGAAGTCCGAGCGCGTCGGCAGCGGCTCGGGCTGGATCCCCAGGACGTGAGCCCGCTCAACCAAAACGGCAGGGTCATTGGCCATCCCCGGCGGTTCACCGGGAGCGTTCGACCCCAAGGCCGTCATCATTGCTCCGACCTCCCCGCTGTTGCCGGAGAAGCCGCGCACCGGATCGCCGTTGACCGATAGCCCCAAGCCCGTGCCGGTCCCCACGTAGACGAACACCATCGTCGAGTCCAAGGACTCCCCGGCCCGCACCCAGTTCTCCCCGATCACAGCCGCCAGGGTGTCCTTGACCACCGGCACGGGCATCTGCAGCCGCTCACTCAGGAGCTCACCCAGGGGCACCCCAGCCCAGCCAGGTAACCACACCGCACTATCGGGAGCCGCGGTCGCAGGGTCCACCGGTCCCGGCAGAGCCAGACAGGCCCCGACCAGCCGGCGCTCATCAACCTTCCCGTCTCGAATGAGCCGCTGCACCATCGCAGCAACCTTCGCCATCGCCAGACGTGGGTCATCCGCATCCACATCAGTCGACGAGACCGACGCCGTCACCTCACCGCCCAGATCCAGGGCCACGATGGTGACCACGGAGGGATCGACGTGCACCCCCACGGCGATGCGCGCAGAGGCGACAATGTCCAGGATCGTGCGCGGGCGCCCCCGCCCACTGACCCTGGTCTCCACCTCGGCCAGCAGACCCCGCCCCTGAAGGCCTCGCACGATCGCCGACACCGTCTGCACCGACAACCCCGTCGACGCAGCAATATCCCGCTGGCTAGAGGCGCCCAGGCGACGAAAGGCGTGAATGACAACGTTCTCGTTGTACCTGCCCAGACCCGTCAGACTGGTTCCCGCCCTCATCGAACCGCCCTCCCTTGAGTCCCGTGCCGGCCTGCTAACCATAAGGGCGACCAACCCCACAGCCCGCGAGACAGCCCGATCTCCCCCGACTGTCAATTCGCTCGTCACAGCGGAGCCCACGACCACGCCACCCCGGCGCGCACGGCCGACGGCGTGGGGACCGTCACCCGTTCCACGTCAAAGCGTGCACAAGTTGGCGACAAGCATCCATCGAGGCGACGTCGAGTTTGTGGTGTTATTCCGGGCAATATAACGAGCGCGAGGCGCGCATGTGGGCGCACGCACACCATTCCGTGCACAATGCGCCCGGGATCGCGGCGATATTCTTACACCACGACACACGAAGAGAGCTCCCCCACGGACACCCCTTCGGAGGTCGGATCCAACAGAACCCGAACGAAAGGAACACCTCATGTTCTTCAACTCCATCGACGCCACCACCGTCCGCGCCTACGCCGAGATGGTCAACGAGCAGCTCAAGGAGCGCGCCACCGACGACGAGAACTGACTCGACGGCGGAGCCGCACCAGCGCTCCGACCCCTCGGACCCCACAACACCGTCGCGCCCCACATGCCGACGCGACCCCTGACGCAAGCAGGCCGGAGACACTGTGGTCTCCGGCCTTTGTCGTGCCTGCGCCTGTCTGGTCTGACTCCTGACACTTTCGGGGCGCTGGCGGGGCCGAGGGAACTGTTGGTATCACGCGGCGGGCTTAGCGGCCGTGGGGCACCAGGCCCGGGGCACTAAGCCGACGAGGGGCGGGCCGGGAGCTGGGGGCGTGTCCACGTGCGCAACCGCCAGCCGCGTCCGCCCGGGCTCGGCTCACAGGCTCTCGAGGATGCTCCTGCCCAGCGTGAGGTGGCGCCCGATCTGCTCGTCGGCGTCGTCGAGATAGAAGGCGTGGCCCTCGTACTCGCTGATGAAGACGCCCTGGAAGCCGCCGTCGGCCAGGATGGACAGCGCCCGCTCGTAGGGGATCGTGGGCTCATAGACCCGGCCGTTCTCGTCGCGCTCGAGGTGGTAGAACTTGCCGTGCACGTAGGTGACGTAGGGCACCATCGCGGCGAAGGAGTCGAGCTCGGCCGGCGCGAAGGACAGGTAGCCGAACCACTCGGAGATCGCGACCTTCTCGCCATAGCCGCCGTTCATGGTGCTGGCGACGTGCGCCTGCATCTCCTCCTCGCTCATGCCGTTGTGGCGGTTGGCGATGATCCAGTCCAGGTTCTTGCGCTCGGCACCCAGGCCGATATAGCGGTTGACGGCGATCTCGGTGGGGCGCTCGATGAACATGCCGAAGTCCGGCACAAGGCCGAAGTTCTTCAGGCCCTTGTCGTCGATGACGCGCATGAACTCGGCGACCTCCGGGTCGGCGGGCGTGTGCGGGGCGTGGATCTCGAAGCCGATCTGGATGCCGTACTCCTCGCCGATGGCGTTGACCGCCTCAGCCAGGTCCGGACCGAAGCCGGTGGCGCGCAGGAACGTGGCGCCGAGTCGGCGGGCGGTCATGATGTCGAGGCGGATGTCGGACAGGATGTCCTCACGGCTCATGGCGTGGCCGGTCACGCGCCCGAGGTCCACGTAGCCGCCGTAGGAGAAGACCTCGACGCCGTGCTTGTGGGAAGCCTCGAGCACGGCCTGGATCTCGTCCTCGCGCGGGACGGGATACTGCTGGAAGGTCTGGGCGCCGACGAGCTCGACCTTGGTCACGCCCTGGGCGGCGACGTGGGCGAAGACCGTGTCAATCGTCCAATCGTCGTTCTTGATGAACTGCTCGGTGTAGCTGTAGCAGGAGATGCCCTGCTCGATGCCGTTGATCGTTGCCATGTGGGTCACTCCTCAGCTCTCGGAGACGGTCAGGGTGGCGCGCGCGGAGGCATCGAACATGCCGTAGACGCCAGGGGCGAACTGCATGTAGACGACGCGGGCCTCACACACGACGTCGACGTCGTGCGGGCCGGCGGCCAGCGGGGCACCGAGGACGTGCAGGTGGATGGGGGTCTTGACCCCCCAGTACTCGGTGTGAGCAAGGGGGACCTCATACAGGCGCAGGTACTTGCCGTTGATCTCGACAAGAAGGCGGTCGTCGTCGATGCGCTCGCCGTCGACGCTCAGCTCAAGGCGCTCGACGGCGGAGATCGGGGTGCCGCGGTAGTAGTTGAGTCCGACCTCGAGGACGTAGCCGGTGGCCTCGTTCCTCAGACTGCGCAGCACGTGCGCGTCGAAGCCCAGCTTCATGAACTTGGTGGGCATGGGGTGTCCCTTTCTGGATACGGTGGACGTGGCGCGGGTGCGTCAGGCGCGCACGGTGACGGTGCGCGTACAGCGGTTCTCGGAGATGAAGGGCAGGTAGGACACGCGCAGGCGCAGGTTGACGGCGATCTCGTGCTCGCCGTCGGCCAGGCCGCCCTCCTGCAGGACGGTGATGGTGGCGAAGGTGCGCAGCTCCCAGCGCACGTCGGAGACGTCGGCGAGCTCGGCGAAGGTGCGGGTGACGCCGTTGTAGGTCAGGCGCAGGTCCTCCTCGGCCACAGCCTCGCCATCGACACGCACCTCAGGGACCTCGACCATGGACAGGCCCAGGCCGCGGTAGTACGGCAGGTGGGTCTCGAAGGAGAAGCCCGTGACGGTGCCGTCGTCGGCGACGACGTTGCGCACGCTGCCCTCGCGGATGATCATCTCGTTGAACATGCCTCAGCCCTCCTTGCCGGCGAGGTCCGCGAGCAGCGCGGCGAGCATGCCCTGGTGCGCTGCGACCTGGGTGACGGAGTCGACCGTCTCGGCGTCCTCGATGTGGCGGTTGCCCTCGTACTCGCTGGAGAGATAGCCGTCGAAGCCGATCTCCTCCAGGAGGGGGACGATCTCGTGGTAGGGGATGGAGTACTCGTGCCAGTAGTCGAATCCCTCGACCGGGTACATCTCGTAGAACTTGGCGTGGATGTGCTTGATGAGCTCGGCGTGGGAGCGCAGGCAGTCGACCGGCTGAGCGATCATGTGGACGCCGTTGCGGGCGAGCCCGAGCGTAACGGGGTCGGCGCCGTCGGCCTCGAGGCGCTCGAAGAGGGCCTGGGTGTCGCCGTGGGTGTTGTAGGTCTCGACGATCTGCGCGGCGAGGTCGGGGTCGGCGCCGTCGCGCAGGGCGCGGTCGACGACGACGCGGGGCAGCCGGTGGACGAAGATGCCCATGTCGGGGACGCAGCCGACGACGTCGGAGCCCACGCGCTCGGCGACCTCGAGGTGACGCTTGATCCAGTCGTCGTCGAAGGAGTACGGGGAGTGGACCTCGACGCCCATCCACACGCCGTGCTCGCGCGCGTAGGGGGCGGCGGCCTCGACGACCTCGGGCGGGGTGTTGACGATGACGCGGATGCCCTGGGCGCCCATCTTGGCGGTGTGGCGGATGTCCCGGTGGAGGGACTCGACCATCTCGTCGAGGTTGAGCAGGCGTCCCTTGTAGCGCTTGGTGTCGAGGAACATGTCGTGGACGGTCGGCGTCGTGCCGTAGGTGTCCATGAGCTCCTTCCAGCGGGCGTAGAAGGAGTCGGGCAGGTCGCTCTGGCCGGGGAAGGGGAAGCCGGGGATCATCTGCTCGCCGAGGGTCTCGATGCCGAGCGCGCCGGTGCGGGCGGCGGCGGCGATCGCGTCCTTGAGGGTGAAGGAGCCGTGGGCGTACTCGTGCTGGTACGAGTACAGGCTCACGCCGCGCTTGATCCGGGTCATGGTTGCGCTCCTTACTGAGTGCTCCGGGGGCGGTGGGGTGTGTTGTGGTGCCGACGTCGGACACCACGTAAGTGAGTAGTGCAGTTGCTGCGGGGCCGACGTCGGGTACGGGTTCGGCCCCGGCCCTGCGGCGGGCCGGGGCCGAACCCGGAGGCTCAGTCGAAGTAGACCGGCTTGCCGCCCTGAGCGGCGGAGGTGTAGATGCCGTCGAGGATCTCGGTGACGACGACGGCCTGGTCGGCGGTGACGTAGGGCTCGGTGTCGTTCTCGATGGCGTCGAGCCACAGTCCGGCCTCGAGGCCACCCATGTAGGCGAAGCCGTTCTGGGCGCCGCCGACGCCGCCGGCGGAGAAGTAGGCGCCGCCCTCACCGAAGGTGGTGTTGACCTGCTTGCCTCCCTCGATGAGGTTGACGTCGACGATGAGGTTGGCCGAGCCGTTCGGGTCCTGGATGGTCTCGGCACCGGCCTCGATGCCGTGGATGGTGATGCAGCCCTCGCGGGCGGCCTTGATGTTGAGGGCCCAGGAGGCCTCGACGAAGAGGGAGGCGCCGTTCGTGAAGGTGACGAAGCCGAAGGCCGAGTCCTCGACGTCGTAGGTGGCGGGGTCCCACTCGCCGCCGATGTTGCCAGCGGGCTTGTCGCCGAGCTTGTAGTTGACGACGCCGGTGACCGAGGCGACCTCGTAGTTGTCCATGAGCCACAGGGCGACGTCGATGGAGTGGCCGCCGAGGTCGATGAGGGGGCCGCCGCCCTGCTTGGACTTGTCGGTGAAGACGCCCCAGATCGGCACGCCGCGACGGCGGGCGGCGTGGGCCTTGGCAGCGTAGATCTCGCCGAACTTGCCCTCGTCGGCGAGCTTCTTGAGGAACTGGTACTCCTCGCGCTGGCGGTACTGGAAGCCGACGGTGAGCTTCTTGCCGACGCGCTTGGCGGTGTCGCGCATCGTGCGGGCGTCCTCGGCGGTGACGGCCATGGGCTTCTCGACCATGACGTGCTTGCCGGCCTCGAGGGCGGCGACGGTGATCTCGCAGTGGTTGGCGTTCCAGGTGCAGACATGGACGACGTCGATGTTGGGGTCGCCCACGACGTCCGTGTAGTCGGTGGTGGTGTAGGCGGCGTCGTTGCCCCACTGGGCCTTGCCCGCCTCGGCACGCTCGATGTCGTAGTCGCAGAAGGCGACGACCTCGGCGCGGTCCTTGTGCTGGGCGAGGCCAACCAGGTGCTTCTGGGTGCCGATGAACCCGAGGCCGATGATGCCGATGCGCAGCTTGTCAGACATGGGGTGAACTCCTGTGTTCGTCCTTAAGGCGACCTGCGTGGTCACCCTTGGCGGGGTATGTCCCCCGCCTCACAGGATTCATTTAATCGACGCGCGTGGGCCGATCCCAACGCCATGACCGCCCACTTACGCCCCACCCGTGCATAAGAGGTCGTCGCGTCACCGCATCAGCGGCAGGCGGCGCCAGAGGGCCGACCCGCACGCCGGCTGCACCCGTGTGGACTACCTTCCCCCGCTCGGACCACCTTCCCTCGCTCGGACCACCTTCCCCCGCTCGGACCACCTCAGACGCGTTCACAGGTGGTCCGAACTGGCTGTTGGTGGTCCGAACTGGCCGTTGGCGGTCCGGACGACGTGCGGGCCGCGGCATCGACACCGGCCCACGGCCCGGTGGGACCGCCAACGTGTCAGTGCCCCGGTGGGACCGCCAACGTGTCAGTGCCCCGGTGAATACTGTCCACGGGAACGATCACGGCAGGTGCCGGCGCGACCTGCGTCGCCACCCTGGCACTTGCTGGCCAAGAGCAGCAGGAGGCAGGAGGACCGGTCATGTCAGCCGTCACCCGGGCGCTGGCCCTGCGGCGCCTGCGCGAGGAGTCCCCCGTGCTCGCACTCATGCGCTCCGACACCATGCCGGTCGCGGCCGCAGCCCTGGCCGAGGCTGGAGCCGCGGCCGAGGCCGGGGCCGGGGCCGGGGCCGGGGCCGAGGCCGGGGCCAGGGCCGGACGGAGGCTGGGGCTGAGGCCAGGGCCAGGGCCGGACGGAGGCCGGGGCTGAGGCCGGGGCCAGGGCCGGACGGAGGCTGGGGCTGAGGCTGAGGCCAGGGCCGGGGCCAGGGCCGGGGCCGGGACGGAGAACGCCGGCGGCGTCGTCACCCCGTTGCGCCTGGAGCAGGAGCGCATCGCCTGGGACTGGGCCGAGCCGCGCATCCGCCGGTCCGTTGAGGCCGCCCGCAGGGGCGGGTGAGCGCGGAGAAGCCAGAGCCTGCGCGGCGGCCTGAGCCTGCGAGACAGGTCATCCGGGCCGGCAGGCCGGCGAGGCGCCGGGGCGGGTCATCCGGAGCGCCGGAGACCGTCACCCCACAGGCGCAGACACGCTCAGCCGCTGGTAGCGCGCAGCGCCCATCTCCACGCGCGATGAGGTGCAGCCTGTCACCGATGTCCCGAGGCAGTACTGCCGCCGAACTCCTCGGTTTGCTCGCGAAAGTACGGCACAACACCGTACTTTCGAGAGCGAACCGAGGAGTTGGAGGGTGGCAGCGCGCCGTGCGCCCGCCGAGGGGCCATGAGTGCGCGCGAGGATGGGTGCGTCTGGTCACGGCGCCCGGAGGACTCGACGAGGACGGGCGTCGACCTCGTTCCTCGCCCGTCCATCTCGTTCTGCTCGCGTCGATCTCGTTCCGTACGCGTTGACCTCGTTCCGT
The DNA here is from genome assembly GCF_014595995.2 of Actinomyces respiraculi. Lineage (NCBI taxonomy): Bacteria > Bacillati > Actinomycetota > Actinomycetes > Actinomycetales > Actinomycetaceae > Actinomyces > Actinomyces respiraculi. The sequence continues at coordinate 2,662,687 of NZ_CP063989.1, forward strand.
GAACGAACGAGATCAACGTGCGAGGGACGAGATGACGAGCCGACGGACGAGAGGGAGGGCCGAGGGACGAGCCGGAGAGTCGACGAACGAGATGGACGGGCTCAGCGTGCGCCGTCCAGGCCCCGGGCCTGGTGACGACGACGTCGGGCCATGACCTGGGGTCTCGTCAGGAACTGACGCCCGTGTGTGCAGTGTGGCCACGGGCGGCGTGCACGAGCGGCGGCCCGAGCCTGTCCGCACCTGCGGGACAACGAGCTGGTGGCAGCGCGGGGGATTCCAGGCCGGCGACCGCCACGGGCCCGATGGGCCGGAAGCCGGAGGAGACCACCCCCGCCACCCAGACGTGTCACCCCCGCACACACCCGACGTGTCTCCGATGTCCCGAGGTAGAACTGTCACCGATGTCCTGAGACATCGCACCTGCGTTGCGGACAACGTATCTGCGTTGTGGACAACCTGGCCGCGTGTGGATCACCTCGTTACTCCAATACGGTGATCCACACTGCGCGAGGTGGTCCGGATAGCAGCGAGGTGATCCACACTGCTCGAGATGGGGGTGGGTGAGCGCGGGGCGGCCAGAACCTGCGCGGCGGCCAGAACCTGCGCGGCGGGTCATCCGAGGCGGCGGGCTGGCGAGCCGCCGACACCCGTCACCTCACCGGCTGGCAGACGACTCCCCGCCGACATCCGTCGCTTCACCAGCCAGCAGACGACTCCCCGCCGCGGTCGACGACCGTCCACCTGCCCGCCCTGGCGCTGCCCTCGCGCACCAGGGCGCCGCTGGCGCGCAGGGCGGCGATGACGCGCTCGGACGTCCTGCGCGAGCAGTCCAGGTGATCGGCCAGATCCGCCACCGTCGCCGCCGGGTGCGCGGCCAGGAACATCAACGCCCTCTCTGAACGGTCCTCTGCCATAGTTCGTCCAGTGGTGGCGGCGTAGGGCAGCAGGGCGTCACGGATGACCGTCAGCATCAGCGCCACGAAGTCCTCGCCCGAGCCGGCCGCGTTCGAACGAGCAAGCGCCTCGTAGTAGCGCTGCTGCCGTTCCCGGATGACGGTCTCGATCGGCAGCCATGCCAGCGCAGGGCGCCAGCGGGCCAGAAGCAGCGTGTGCCACAAGCGTCCGGTCCGCCCGTTGCCGTCGCTGAAGGGGTGGATGAACTCGAACTCGTAGTGGAAGAGGCAGGACACGAGCAGCGGGTGCATATCCGTACGAGCCATCCACCCGAACAGGTCCGCCATGACCTCGGGCACATAGGTGGCGGGGGTGCCCGCGTGGATGAGCCGGTCGCCGTCGAACACCCCCGCATTACCGTCGCGGAACCGTCCCGCGTCGACGATGATGCCGCCCATCATGACGCCGTGGACCCGAAGCAGGTCGGCGAGCGAGTACGGGTCGAGCTCCTCAACGAGCCCGTAGGCGCGGTTGGCGTTCTCGACCTCACGAATCTCCCGCGCGGGCCCGAGGACGCGCCTGCCGTCGATGATCGCGGTCACAGCGTCGTGCGAGAGCTGGTTTCCCTCGATCATGAGCGAGGAGCGGATCGTGCGGATGCGCAGTTCCCGGTGCAGCCGGGGGCTCGTGCTCAAGGGGGAGGCGGGGCCGAGCGACCCCACGTACTCGGCGATCTCCATGCAGAGGTCGTCGATCACGGGGGTGCGGGCGAAAGGGGGCGTGTAGTCCATCCGGCTCCTATCCGCTTCCGGATCCCTCCGACGTCAATGCGACGCCGATCACCGCCACATTTTACCGCCACTGGCGGTGATGTTCCGGAGGTACCCGACCCACGACAGGAGGAGCGCACTCAGGGAAATTTCTTCCCATATCGGAGCGTTCGCGCTAGCATGCTGTCATGCTGCTCGACTTCACGGTGGAGAACTACCGCTGCTACGCCGAGGAGGCGACCCTCGATCTCACCCGGACCTCCCTCAAGACCCTGACCCCGCGCCCCAGCTCCTCATGGCAGGAGCAGACCTGGCGGGTGGCAGCCCTCTTCGGCGCCAACGCCTCCGGCAAGTCCACGCTCATGGGCGCCCTCAACCGCCTGCACCACGCCGTCGGCGGCCGACGGACCCTCCTCCATCGGCCGTTCGTCCTCGACCATGAGCGTGCAACCCAGCCCTCACGCTATGCCATCACCTTCACCCACGAGGGTGAGCGCTACCGCTACAGCGTCGAGGCTCACGCCTGGGGCATCTCGCGCGAGGAGCTGTGGGCCGCCAGCCAGCGCTGGCGCAAGATCTTCATCCGCACCCAGGCTGAGGGCGACAACTCCCCCACGATTGAGGCCGGCGCCTCGCTCACGGGCGCCACCCACGAGGTCAGCCGGATCACGACGATCAAGGACCTCTTCCTCGCGATGGCCCTCAGGTACAGGCACGCCACACTCGCGCCGGTCGCGCGCAGCCTGCGGGCCATGCGCTTCATCCACCACAGCGACATGGAGCGCTCAGCCCGGCTCGAGTGGGTCATGGGCCGCCTGGCGGAGGACCCCGAGCAGTGGGCGGCGATTGTGGACGCCATCGCGCAGGCCGCCGATCTTGGCATCGTCGGCGTTGAGCTCGAGGAGCGGGAGGTTCCTCCGGAGGTGCTTGAGCGTCTCCGCCGTGTCTTCAGGAACGAGGACGAGGACGCCGAGATCCCTGACGAGCTGCTCAGGAGGCTCCAGCGCCACCTCGTCTTCCGCCACACCGGCGCCGACGGCGAGGAGTACCGGTTACCCGTCCGCCGGGAGAGCCAAGGGACCCAGACCTGGCTGGCGACGGTCGGTCCCGCCGTCGACGCCCTGCGACTGGGTCAGGTCCTCGTCGTCGACGAGCTCGACGCAAGCCTGCACCCGACCCTCACGGCGACACTCGTCGAGCTCTTCAAGGACCCGGACCTCAACACGCGCGGCGCCCAGATCGTGTTCACCACCCATGACACCTCACTGCTCGACAACTCCCCCACCCAGCTCCTCGACAGCGGTGAGGTCTGGTTGTGCGAGAAGAACGCCGACGGCGCCAGTGAGATGTTGTCCCTCGCGGACTTCACGAGCACTCGAAAAGGCACGAACAAGCAGCGCCGTTATCTCGCCGGCGCCTTCGGCGCCATCCCTCGCGTGGATACCTCCTCCATCCGCCACTTCGTCATGTCGATGACGGACGGCCGTTGAGATGCCACCTCGCCAGCGCAGGGGCCGGAAGCGGCAGGAGGAGGAGCGGCGCACGGTCCTCCTGGTCACCAACGGCAGGACTACGGAGACGGCCTACTTCGCCGGCCTCGGTCGACACGTGGACCGTAAGAAGTACTCGGTGACGTCGAAGTTCATCAACGGTGATCCGCTCACGCTCACCAAGGACCTCAAGGGCGATCGCTGGGACCTGAGCGCCTACACAGAGGTGTGGATCGTCGTCGACCATGACGGGATCGACCGACAGGAGTTCCTCAAGGAGTGTCGGGGGCTGTGCAGCCGACGAACCGTAGTGCACGGCATCGTCTCAGTTCCGTGCTTCGAGGTGTGGCTCAACGCCCACTACGCGCCGGTGCGCAACTACCAGAATCAGACGGAGGCCCAGGCACATTACCGCGCTCTGACGGGGCTCAGCACCAAGAACCTTCCAGCTGACTTCCCCTGGGACGCCATGAGCGACGCGGCGCACCGGTGCCACCTGCCCACCGTCAGTGAGCCTGCGATCGACACACAAGGGCCGTGCCCCTCGACCACCATGCCGCACCTGCTACGGAGACTCGGGCTTCTGTGAGACCACCGGCCAGCTTTCACTGGCTCAGACGAGCAGGCGCACCGGCCCGAGCAGACCGTGGGGCGCGCTCGGGTACTCCACCGCCCACGGGCCCGTCATGTAGACGTCGGCGGCGAGGGTGGCGTTGCGCAGGGTCGTGCGGACCTCGACCTCGATGACCGGCTCCCGGCCCGCGGCGACCTCGGCCGCGAGCGCACTGCCGACCTCCACGACGTCATCGGACCTGAGCACTGTGGCGAGCAGGCTCCCGCCCACGCTCACCGTGGCGACGCCGCCGACGCGCCCAAGGCACAGACGCGCCCCGGCCAGGAGCTCGGCCGGGACGGGCGCGCCGTCCACCCCGGTGACACGGGCGCGGTAGCGGCCCGTGCCAGAGACGTCCGTGAGGCCGGTGATCTCGCGCCAGTCGGCGGGGCCCTGGTCGGAGACGGTGAGGGTGCGCGCGCCTGTCTCCTCCTCAGTGGTGACGACGAGGTCGCCCCATATGAGACCAAGGTCCTGGCCGTCGGGGGCCAGTGCCTCGACACGTGCCCCGGTCCCCACGAGCGCCCCGGCCACACGCACCGGCGCTTGCGGCTCGGCCCCGGCGGACGGGACCGGCTCACCCACGCGCACGACGGCCAGGCCGAGCGGTGCCAGGGCGAGGTCCATGAGGGTGTGTCCCTCGGCGGCGCGGGCCGCCACCGGCCGCAGTGCCCCGGCGTCGAGGTCGACGACGGCGGCCGCCCCCTCGCCCTCGACGTCGAGCACGAGGTCCACGACCTCGCTGGCGCTCGGGTTGTACACGAGGGTGTAGCGCCCCTCGTCGGAGTCGCGCACCTGGGACAGGAGGGCCGGCCCCCGCCAGCCGGCGCGCGGGCGCACGCCCAGGTCGGTGAGCGCGCCGGGGACCTCGTCCCAGCCGGGCACCTGCCGGGTGCGCACGGCCGCCAGGGCCCGGGCGACGTCGTCGGCCACCTGAGCCGAGCGCTCGCGCCCGCCCCAGCCGGTGTCGCGGTCGGGCGGGGTCCCCACGACGACGACGGCGAGGCCCGCCTCGGCGGCGTCGGCGAGCGCGCGGGCGGCGTCGGCAGTCAGCGACTCGGACGCGACGACGAGGGCCCGGTAGGCGGGCCCGTCGGGGAAGAGGACGGTGGCGCCGGTGGGGTCCTGCCCCAGGGCGCCGGCCTCGGCCAGGCCGACGGGGTCGAGGACCTGCACGCCGTAGCCGGCGCGCTCGAGCGGCTCGGCGTCGAGCAGAGCGTCGGGGGCGGTGGCGTCGTCGGCGGCGGAGCCACGGGCGGCCGTGGTGAGGAAGCCGTCGCGGTAGACGGCGACGTCGGTGCGCGGCGTGCCGGTCTCGAGTACCGCGGTGCCGCGCGCCCAGTAGCGGGTCAGCGCCGGCCACAGGTCCCACTGGGGGAAGTGGCGGTGGTTCCACGACTCGGAGACGATGGTGCCGAAACGCCCCTGGGTGGGCCAGGGAGCGTCCGGAGCCTGGGCGGCGAAGCCGTGGACGACGGGCTTGGTGACACCCAGCGCCCACTCCTTGTCGAGCATCTGGCGGTAGCCGGACAGGCTGGCGTTATAGCACGCGTCCATCTGCGCTCCGAGCTCTGTGGACACGCGCACGGCCCCGCCCTGGTGGGCGCCGGCCACGCAGCAGCGCTGCCAGTCGGTGCTGAAGCGCCAGGTGGGATTTGCGGTGGACATGGGCATGCGGTCGCCGGAGTTGAGTGACTCGACCTCGGCGCGCCCACCGCAGCGCACGAGCTCACGGAAGGAACGTACGGGCTCGAGGTTCTGGCCGTAGGCGGCCTGGGCCTTGTGGCGCATGCCGTGGCCGACGGCCCAGTCCTGGATGAGGGCGAGGTGGTCGGTGGTGTAGAGGTCGGTGAGGAGCCGCTCGTAGTCGGCGCGCACCCGCAGCCCCAGGTCCGTCGCGGTGCCGTCGGCGGTGGCGGGGGCGAAGTCGGGGCGCGGGGGCGCCTCGGGGACCCAGAAGCGGCACTGGCCGTGGGCGATGAGCAGCGGCAGGTAGGGAGTGGGGTCGTAGCCGTGGCGGTCGATGAAGCGCTCGAGCATGGTGGGTGACCAGAAGAGGCAGTCGGCGTTCAGCTCGAGGGAGTCCTCGAAGAGCTCGGTGGCGGTGGAGTCCTCGGCGTGCAGGGCGTCGGCGGCGGCGCCGATCTGGTGCTCGTCGAGCCAGGCGAGCGCGGCGCGGGCGGCGTCGGCGTCGAGGAAGCTCGTGACACCCTGCTTGGAGTCTCGCGACCAGAAGGCGGTGAGCGCCCAGGTGCCCTTGCCGGGCAGCCAGGAGACGACGGCGCTCGTGCCCTCGCCGCGCACGGCGCCGGTGAGCACGGTGAGGCTGGTGGCGTCGACGAGGGTGGAGCGCTCGGGCTCCACGATCGCCGTCGGCTCACCCCAGGGGTGGGAGGAGGGGACGACGCGCGGCGGCGTGCCCCGCTCGAGCACGCGGGCGGCGACGACGGCGACGAGGCGGCCGCCGCGCTCACGGTCGGGGTCGTCGAAGGGGGCGGGCACGGGAGTGGTCAGGCGCGTGCCGGCGCCCTCGACCCAGGTGGCGCCGTACTGGAGCTCCTGGCCGGCATGCTCGGTCCCGGTGGTCGTATTGGGAGTCTGCAGAGGCCAGGCGGCGCCCAGGGTCATGGCGACGCCGACGTCGAGGCGGGCGGCCTCCGACAAGACGGCGGCCAGGGCCTCGCGCTGGGCGTCGTCGGCCCAGAAGCCGGGTGAGAAGGCGATCTCGACCTCGCCGAAGCCGGCAGCGGCGATGGCGCGCAGCTCCTCGATGAGCTCGGCGACGGGCGTGGGCAACTGCCACCACCAGCGGGTGCCGGGGCGGTCGGTGCGCGGCGGGTCGGCCAGGTGCTCGGCGGTGAGGGTCGTGCGCCTGACGGGGTGGCGCAGGTCGTCCCGGTCGCTGCCAGCGGTCATCGTATCTCCTTGTGCGTCGTTGGTGTCGACCTTGTGCGTCGTCAGTGCGGACACCGGATGCTCCTCACCCCCAGGCCGGACGGTTGTGCCGGAGGCCGGGGCCGGGCGCCGGGTACCGGGGCTCACAGGGCCCGGTAGGTCACGCCGCTGAAGCGGGCGTGGCCGTCCCCAGCGGCGAAGAGGGCCGGACGCAGGGACACCAGGTCATTGACGGTGTTGGCGTGATAGCCGGAGCACTCGAGGGTCAGGGGGTAGTGCCTCCACTCCCCAGCCCCGGGCAGGCGGTAGTACATGTCCACGATGCTTTCGCGCTTGGTGATGGCCAGCTCGAGGGCGGTGACGGACTCCTCCAGCGACTCGTGCCCCCAGGTGCGAGTGCCGCCGGCCCAGGCCTGGAGGCGCCCGGCGGCCAGCTCGAGGCCGAGGAAGAGGCGGTGGTTGAAGAACAGCAGGAGGCCCGCCGTCGTCTCGCCGTCGACGATCTCGACGCTGGTCTCGACGCGGTAGGAGCGGTCGGGGGCGCGCAGGGTCATCGGCGACGACGACGCCGGGCCCTCACCCTTGCCAGCCAGGAGCAGACCCTCAGGGCCGAAGGCGGCACGCTCGGTCTCGTCGGCTCCGGGCTGGTCGAAGGTCCAGCGCCAGCCCCAGCTGGGCTCGGTGAGAGTGTCGGACAGGGCGAAACCGTGGGGGCGCACGGCGGTGCCGCCGCCGGGCAGGGGCAGGGGCTCGGCGAGGTCGCCACCGCGGGCGACGGGCCAGCCGCCCTCACTCCAGTCCACGGGCTCCACGAGGATCTGGCGGCCCAGACCCTGGGCATCCTTCTCGTAGGCGTGGTAGACGACGTACCACTGGCCGCAGGGCCCCTCAAGGAGGGTGCCGTGGCCGCGCGAGTGCCACGGCTGGGCCGCGTCGGTGCAGCGCAGGAGCGGGTTGGTGGGCATGTTCTCCCACGGCCCGTCAATGCTGCGCGAGCGGGCGACGATGACCATGTGGCCGGTGGCGGGCCCAGCGGTGCCGCCGACGGCGGAGACGAGGTAGTGCCAGCTGTCGCGCACGACGTGCTTTGGCCCCTCAAGGGAGTAGGCCTCGACCACCCAGTCCCCGGGGTAGTGCCAGCCGTCGTAGACGTGCTCGATAGGGCCCTTGGTGGCCAGGCCGTCGTCGCTCAGCCGCACCCGGTCCACGCCGTTGAGGAAGAGGTAGCGCTCGCCGTCGTCCCCGACGGCGTGGCCGGGGTCGATGTAACCGCGGATGCCGAGGTCGATGGGGCCCTGCCAGTCGCCCTCGATGTCGTCGGTCCACATGACGGCGATGGTGGGGGCGTCCAGCCTCGACCAGGAGGTGGGTATGAAGGGGATGTAGAGGTAGAAGCGTCCCTCGTGCTCAACGAGGTCCATGGCGAAGACGCTGCCCCAGGGCTCCTTGAGGGCGGGGCCGACGGGCTCCCAGTCCACCAGGTTCTCGGAGCGGAAGAGGACGATCGCGGGGCTGGACTCGAAGGAGGAGAAGGTCATGTAGTAGCGCTCCCCCACGCGAAGAACGGTGGGGTCCGGGTAGTCGCCGCCCATGACGGGATTGCGGTAGGTGCCGTCGCCAAGGTTGGCGCGGCGCTGGTTCTCGATGCCGTGGCCCCAGACGGGGGTGGTGCTCATGGTGGTTCCTCGTGGGCTCAGTGGACGACGTCGGTGATGAAGGCGGTGGCGTGCTCGCAGGTGGTCGTGGCGGAGGGCAGCCCGGGGACGGACAGGTGCCCGTGGGTCTCGCCGGCCACGGTGTGGGTCTCGACGTCGACGCCGGCCTCGGCGAGCTGGGCGGCGAAGCGCTCGCCGGAGGCGCGCAGCGCGTCGCACTCGCAGTTCTCGATGTAGGTGCGCGGGTAGCCGGTGAGGTCGTCGGCGTTGCCGGGCATGGCGTAGTCGAGGTGCTCGACGTCGGTCATGGCGGGGCCGAGGAGGATCGCCATGAGCTCGTCGTTCTGCACCCGGCTCGCCTCGGGCCCGGCGTAGAGGAGGGGCGGCAGGGTGTCGAGGACGGCGGCGAGCTCCCCACTCGGCTCGGTCAGCGGGTAGTGGAGGAGCGGGTAGATGAGCAGGACCCCCGCGGGGGCGAGGGCGGCGTCGCGCCCGTGGAGACCGACGGAGGCGGCGAGGCAGGCGCCGGCGGAGCCTCCGCCGACGATGACGCGCTCGGGGTCGGTGGGCAGGCCGTGGCCGCCGCCGCGCACCCACCGGTAGGCGGCCCAGCAGTCGTCATGGGGCACGGGGTGGTGCACGCCACCGCCGGCGAGCCGGTAGCCGACGCTGATGACGGGCAGCCCCGTGGCGTCGGCGAGGCGGGTGGCCGTGTGGTCGGCCTCAACCGTGTCGAGGTCGCCAAAGATGAACGCACCCCCGTGGATCCACACGACGGCGCCGCGTCGGCCCTCGGCGTCGGGCTCGGCCAGGCGGCACGGGGTGTAGATGCGCACGGGCACCTCGCCGTGGGGGCCGGGGGCGGCCTCGTCCCGCCGCTCGACCTCGGGCAGGTCGATGGGCTCAACGGGCCGGTCGTAGAGGGCGGCCTGGGCCTGGTGGGCGGCGGTGAAGGCGGGGCCGCGCGGCGGCAGGCCGTCGAGGACGTGGACGCGCTCGGCGTGGACGCCCGCCAGGCGTCCGAGCTTCTCGGGGGCGTCGTTGAGGACGACGGGGGCGCCGTCACGGGTCGTGCCGTTGGTGCGTGCGGTACGCATGTCTGTGCCTCTCTTGTCTGCCGGTGGGGGCGCTCAGGCGGTGACGGTGAGGGTAAGCGGGGTGGCGTCAGGGTCGGCGCCCAGGCGGATCTCGAAGTCGCCGGGCTCGACGCGCCAGCCGGCGCCGTCGTCGTCCCACAGGGCCAGATGGCGGTGCTCCAGGCGCAGGGTGACCTCGGTGGACTGCCCGGCGGTGAGGCTCACGCGGGTGAGGCCGGCCAGGCGGCGCACGGCGGGGGCGAGGCTGGCGACGACGTCGCGGGTGAAGAGGAGGACCACCTCGTCGCCGTCGCGATCCCCGGTGTTGGTGACGGTGACGGTGACGTCGACGCCCTCGCCGTCGGCCAGCTCGGCGACGGGGACGCTCGAGCGGGACAGGGCGGCGCCCCGGTACTCGAAGGAGGTGTAGCTCAGGCCGTGGCCGAAGCGGAAGCGGGGGCCGAGCTCAAGGTCGCGGTACTTGGAGGTGAAGAACTCCTCGAGGTTGGCCGGGCCGTCGAGACCCATGTCGAAGGCGGGCTTGACCATCTCGCCGCCACGGGTGGCGGGGCGGCCGGTGTTCTCGTGCGCGTCGTAGGTGGCCGGCAGCTGGCCGGAGTGGCGGGGGAAGCCGATGGGCAGACGGCCGGAGGGGTTGACGGCGCCGGTGAGGATGTCCGCGATGACCTCGGGGGCGGTGGTGCCCAGGTGCCAGGCCATGAGGACGGCGCCCGGCTCCTCGATCCACTCCTCGGCGACCAGGGGGCGTCCGGCCACGAGGACGACGGCGACGGGGGTGCCGGTGGCGACGGCGGCGTGCACGAGGGCGGCCTGGCCGCCGGGCAGGTGGAGGTCGGCGCGAGAGGTGGCCTCGCCGGTGAGCTGGCTGGGCTCGTCGAGGGCGAGGATGACGAGGTCGGCGTCCGCGGCCGCGGTGGCGACGGCGTCGACCTCCTCCTCGGTGACGCCCAGCGGGTCCTGACCGCCGAGGACGGTGAGGGCGGGCGGTTCCTGTCCGCGGGCGGCGGCGTCGCGGGCGAGGGCCTGTGCGAGGGCGACGTCGAGGCCGTGGGCCGGGGGTGCGGCGAAGTGCTGGACCCAGGCGCCGAGGTGGTCGGTGTGGGTGGCGGCGGGGCCGGCGAGGAGGATGCGGCGGGCGGTGGAGGCGATCGGCAGGGTGCCGTCGTTGGTGAGCAGGACGGGGCAGGTCTCGGCGACGGCGCGGTCGGCGGCGAGGTGGTCGGTGGTGGGGGCGGTGATCTCGGCGTCGGCGTCGACGTAGGGGTTGTCGAAGAGGCCGAGGGCCATCTTGAGGGCGAGGACGCGGCGGACGGCGTCGTCGACGCGCGCGACGAGCTCGGGGCTCGGATTCACGAGTAGGGCGGGGGACTCGGGGCGGGCGGTCGGGTCGTAGAGGTGGGCGCCCATCTCGACGTCGAGTCCGGCGAGCAGGGAGGTAGTGGCGGCCTCGGCCAGGTCGGTGACGACGCCGTGGGGCACGAGGTTCTCGACGCCGCTGGCGTCCCCGACGACGGCGCCGGTGAAGCCGAGCTCGTCCTTGAGCAGGTCGGTGAGCAGGCGGTGGTTGGCGTGGACGGGGCGGCCGTTGACCGTGTTGAAGGAGGCCATGACGGAGCCGACGCCGGCCTCCACGGCGTCCTTGAAGGGCGGCAGGTACACGCTGCGCAGGCGCTGGTGGGACATGTCGACGGTGTTGTAGTCACGCCCGCCCTCGGCGGCGCCGTAGCCGATGTAGTGCTTGGCAGTGGACACGAGCGTGCCGGGCTCGCTCAGGCGCTCGTGCTGGTAGCCCTCGACCATGGCGGCGCCCATGGCAGCGGTGAGCAGGGGGTCCTCGCCGAAGCCCTCGGCGACTCGGCCCCAGCGGGGGTCGCGGGCAACGTCGATCATCGGGGAGAAGGTCCAGCTCACGCCGCCGCTGCGGGCCTCGGCGGCGGAGACGGCGGCGCAGGAGCGGGCGGAGGCGGGGGTGAAGGAGGCGCCCATCGCCAGGGGGATGGGGAAGATGGTGCGCTGGCCGTGGATGACGTCGAGACCGATGAGCAGGGGGATGCCGTGGACGGACTCCTCAACGGCGGCGCGCTGGACGGCGTTGGTGTCGGCGGCATCGCCGGGCCAGAAGAGGGCTCCAATGCCGCTGCGGGCGGCTACCAGGCACTCGTCGAGGGTCATCTTGAAGGTGACCTGGATCTGGGCGAGCTTCTCCTCCCAGGTGAGGGAGGCGAGGATCTTCTCGATGCGTGCGCGCTGGGCGTCGGTGAGCTGGTCTGCGGGGGCGACGGGGGTGGTGCGGTTGGCGGTCACGGCGGGCTCCTCGGTGAGCGGTGGGGGTGTGCTCGTTGGGGCCGTGGCCGGGCGGTGTGCCCGGGCCACGACCCAAACGGTTGGTGCCTGAGCCGGCGGGGCGGTCAGCAGGTGGTGGTGTCCGGTTGTCCCGGCGTTGATTGCCGACGGCGGCGGCGTCGGCGGTGTGAGTTGCCGACGGCGCCCCGCCGGGTCAGGACTCGGCCTCCTCGACGGCGTGCTCGGCGACGGCCTCGGCCTCGTCACGGCTCAGGCCGTGGGCCAGGGCATCGGCCTGGGCGGCGCGCTTGACCTCGAGCTCGGCAGCGATCTCCGCCATCTTCTTGGTCGACAACTTCCAGAACAGGACCGGGATGATCGCCAGGAACGCCATGATCGCGGGCATGAGGTTGGCGGCGATGTTGATGCCGGTCATGACCTCGGCCGTCTGCTGCTGGGCGGCGCCGTCGTACCCAAACAACCCGACGATGTAGAGAGTGAGGGCACCACCGATGGCGGAGGCGAACTTCGTCGACAGGGAGACAGCCGCGTAGGAGGTGCCGTCGGCGCGGATGCCGGTCTTGTCCTCGTAGTAGTCCACTGCGTCAGGCACCATGGACAGGGCGATGGGGGCGGCGAATCCGGCGAGACCGTAGGCGAAGTGGAGGGCCGTCAGTACCGCCAACCCCTGCCCGTCGCCGATGAAGAAGATGGCCAGCAGGACTGCGCCTGAGCTGAACAGGGAGCCGATCAGCATGTTGCGCTTACCGAGCTTGAGAGCCAGCGGTGGCAGGAAGAACTGACCCGCCATGGTGCCCATCTGGAAAGCTGGCATCAGCGACGCCATGAGAAGCGGGTTCCCAAGGTAATCGCGGGCGTAGAACAGCATGACACCGATCCGCCCGAAGAGGCCGATGAGCATCATCAGCATGAACAGGAAAATGATGACGAGCTGACTGTTCGAGACCACGGCCTTGACGGTCTCGCGGAAGGAGACCTTCTGCTGCTCAGGCGTGAGGGTGATGCGCTCACGGACCCCGAAGCCGGTGATGAGGAACATCGGTAAGGTGACCAGACCGTAGATGGTCATCGTGATGAGGAACGAACGGCTGTCGAAGCCCTTGTCCTTTGCCGCCTCCGTCGCAACGAAGTACACGAGGAGGAACGGTGTCACCGTCTGAAGGAGGAGCGAGGCGATATTGCCTCCCTGAGAGCGGATCCAGTTGAGGGTGAGGCGCTCACCGGAGTCGGTGGTCATGACACCGGCCAGCGAGCCATAGGACATGTTGGCCACCGTGTAGGCGAAGCAGATGAGGACGTAGGTGACGCCCGCCCAAGCGATCTTCGCGCCCTGCCCGTCGAAGGGGCTGGTAAAGGTCAGGATCATGCAGATCGAGACGACCGGGGCGCCGAAGATGACATAGGGGCGGAAGCGGCCCCAACGAGACGTGGTGCGCTCGGCGATGTAGCCGAAGCCGAGGTCCTGGATGCCGTCGAGGACGCGGGCGACGAGCAGGATGTTCCCGGCTGCCACCGGGGCGATGAGCGCCACATCGGTGAAGAACGGGAGCAGGAACGTCCCCAGCGTGGACCAAATGAACTGGGATCCGAACTCGGCGAAGGCGAAGGAGATCTTCTCCCTGAGGGGTACCTGGCCGCCCTTCGTGGCGGGAGCCTCTGACTGGGTGGTCATGACAGGCCTTTCTGTGTGCGATCTTCGGGCAGCTCTGCCCGGAACATCCGGGTCCTGACACCTGTGTCAGAACCCTCGCGTTCTGAACCTCAGTCAACGCAAGCAGACAGCGGATCGCCACGCCTCACCCTCGGCTTTTGCACCTGATGTGCATAAGAACAGGTGAACTGGCGCATCTCCAGCACTCATAGGACCCAGGGCCTACCCCGGATCCTTCAAGGAACCCTTCCTCGTTGGCTACACTCCTCGCGTGACGACGCACGAGGACACTCCCGGACGCGCCGCAGGCGAAGAGGCCGCACCCATGCCCCACCGCCGTGCCCCGCGCCCACCGTCCTTCGTCCACGTCACCCAGCTCTCCGACCTCATCGCCCAGGCCCGCTCCTACCCGCAGGGCGTGGCCCGAGCCGACCTCGTCGAGTCCCTGTCCATGGGGCGCAACGCCGTCGACCGGCGCCTGAGGACCGCCGTCGAGATGGGCCTGCTCGTACCGGCCGGGCGCGGCGTGTCCACCGGCGGGCGCGCCCCCGAGATGTGGCGATTCAACCCCGACGCCGCCACGATCCTCACCCTGTCCGTGTCCTACCGCCGGACGACGGCCGCGCTCATGAGCATCGGCGGCCATGTGCTCGAGCGCGTCACCTGGGACGCCGGGCTCCTCGACGAGCCCGCCCAGGTGCTCGCTGACGCCGTCGGACACCTGACCACCCTGCGCTCCGCCCGCCCGGACCTGCCCCCGCCGTGGGGCGTCGGTGTCGGCCTGCCCACACCCGTCGACTTCCGCGACGGCAGCATCGTGCGCCCCGTGGCCGGCACCAACGGCCTCACCAGCTGGACCGGTCTGCCACTGCGCCGCACACTCGCCGAAGCCCTCCAGTTGTCCGTGTGGGTCGACGACGAGGTCAACCTCATGGCCCTGGCCGCAGCCTCACGCGTAGGCGCACCCAAGGACCTGCTCTACATCCGCTTCTCCCTGGGACTGGGCATGGGCATCGTCTCCTCCGGGCAGGTGCACCGCGGGGCGGGCGCTGCCTCCGGCGAGATCGCCCACATCCAGATGGCCGGGGCGAGCGGGCCATCGTGCCGCTGCGGCCGACGGGGCTGCCTGGAGACTGTCGTCTCCGGCGGCGCGATGGAGCAGGCCGCCTCCACGCCGCAGGCGCTGAAAACCTCCTCCTACCTGCGTGCGGTCATGAGCAAGCAGAACGAGATCCGCGACATCGACGTCTTTCGCGGCGTCGCCCAGGGCGATCGGGTCTGCGTGCGCATCGCGACGGAGGCGGCCGACCGCCTTGCCATCGTTCTGGCGGTCGTGACGACGACGTACAACCCCGGCGAGATCGTGCTGGGCGGTGACGTTACGGCGTCGGGGCAGCTCTTCGCTCAGGTCGTCGGCCAGGCGCTGCGCCGACGGGTGCTGCCTTCAACGTCGGAACGCCTGCGCATCCGGATGGGCGACCCGGACGACGCCCTCATCGGCGCCTGTCGCCTGGCCGCCGACCGCCTCCTGTCCCCTCACGTCATGCACACCTGGCTCGCCCACGGCTCACCGGTCGGCGTCGACGAGCTCGTCACCCACAAGCGCCAGGACGCCTGAAGCTGCACCCACCACCGCACTCACACCGTCCCACCACTGTCCTCACAAGGCAGTCCCACCACCGCCCTCACGAGACGGCCCCACCACTGACCTCACAAGGTTGCACTCATCTCACAGCTTTGCACACGTGCACAGCCGTGAGACCGGTGCAACTGTGTGAGTCCGCTGGTACCCTCGCACCATGTCGGCTACGCTCCCACTGGATCGCGTGGCGCTCGCCGAGGTGTGCGAACGCCACGGTGTGGTGCGGCTCCGGCTGTTCGGCTCCGCGACCGACAACTCCTTCAACCCGGCCACCAGTGACCTCGACTTCCTGGTCGACTTCGGCCCGGATGCGCGTCGTGGGATCGCGCCCGTGCTCGCCCTCCAGAAGGAGCTCGAGCGCATCTCGAGGCGGCGCGTCGATCTGGTGGAGTCACGAGCCATACGCAATCCCTACTTTGCGAGTCGCGCGCTCGCCGAGGCAGTCGACGTCTATGCATCCTGACTCGGCAGCACTCCTCTGGGACGCGCGCTCAGCCGCTACGGCGATCTCTCACTTCATCGCCGGAGTTGATCGGTCGGACTACCTCGAGGATGCCCTCCGCCGCCGCGCGGTCGAACGCGAGTTCGAGATTGCCGGCGAGGCATTGGGCAGACTCCGCCACATCGATCCGAGCACTGCTGCTCGCGTCCCGCGACTGGCAGAAGCCGTGGGGATGCGCAACATTCTGATCCACGGCTACGCCACAGTGGTTGACGAGAGGGTCTACGACACAGCCGTGTCCGACATCCCGGACCTGATCGACGCCCTCACCCTCCTCTTGGCGGAGGCGGGCTCCGCGACTCCGCCCACATCCTGAACCACCGCCGACCTCAGCCGACGCCGACCCCAGCCACCGCCGACCTCAGCCACCGCCGACCTCACAAGGTTGCACTCATCTCACAGCTTTTCACGCGTGCAAAGCTGTGAGATGAGTGCAACCTTGGGTGATGGCGGGCCGGAGGGGCGGGCACCCGGGCCGGAGGGGCAGGTACCCGGGCCGGAGGGGCAGGTACCCGGGCCGGAGGGGCAGGCGCGGCGCTCAGCCGCGGCGCAGCACCCTCAGGCGCACCGCGCCCAGCGAGTCGGGCGGCAGCAGGTTGAGCCGCTCGTCCCCGTTGAGGTTGCGCCCGGCAACCCAGGCGCCGTCAACGTAGGCGCCCTCCCATGCGTCGTCGATCTCGACGAGCGAGCCGTCCGCCCCCTCGACCTCGAACATGAGCCCCTGGCCGATGGCGAGCAGCTCGTCACCGCCGAGGTCGACGAGCACGGCCGTGGCTCGCGTGTCCGCCGGGGAGGTGACGAGCGCGTCACCCACGGACTCGCTCGGGGCCTCGGCGGCCTCGGTGCGCACGGCGACGCCCGCGTCGAGGAACATCGCCTTGAGCACGTCCATGCTGCCGCGCAGCGTCCACCTCAGCCCACCCAGCTCGACAACGGCGCTCTCGCCGGACTCCAGCAGCACGGGGCGCACGCGCCCCTCGCGCTGGGCGGCGCGGATGACCTCGCCCGCCCCACCGAGGAGGCGGTAGGCGGCGGCCAGCTGTCCGTCGGTGCGCACGTCGTCGACGCCGAAGACGCTGAAGGCGACGGCGCCCGATCCCAGCGCCCAGAACAGGTTGCCGACCGCCAGGCGCGACTCCGGCACGACCAGCGCGTTGTCGCCGCGGACGTAGGGGGCCAGCGCGGTCTTGACGTCGTCGACGTAGACGTCCGGGCCGAGGAAGGCGAGCGCGGGCGCCAGCGCCCTCCACACGTCGACCTGGCCGCCGACGGGGCCGCCGGACGGGTACTGGCCGGGCAGGTCCTGGCCGGGCTGCGGGCCGAGCCAGGCGTTGGCGTAGTACGTCACGTCCAGGCGCTCGGCCCCGGCCGCCGCCAGCTCACCGCAGTAGGCGGCGAAGCCCGCCGCCATGAAGGTCTCCTCGGCCCAGGCGTCCTGGCCGAAGAGCTCGGCCCACGTGCCCGCGGAGCGGGACCCGTGCTCGCGCCACAGGCGCGCGGCGGTCCCCCGAGCGTCGGGGTGGGCGGCCAGCCAATCGGTGAGGGTCGTCGGCACCTGCGCCGCCCAGGCGGCGTTGGCGACGGCGCTGTGGTCTCGTCCGGCTCCGAGCAGGCCGGTCTCGTTCTCGACCTGGAGCATGACGAGCGGGCCGCCGTCGGCCTGCGCGGCGCCGGTGGAGGCCAGGTGCGCCGTCAGGGCCTCGAAGGCGCGGCGGTCGGCGGCGCGCAGCTCGGCGGAGAAGACGGACAGGACCGGCGTCCCGGGGCGGGAGAAGGCGCTCGGGCCGGCGCTCGCCGCTCCGAGCTCGGCGCGCGGGAAGCGCGAGGCATCCGCACGCACCCAGCGGGGGGCGTAGGTGGAGGCGGCGTTCTTGTAGGCGCCGAACCACAGCAGGGTGAGGGCGAGCCCGCGCTCGCGCGCCATGTCGACGAGCGGGTCGACGCCGCTGAAGTCGTAGACGCCCTCCTCCGGCTCGACGAGGTGCCAGGAGACGGTGGCCGTCACGGCGTTGCCGCCGAGCGCGACCACCCGGTCGAAGACCTCCCGGGCCCGGGCGAGGTCGGAGGACGTGGAGTTGTGGAGCTGGCCGCCGAGCAGGAGCCCTGGGGTCGCGGGGGTGCAGGACATGACATGTTCCTTTCAGGTGTGCGTGAGCCCCGAGCTTTCACGCTGAGACCTGACGAGAGGCCTCAGGTGTCGGCGTGAAAGCTCGGGGCTCGGCGGTGGAGATGGAGGGGGAGGGCTCAGCCGATGGTGACCCTCCGGCGCATCTCGCCGGAGAAGGGGACGGGAATGTAGGCGACGCGTGCGGACACGCGCAGCAGGACCTCGTGGTCACCCGGGGCAAGGCCGCCGGGGGCCAGGACGCGCACGGTGGCCTCGTCCTCGTACTCCCAGCGGAAGGTTGTCACCGTCTCCATCTCGGCCAGGGTCCACCAGTGCTCACCGCCGTCGGCGGTGAAGCGGATGTCCTCGCGCGGGACCGCGGTGCCATCAACCTCGACCTCGACGTCGTGGACCATCGACAGGGGGATGCCGCGGTAGTAGGGGATGCGGGTGCGCATCTCGTAGCCGATGACCTTGCCGTCAACCTCGACATTGGAGAGGGAGCCCTCGGTGAAGATGTAGCCGTCGAACATGCTTCCTTCTCGCTTTCAGTTGAGGCCGTCGTTGAGGTGCGCGCGCATCATGGCCTGGTGCTTGGCGACCTGCTCGATGTCGTGGATGGGCTCGCCGGGCAGGGCGAAGCGCTGGCCCTCGTACTCGGAGCAGACGAAGCCGTCCCAGCCGATCCGGTTGAGGCGCTCGAAGACGCGCCCGTAGTCGATCGAGTACTCCTCGCCCTCGTCCGTGACCTCCCAGAACTTGCCGTGGAAGGACTTGATGTAGGGGGCGAACTCGTCGAGGGTGTCGAGGCTCGTGTTCTCGTAGCCGGTCGACATCATGCAGTAGAAGCGGTCCTGGAAGTGCTTGAAGTGGCGGGTCAGCTCCTCCGGGAACATGTAGTCGTCCGGGTTGTCCGGGTGACGGGGGAAGAACTGGCGCGGGTCCGTGCCCGAGGCGAAGATGTCGTCGATGTAGGCGACGACGTCGTCGTTGACCCCCAGGGCCTGCTGGAAGTAGCGGGTTGACACACGCGGGTGCCGCTGGCAGTAGATGCCGAAGTCGACGACGAGGCCCACAAGCGGGTGCTTGACGGTCTTCATCTCCTCGATCCAGGCGGCGGTCAGCGGGTGGTCGAAGCTCATGCCGGCGTGGACCTCGACGGCCAGGGCGACGTCGAGCTTCTCCGCCAGGGGCAGCACGCGGCGGATGACGCCGGGGTCCGTCTGGGACACGACGCGCACGAGGTGGAAGCCGAGGCGGTGGGTCAGGCGCAGGTCCGCGGCCAGCAGCTCGCACTGCTCCTCGAGGGTGAGCCAGCGGTTCTTGTACAGCGAGGAGTTGATGAAGATGTCGTTGGCGACGCGCGTCAGGCCAGAGCGGTCAAGCGAGGCGTTGAAGGCGTCGATGGTCTCGTCGGTGGCGCGGGCGGCGCCGCGCACCATCTGGTCGGAGAGGATCTCCACGCCCTGCGTGCCGGTGGCGGCGACGGCGTCGAGCACGCCGTCCACCCCGAGGCCTCCACGGCCGTAGGCGTCCTGGAGCGAGTACAGCGACACGCCCGTCTTGATGGCCATGAAACCGTCCCTTCGTCGGAGCTCCCCCGTCCTTGGGGGATCGTGCGGCCGGCAGACCCACGGGCAGGATGGCCCGTGCGTGGTAGCCGCGGCTGCCGGGATGTTGTCGGGTGACGTCCCCGGGCTGCGTTGAGGTTATGACGACGGCGAGGACCGAACCAGGCCTGGACGCACCACTTATGCATGTTAAGTGCATATGTGGCGCGGGCGGGGCAGGCGGAACACGGACATCGTCGGACTTGTGCACGATCACCGCTGAAGCACGCCCGGGCCATACAATCGGGTCGGCGCTCACTCGCCGCCTCATCCACCGCACGACGGGCACTGACATGGCGCACACGCCCTCCACCACTGCACCCGCCCACCCACTGGCCGGGGTCTCCCCCGACGTCCTGACGGTCACCAACCTCATCCGCACGGGCCGCGCCGTCACCCGCCAGGCCATCGCGGAGGCCACCGGCATGGGCCGCAACACCGTCTCCGTGCTCATCAATGACGCCGTGGACGCGGGCCTGCTGACCCCGAACGGCTCCGCCCCCTCCACAGGCGGCCGCGCCCCAGCAACCTGGCGTTTCCGGGCGGAGGCCGGCCTTGCCCTGGCCATCGGCGTGCACACCACGACCCTGCGCCTGGCGGTCGCGGACTTGTCCGGCGCCACCCTCGTCTCCGAGGTCGTGGACTGGCCAATCGCTCGCGGCCCTGAGGCCACGCTCGCCGAGGCTGCCGCCCGCCTCAGGGTGCTCCTGGCCCGCGCCGAGAAGGACTGGCCCGCGCACGGCCAGGTGAGGGTCGCCGGGATCTCCCTCACCGGCCCGGTCGACAGGCACAGCGGCCGCCCCATCGCCCCACCGATCATGCCCGGCTGGGACGGTTTCGACGTCGTCGGGACCGTCCAGGCGCTGCTGGGGGTGCCGGTCGTCGTCGACAATGACGTCAACGTCATGCTCACCGGCTTCCTCGCGGCGGCCGCCGAGCGCCAGGACATGAGCGAGGACCTGCTCTACGTGCAGGTCGGTACCGGCATCGGCGCGGGACTGCTGGCCTCCGGCCGCATCCACCACGGGGCCGACGGCGCCGCCGGGGACATCGGGCACGTGCGGGTAACGACGAGCGACCAGGTGATCTGCCGCTGCGGGCGCACGGGCTGCCTGGAGGCGGTCGCGGGTGGCTGGGCGGTGCTGCGCGATGCGCGCCGCGCCGCCAACGACGGTGTGAGCCCCTTCCTGCGTGGGCGTCTTGAGCAGGCCGGAGAGCTGAGCATCGAGGATGTCATCACGGGGGTCGCCGCCGGGGACACGGAGTGCCTGACGCTCACGGTCCGTTCGGCGACGGCGGTGGGTGATGCGCTGGCGATGCTTGTCTCCCTGCTCAACCCGGCCCGAGTGGTGCTGGCCGGCCCCATGCCGCAGGCCTGCCCGATCTTCCTCGAGGTCGCGCAGCGGATCGTTAAGGAGCGGGCCCTGGGTCTGGCGACGCGGAACCTCAGGATCTCGGTGACGTCGGAGGGGCTTGAGGACGAACGCCGTGGGGCGGCCGTCCTGGCCGTCTCGGCGCTCTTCGACGGCGCGCGCCGCTGAGACGGGCCGACGGGACCCGGTCACGGTCATCACGTTCGACGACGGCGACGTCCGCGACGCGGGCAGAGCCTCCTTCGCCTGACTGTCCGAGCGCGGGGCCTGAGGCGTCGCCCGGCGGCGCCCGCTTCTGCTCCCACCACGCAGAAGTGGGTGGGTGATGCCTGGTTCGGAGGCACCCAGGGTGCCTACCGTCACACCACCGCGACCGCCGTCGTCGCCCTCATCTCGTCTGCGAAGGAGCAGTGTCATGCCCAGGAACATCAATCTCTTCACCGGCCAGTGGGTGGACCTGCCCTTCGAGCAGGTGTGCGACCTGGCCCAGCGCTGGGGCTTCGACGGCCTGGAGGTCCCCGTAGCCGGCGACCACCTCGACGTCTACCGCGCCGCCGAGGATGACGACTACTGCCGCGCTTGGAAGGACAACCTGGCGCGTCACAACCTTGAGGTCTACGCCATCTCCAACCACTCCACCGGCCAGGCCGTGTGCGACGACCCCATCGACTTCCGCCACCGCGGTCTGCTGAACGAGCGCGTCTGGGGCGCCGGCGAGTCCGACGCCGAGGGTGTGCGTCAGAGGGCCGCCGAGGAGCTCACGCTCACCGCCCAGGTCGCCGCCAAGCTCGGCGCCAAGGTCGTCACGGGGTTCACCGGCTCCAAGATCTGGAAGTACGTCGCGATGTACCCGCCGGTCGGAAGCGACGTCATCGCCGACGGTTACGAGGACTTCGCCCGCCGCTTCAACCCCATCATGGACGTCTTCGACTCCGAGGGCGTCACCTTCGCCCTTGAGGTCCACCCCAGCGAGATCGCCTACGACTACTGGACCACCAAGGCCACCCTCGAGGCTATCGATCACCGCGAGGCCTTCGGCATCAACTGGGACCCCTCCCACATGATCTGGCAGGGTATCGACCCCGCCGTCTTCCTCACCGACTTCGCCGACCGCATCTACCACGTCCACTGCAAGGACACCAAGACCCACTTCGACGGACGCAACGGCCGCCTGTCCAGCCACCTGCCCTGGGACGACCCGCGCCGCGGCTGGACCTTCGTCTCCGCCGGTCTGGGCGACGCCGACCTCGACGGCTACTTCCGCACCCTCAACCAGATCGGCTACACCGGCCCCATCTCGATTGAGTGGGAAGACTCCGGCATGGACCGCCTGACCGGCGCTCCCCTCGCCCTCGCGTACGCCCGGAGCCACGTCTACGACCTGCCCGACGCCGCCTTCGACTCCCACTTCGACAACCGCTGATCCTGCCGCACCCCGTCGGCGTCGGTGTGCCCCCGGCTCGAAGGCACACCGACGTCTTGAGGCAGACTTGAGGCAGAACTGTCACCGATGTCTCAGGACATCCGCAGGACAACCTGCACGCCAATAGACACCACGTGCGCAACTGAACCGCCGTCGGCGCACAGGAGGTCGGACACGTCCTGGTGGTTCACGGTTTGTCCTCGGTTCGTAGGGAAGGCTGTCGTCCCCGGCCAGGCACGCCGGAGCCGGACGCCCTGACGTCCGGCTCGCGCGGCCTCACTCCTAAGAAAAACCGTGAGCACAGGCTAGCAGGCAGACGCGGGTGACACGCCGACCGCCCGCGCCAGGGCCAGGTGCCCGGCCTCATCCAGCGACCACGGATAGGTACAGGGTCGGCCCAGGCTGGTCGTAGCTCAGTGGCGGTTTTCACACCTATGGTGCAGGCCTGAACAGCGGAGACACCTCCGGCTGGCTATACTGAGCCGGACGCAGCAGTTCCCGCCGCGCCGAGGCAGGACGTCCTGCCACCGACGCCGACACGAGTGACGTTGGGCTCGACGAGAGCCACGACGACAGGAGCTTGGGTCGTGACTGAGGAGATGGACACCCGCTGGGAGGCTGGCACAGGGCAACGCCTGTGGGGCGCCTGCGGCTGACACCACTCCCATGACAAAAAGGAAACCACCTTGAACTCAACCTCTACCCCCCCCGACCTACCACCCCCTGCGGCGCAGAAAGACGCTCACCGTTCTTGTTCTGCTGGCCGTCACCTTCGCCGTGACCGCCGTCTCTGCCGTGCTGGCTCCTCAGGCCCGCGCTGAGCAGAACTTCCAGGGCTCCTACGGCCGCTTCGTGCCCACCTCCGTGGGTGAACAGGACGCGTCGGGAGCCGGCTTCTGGCTGGGCCCCTACCTGCCGCCCAGCGGCGTCGAGCAGGGCTTCGACGTGTGGTGCACGCACATGTGGAAATTCAACCCCGTGGCCGACGACGTGGTCTCGCCCATCACCCTGGAGGAGACCACGGGCTACAACACTGACACGGCCATGAGCGTGACCACGCCCCAGATGGCCTGGATCCTCAAGACCTACAACGTGGACGCGACAGGTGAGTCCGGCGACGTGCGCTCGCTCAACAACGCCGCGATCTCCATGCTCATCCACGCCAACTTCGAGCGCCACCACGGGACGGACAAGTACGGCGACCCGTCGAACTACGTCCCGCAGCTCATCGCCGACGTCCAGGCGGGCGCGCCCGACATCTATGAGCAGGCCCGCGTCATGGTCGAGGCCGCCCGCGCCTCGAACGTGCAGGGCTTCACGGCCATGGTCGTGGAGGGCGACAAGACCCGTCACGGCAACATCACGGGCGTGCGCGTGACCAATGAGGCCGGCGAGAACGTCGCCGGGGTCCCCTTCCAGATCACCCTCGAGGGCCCGGCCGTCTTCGACGCCACCGGCACCAACACCTGGACCGGCACCACCACGGCCGAGGCCCTGTCCGCCTCCTGGACCGGCACCGGCGAGGGCGAGGTCACCATCAAGCAGTGGTTCAAGACCTCCCGCAAGACGCTGACCCTGCTCAGCGCCACTGATCACAAGACGCAGGACACCATCACCTACGGCAACCGTCCCGAGAGCGACTCCGAGTGGGTCGAGGGTCCCCGGGGCCGCATCGAGGTCATCTACGGTCCTGCCCGCATCGGCACCACCGCCACCGACAAGGCCGACGGGGACAAGGTCCTCGAGCCCGGCGGCCCCGTGACCATCTCCGACAAGGTCTGCCAGGACCCCGACGCGCCCCTGGTGCCCGGCCGTGAGTACACACTGACCGCCACGGCCGTGGACCCCGCCACCGGCGAGCCCTACACCGACGCCGACGGCAAGCCCTACACCGGCACCGCCACCTTCACACCCACCGGCCCCGCCGACTGCGCGGTCGTCGACGTGACCCTGCCCGGCGAGGCCCTGGCCGGCTCCTCGGTGGTCATGTTCGAGTCCGTCGCCCACAACGGCAAGGAGGTGGCCACCCACGCCGACGTGACCGACAAGAACCAGACCGTCACCGTCCGCCAGCCGCGCGTGGGCACCACCGCCACCGACCAGCTCGACGGCGACAAGCAGATGTCCTCCGGCGGCCCCGTGACCATCACCGACAAGGTCTGCCAGGACCCCGACGCACCCCTGGTGCCCGGCCACGAGTACACACTGACCGCCACGGCCGTGGACCCCGCCACCGGCGAGCCCTACACCGACGCCGACGGCAACCCCTACACCGGCACCGCCACCTTCACACCCAACACCGCCCAGGACTGCGGCCTGGTGGACGTGACCCTGCCCGCGGCCGCCATCCGCGACCGCTCGGTCGTCATGTTCGAGAAGGTGAGCCTGGGCGGCCACGTCGTGGCCACCCACGAGGACACCAAGGACGAGGGCCAGACCGTCAAGGGCGGCACCACCCCCGGCATCGGCACGACGCTGACCGACAAGGCTGACGGCGACAAGGTCGTGGACCCAGGCACCGTCGAGCTGGAGGACACCGTCTGCCCGACCAACGACCTGACCTTCGAGCCGGGCCGTGAGTACATCATCGCCGGCCGCCTCATGGACCGCGCCACCGGAAAGGAGGTGCCCGGCACCCAGGTGCGCACCACCTTCACACCCAAGACCGCCCAGGACTGCGCCGTGATCCCGTTCCAGGTCGACACCACGAACCTGCCCGGCCACGACCTGGTCGCCTTCGAGACGGCCTACGTCCCCGGCTCCGAGACCGAGGTCCTGGCCTCCCACGAGGACCTGAACGACAAGGGCCAGACCGTCACCGTCACCACCCCGCCCTCCCTGGCACGCACAGGCGCCGACGTCACGGCCCTGCTGACCGGGGCAGGCGTCCTAGGCACCGCCGGCCTCCTGGCCATCGCCACCGTCCGCCGCCGCAAGGCAGCCAACACCACCAACAACTCCTGACAACAACCACCCCAAAGGCCCCCGGTCACACGACCGGGGGCCTTTGCCCTGCCAGCGCGCCCAGGGGACAACCACCGCACGCACCGCCACCGACCCCCTCACCAACAGCGGTTCAGCCGCGCACGTGGCGCCCATCGGCGTGCAGCAGGACGTCGGGAGCACGTCTCGTGGTGTGTGGCGGCGGTCCCCGCGAAGACCACACTGCCCGGGTCGCACGCTCATGCACGCTCACGCCTACCGACCTCGGACAGAATCCGCGGAATCCTGCGGTCTTCTGTCTCGACGTTCTCACGTCGTTCGGCTCCCATGTGCATGGGCAAGGTCCATGCACATGGGAGCCTCAGAGACGGATTCCGACCACAGGACTCAATCCGCGGAATACCAACGAAAAGTCCGAATCGGTCAAATCACACCAGTCACATGAGCGTGCAGCCCCCACCCAGCACCCAGGGGCCAGGCACTCATCGCCGAACTCGGGGCCGACATCGCCACCAAAGCCCACCCCGCAGTCGCAGGGCGAGCACGTACGTCACCGGCCGAGCGTGGACTCGCGCACGACGAGCTCGGGCGGGAAGACGACGTGCGCAACTGAGCCACCGTCGGCGAGCAGGAGGTCGGCCGCGGCCCGACCGATCTCCGCCAGCGGCTGGCGCACGCTCGTCAGCGGGGTGATGAGCTCGGAGGCGACGGACACGTCGTCGTACCCGACGATGGCGACGTCGCCCGGGATGCTCAGGCCCCTCTCGCGCAGCACGCGCATGGCACCGATCGCGATCTGGTCGTTGGCACAGAAGAGGGCCGACGGTGGCCGCGCGTCATCCAGCAGCACCCGAACCCCGGCCGCACCGGCAGCCGCGGTGTATCCGACGCCGTCGGCGACGGCCTCCACCTCGATAAGGCAGTCGGCCAGGTCAAGCCCGGCCTCGGTCAGGGCCCGGACGACGCCGTCGCGCCGGTCGACCGACTGACGGACGGTGAGGGGCCCGTTGATGAGGCCGATGCGCCGGTGGCCGAGCGACAGCAGGTGCTCGATGGCGGCCCGGGCGCCTGCGACATCGTCGCCGGAGACGGTGGATATCTCGGCGGAGATCGGCGGGTGGTCCATGAGGACGACGCGGATGCCGCGTCCGCCGAGCACGGCAAGGTTGCCCAGCGTGGAGGCGGAGGGAGTGACGATGACGCCGTGCACGTCCATGGAGGCGAGCAGGGCCATGAGCTCGCGCTCGCGCTCGGGGTCCGAGTCCGTGGAGGCGATCATGGGCAGGCGCCTGCTCTCGCGCAGGCGATCCTCAATGCCGCGGGCAGCCTCAGTGAAGAAGGGGTTGGAGATGTCGTGGACGAGGACGCCGACGAGGGAGGAGCCGCCGCGGCGCAGGCGGCGGGCAGTCTCGGAGCGGACGAAGCCGAGCTCGTCAATGGCGCTCTCCACACGCTCCCGGGTGGCGCCGGCGACACGCTCGGGGTGGTTGAGCACGTGGGAGACCGTGCCCACGCTCACTCCGGCGAGGGCGGCGACATCTCGCACAGAGGGGCGAGGTGTTGCCGGAGCGCCCTTGGGGGCGGTGTGTGCGTCCTTCGCGGGTGTGCCCGCGCTCGCAGCGTCCATCATGAGCCTCCTGACCACGGGGCTGTCACAGCCGCCATGCTAGGGCCCGCCCTGTCCTCGCCGTCGGCGCCACGAGGGTGGAGCGGCCCCACCACCCCCTTGTGAAACGCTTCAAACCGTCCTACAGTGCGCCTTGAATCGTTTAAACACCTTCTGCTCCACGGACAAGGACGTCATGAGCACCACCACCCTGTCAGCCCAGCTGACCTCCACCACCCAGGCCTCACCACAGCGCTGCTGCTTCCTGCTGCACGTACGCCCCGAGCGACTCACCGAGTACGTCGAGATCCACCAGCGTGTGTGGCAGGAGATGCGTCAAGCCCTGACCGACTGCGGCTGGCGCCACTACTCCCTGTTCCTGCGCCCCGAGGACGGGCTCGTCGTCGGCTACTTCGAGGCCGACGACACCGCGGCCGCGATGGACGCCATGTCCGCCCAGGAGGTCAACACCCGCTGGCAGGCCGAGATGGCCCAGTACTTCGTCCAACCCGACGGCGGCGCCGCCGAGGTCCTGCACCAGTACTTCTACCTCGCCTGAGGCGTCCCCGCCCCACCCCCACGACCCGAGGAGTTCAGCCATGGCTCGCACGCCACTGACCGGCTGGAAGGCCACCGCAGCCGTCTCGATGTCCAACTACATCGACTCCGGCTCCATCATCGCCATCGCCACATCACTCGTCTTCTGGAAGGAGGCCTACTTCCCTCAGGACGACGGGACGATCGCCGGGCTCCTGGCCGCCTTCAGCGCCAATGCCTTCGGCGCCGCGATCGGCGCCCTCATCGGCGGCCCCCTGTGCGACAAGTACGGACGCAAGTTCATCTACACCTACGACCTGCTGCTCTACGCACTGGGTGGGCTCATCGTCGTCTTCACCGCGAACCTGCCGATGCTCTTCGTCGGCTTCATCGTCGTCGGCCTGGCGGTGGGGGCCTCCGTGCCCGCGGGCTGGACGTACATCGCCGAGTTCGCCCCCACCGACCAGCGCGGCAAGCACATCGGGGCCACCCAGCTGGCCTGGTCCTTCGGGCCCTTCATCGGATTCGGCCTGGCCTCCGCCCTCACCCCCCTGGGGCTGCTCGGCTCGCGCCTGATCTTCGCCCACCTCGTCGTCATCGCCCTCATCACCTGGTGGATCCGCCGTGGCCTGGAGGAGTCCGAGACCTGGGAGAACGCCAAGGGCGGCGCCACCGCCAAGCCGCCGTCGATGTGGGAGGCCTTCCGCAAGCTGCTGTCGCGTCGCGTCAACATCACCGCCCTGGTCTTCCTGGCCGTCATCTACACCTGCTGGAACCAGGCGGCCAGCCAGAACGGCATCTTCCTGCCCACAATCCTGGACTCGATGGGCTACGAGACTCTGCAGACCAACCTGTTCTCCATGCTCTCGTGGGGCTTCGTCATCGTCTCCACCCTGGTCTTCATGCACATCGTGGACCGTGTCCCCTACCGCTGGCACTACCTCGGGGGCGGCGCTCTGGCGATCATGTCCTGGGTCGTGCTTGTCTTCGGTCCCTCGGACGCGGCCTGGACGGCCTTCGGCTACACCATCATCTGGGGTCTGTCGGCGGGTCCCTCCGCCCAGGCCTTCTACTCGGTGTGGTCCCCCGAGCTGTTCGCCACCCCCTACCGCTCGGGCGCCCAGGGCATCGTCTTCTTCATCGTGCGGCTGGCCTCCGGGTGCATCTCGCTCGTCTTCCCGGTCATTCTGGCCCGACCGAACGGGCTCATGATCGACGGGCTCATCCTCATCGGCTTCCTCGTCATCGCCACGATCGTGGGCACCATCGGCGCACCGCGCACCCAGGGCAAGTCCCTGGAGGACATCGAGCTGGAGCGCTACGGCGAGCGCATCACCAACGAGAACGCCTGAGCGCGTCGGGCCGCTCACACCATCCATCCACCGTCCGCACCACCCGCTGCACACCTCGACCACGCAGAACGGAGAACCTCATGCCCACCCCCACTCTCGCCGACCTCAGCCCTGAGGCCCGCAGCCTCCTCGAAACCCAGTCCATCGAACTGCCCAGCTGGGCCTTCGGCAACTCCGGCACGCGCTTTCGCGTCTTCACCACCGCGGGCGTGCCCCGAAACCCCTTCGAGAAGATCGACGACGTCGCCGAGGTCCACCGCCTCACCGGCGTCACCCCGCGCATCTCCCTGCACATCCCGTGGGACACGGTCGACGACTACGACGCGCTACGCCGCCACGCCGAGGACCAGGGCATCACCATCGGCACGATCAACTCCAACGTCTTCCAGGACGAGGACTACAAGCTCGGCTCTCTCACCAACTCCGACGAGCGCATCCGCGCCAAGGCCATCGCCCACCACCTCGAGTGCATCGACATCATGCGCGCCACCGGCGCCCCCGCCCTCAAGATCTGGCTCGCCGACGGCACGAACTACCCGGGCCAGGACTCCATCCGTGAGCGCCAGGACCGCCTGGCCGACTCCCTCACGCAGATCTACTCCCACCTGGGCCCGGACCAGCAACTGGTCCTGGAGTACAAGTTCTTCGAGCCGGCCTTTTACCACACCGACGTGCCGGACTGGGGCACCGCCCTCGTGCACTGCCTCGCGCTGGGCGGGCGGGCGAAGGTCGTCCTCGACACCGGCCACCACGCCCCGGGCACGAACATCGAGTTCATCGTCGCCCAGCTCCTGCGCCTGGGCCGCCTGGGCGCTTTCGACTTCAACTCGCGCTTCTACGCCGACGACGACCTCATCGTCGGTGCGGCGGACCCGTACCAGCTCTTCCGCATCATGAACGAGATCGTCTCGGCCGGGGCACTGGCCCCCGACTCGGGCGTCAACTTCATGCTCGACCAGTGCCACAACCTCGAGGAGAAGATCCCCGGTGAGATCCGCTCGGCGACCAACGTCCAGGAGGCCACCGCCAAGGCGCTGCTCGTGGACCGCGAGGCGCTGCGGGCGGCGCAAACCGCTGGTGACGTCCTGGGCGCCAACGACGTCCTCACCGAGGCCTTCAGCACCGACGTGCGCCCGCTGCTCGCCGAGCTGCGCGAGTCCCAGGGCCTGCCCGCGGACCCGATGAGGGCCTTCCTCGACTCCGGTTACCTCGAGCGGGTGCGCGTCGAGCGCGTGGGCGGTGACGCCGCAGGCTGGGGCGCCTGACCCCGTCTGCTGAGGGCCGACGGCGGCCGGTGCACTCCGCCCCACCACCGCCGTCACCCGGTCCACCAGCCGCCGAACGCGTCCGGCCGCCCGGCCCCACCACCGCCGTCGGCCCCCACTGCCCCAACCCGACCACCGCCACAGCAGAGACAGGACCACCTCATGACCGCCCCCCTCCACGTCGCCGCCGTCGACCTCGGCGCGTCCTCCGGACGGGTCATGGTCGGCACTCTCGACGCCGGCAGGATCACCCTGACCGAGACGCGACGCTTCGCCAACGGCGTCATCCCCCTGCCCACCATGCAGGGCGAGCGCCTGTACTGGGACGTGCTGCACCTGTGGAACGAGGTCCGTGAGGGGCTGCTCGCCTCCGTGCGCGACGTCGGCCCCCTGTCCGCCATCGGGGTGGACACCTGGGCGGTCGACTACGGCCTGGTGCGCGACTCTGGCGTGCTCGCCGGGCAGGTGGCCGCCTACCGATCCGAGCGCACCAAGGGCGTGCCCGCCGAGCTCTTCGCGCGCATCCCCGCTAAGGACGTGTACGCCGTCAACGGACTGCAGGTACAGGACTTCAACACGGTCTTCCAGCTCATCGCCGAGGCGCGCGACGGCGCTCTGCCGCCCGGCGCCACCGACCGGCGCATGCTCCTCCTGCCCGACCTGCTGTGCTCCTGGCTCACGGGACGCCAGGTCGCCGAGGTCACCAACGCCTCGACCACCGGCCTGGTGGACGCGCGCACCCGCACCTGGTCCCAGCCCCTCATCGCCCGCCTGCGTCAGGAGATGGGGGTGGACGTCTGCGGCATCCTGCCCGACCTCGTCGAGCCGGGCACACTCATCGGCACGGTCCGCCCGGAAGTGCTGGACCTCTTCGGTCCGGACGGTCGGCCGACGCCGGTCATCGCCGTCGGCAGCCACGACACGGCCTCCGCCGTGGCGGCCGTGCCCGCCGAGGGCCGCGACTTCGCCTACGTCTCCTGCGGGACCTGGTCCCTGGTGGGCCTGGAGCTGGACGCCCCGGTGCTCACCGAGGCCTCGCGCGCGGCCAATTTCACCAACGAGCTCGGTGTGGACGGCACGGTCCGCTACCTCAAGAACGTCATGGGCCTGTGGGTCCTCAACGAGGCCGTGCGTACCTGGAGGCAGCAGGGCCTGGAGGTGTCCTGGGCCCAGATCGACGCCGAGGCCGCTGCCGCCGAGCCGCTGCGCACAGTGGTGGACATTAACGACGACGCCTTCTACGCGCCCGGGGACATGGCGGCGCGGATCGACGCCTGGGCGCGCGCCACCGGCCAGCCGCTGCCAGGCGGCATCGGACAGTACGTGCGCTGCGTCAACGAGTCCCTGGCGCTGGCCTACCGCCGGGCGGTGCGCGAGGCCTCGGCGCTGTCGGGGCACGAGGTGCGGGTCCTGCACATGGTGGGCGGGGGCACCGCCAACTCGCTGCTGTGCCAGATGGCGGCGGACGCGACCGGCCTGACGGTCCTCGCGGGCCCAAAGGAGGGCACGGCCCTGGGCAATATGGTCGTTGCCGCCCGTGGCGCGGGGCTCATCGAGGGCGACCTGTCCGAGCTGCGCAGCCTCGTGCGTGCCTCCAGCGAGATCACCACCTACACGCCCGCCCCGTGCTCGGCCGCCGCCTGGGACGCCGCCGAGCAGCGGATCCTCAGTTGAGATCGGGAGGATCCTGACATGAGCGCACCCGTGAACCCGCAGCCCGCCGCCACGCGCGACGGCGTCGCCCTGACACCCCTGGCAGGCGGCTTCCTGAGCCCGTACCGCGAGCGCCTGCACCTCATCGAGCGCTTCACTGCCCGCCTGCGCCACACGTCATGAGCACCCCACCCCGCTGAGCACCCCACCCCGATCAAGGAGTCACGAGAACTGATGAGCACTGACCTGAGCCTCGACGAGGTCCTCACCCAGATGGGCGCTGCCGGGCGCCGCCTCGACCACATGGGCGCCGTGGAGGCCGGCGCTGGCAACATCTCCGTGTCGATCGCCAAGGGCGCTGAGGAGCTGGGGCTGGCCGGACGCTTCCCGCAGGCCCACCCGGGTACCGAGCTGCCACTGCCCGCCCCGGCCCTGGCGGGCCGGACGGTCCTCGTCACCGGCTCGGGCTGCCGCCTGCGCGACGTGGCGCAGTCGCCCGAGGCGAACGTGTCCGCCTTCGTCGTCGACGAGGGGGGACTGACGGGCACGTGGTACACGCACCCGGCCAAGGCCTACGCGCGACCCACGAGCGAGTTCAACTCGCACCTGGCCGTCCACAACGACCAGGTCGCCATGCGCGGCGTCGACTTCCAGGCCGTCATCCACGCGCAGCCGCCCTACCTCGTCCAGCTGAGCCACATCAAGGAGCTCCGCTCGACCACCGCGTTCAACCGCCGGATCCTGCGGTGGGAGCCGGAGACGATCGTTCAGCTGCCCCAGGGCATCGAGGTCCTCGACTTCATGGTGCCCGGTGGCCAGGAGCTCATGGAGAACAATGTGCGGGCGCTGCGCGACCACGTCATCGTCCTGTGGTCCAAGCACGGGATCATGGTGCGCTCTGACGTCTCGCCGCTGGCGGCGGTGGACAAGGCGGAGTACGCGGAGACGGGCGCCATGTACGAGGTGCGCAACATCCAGTCGGGGGGCCTGGGTGAGGGTGTGACCGACGACGAGCTGCGCGCCGTCATCACGGCCTTCGGAGTGGAGACGGACCTCGTCTGACGCACCGACAACGATCGCGCGCACCGCCGCCCAGATGTGGAGATCTGGGCGGCGGTGCGCGTGTGGGCGCGTGCGCCGTGCTAGTTGGCGGGGGCTGTGGCCAGTGTCCACGGCGCGGACATGACCGGCCCGGAGGCTCGACCCGCCGACAGGAAACGGCGCAATTCCGCCAATCTCGCCGACGGTGTCGACGGTGGTCACGGTTCATGTCCGCCGCGTGGACACCAGCGGCGCGCGACCGGCGGCTGTGCCCGTCCATGCCCGTGGGACGACGACCTGACGGGCCCGAGGGGGCAGCCCCTGGCGTGGGGCCCCTATCCTCCCGGCCATCGCAGTCGGCCAGGTGAAGCCGGGCAGCCCCCCTGGCGTGGGGCCCCTATGTGGTGTGTCAAGCGGCAGCGGGTGGCTCGTCCGGGACCCCTGTCGGTCACCTCCATCCTCTGCCTCGTCCCCCCCCGTCGTCGATCTCGTTCGAGGGCCGTCGATCTCGTTCGCGAACCGTTGATCTCGTTCCCTCAACGAACGAGATCAACGTACGGGGAACGAGATCAACCCGCGGGGAACGAGATCAACCGCCTGTCAACGAGATCAACCCGACGCGCGCCGAGTCCGGTCGCAGGCGCGGGGATCGCGCGACCTGCCGGAGCGGGGCGGACTGCGAGAGCGGGAGCGCGCGCACGGGCGCGGGGGGCCCGCGGCCGAGGCCACCCAGGTGGTCACGACCCCTGGCAGTCCCCCGGCGCGAGAGGTGTCCTGACCCGACCCAGCTCCGCGAGCGCATCCTCGTTGGCAGTCCCCCGGCGCGAGAAGTGTCCACGTCGCGGACATGACCGGCCCGGAGGCTCAACTTGCCGACAGGAAACGGTGCAATTCCGCCAATCTCGCCGGCGGTGTCGACGGTGGTCGCGGTTGATGTCCGCCGCGTGGGCACCACACCTCACAGCGACCTTTACCAATATGTTCTACTTCATAGCCTCCGACATTGCTTCCCTACCGATCGGTCAATAATCTGGGCGTGTCGGGAGGAACAGGGACAGACCCCACCGATCGACACGAACAGGACGCACCGCACCACGGAAGGAGGGACAGCACATGATCTTCGACATCGACCTCATGATCCGCGCCGCCGCTGCGCGCGAGCTCGAGGCTGAGCGTGCCTTCGAGGCCGAGCAGCAGAAGTGAGCCGTGCCGGCCGCACGGCAGACCGGCCCACTCAGACAGCACTCAACCGAGAGGAACCCGACATGTTCTTCGAACTCATCGCTCAGACCGCCGCCGCCTTCAACGCCCGCGAGGAGCTCCTCTTCGCCGCGGGCGAGGTGCAGTAGGACTGACCGTCGCCGCCTGACGGACCTCAGGCGCGCCACCCGGGACCCACCCCGGCCGCTCTCAGGGCGAGGACAACGATGTCCTCGCCCTTCTTGCTGCCCGGCCCCCAGACCCCTGGCGCGCACCAGGGTCGCCCGCACCTGCCCCGCCGCCCGCCGTCGACCCAACCCCGACGTCCGCCGTCGCCCCGACCCCCGGCCCAGCCCGTCCGGGCCTGGGGGACGGCGGTGACGATGACAGGACCCTCGTCCGTCTGGCCGAGCGATCCCGTCACCGCGATCGGTTGGGTCGGTCACGGCGCCGAGGCGGTCGCTCACGGCCGGACTGATCCGCTTGACGCACCTGTGCATCTCGCTCCGTCATGCGTCCGAGGAGCGCGAGAGCACCGGGTAGTCGGGGTGGAACTGCCGCAGGTCATCGCCGATGACTTCGACGAGGCTCTCGCCAGGGTAGAACTCGCGTAGCGCCGCACCAATCGCGCGCGTCTTCCCGGCACCCGGCTGAGCCCCCACCGACAGCAGCACCTGCGACGACGACGGAGAGCACCCACCGAACAGCCGGGCGCATGCTCGGTTCCACGCCCTCCGCTTGGTCGCCTCGTCCATCACGCAGCTGCCGACGCAGGCCTGGCAGAACGTGCGTGCCGTAGCAGCTGAAGCGTGCGGTCCCACTGCTTCATCGTTGCCACGATCATCGCGCGATCATCCGGGTTCACGGCCTGCCGCTCTTGTTGAAGCAGGCGTCCCTGCTCGTCCCAGAACTCCAGCGCCTCTGCATCGCCCGCGTCCTCGGCCGCATACGCCAGAGACACGTACTCACCACCGAGCCGGGTAGCGCACTCGTAGAACACGTCGTAGAGGACCGACAGCTCCGTCGTCGACCAGTCCTTGTCGCTCATCCCAGAACCCTCCTTACCCGCCGTCGAGCGTACACGCGTCGCACCCCGCAGCTGAGCCCGGCCGGGGCGCTCGTCTCAGCTCCGGCTCAGGCGAGTACGGCCCCGTTGCTGCGGGCGATCTCGCCGAGCACGCGCGCGGACTCCTTGAGGGTGCGCTCCTGGGTGACGCGGTCCACGGCGATGATCCCGAACTTGGGGCCGTAGCCGAAGATCCACTCGAAGTTGTCCATGGCGGACCAACACATGTAGCCGCCCACGGGGATGCCGTCGCTCACGCACTTGCCGACCTCGGCGATGGCGGTGCGCAGGAAGTCGACGCGCTGGGCGTCGTCGGCGGTGTTGAGACCGTTCTCGGTGACGATGATCGGCACCTTGACGGTGTCCCAGGCCTGGCGGATAACCGCGCCGATAGCCCAGGGCCAGATCTCCTCGCCCTGGGGGTTGAGGAGCGAGCCCTCGGGGGCGGGCGCGGGGCCGTCGGGGCCGAGCAGGGTGCGGTTGTAGGTCTGGATGCCGACGAAGTCGTCGCCCTCGCTCACGCGCAGGTAGCGCAGGTTGTTTTCCTCGATCAGCCTCGCCACGCGCTCCTCGCCGCCGGGAGCGGCGTGGAAGTCGGAGTTGGCC
The DNA here is from genome assembly GCF_014595995.2 of Actinomyces respiraculi. Lineage (NCBI taxonomy): Bacteria > Bacillati > Actinomycetota > Actinomycetes > Actinomycetales > Actinomycetaceae > Actinomyces > Actinomyces respiraculi. The sequence goes on from NZ_CP063989.1 coordinate 2,697,982, forward strand.
AGGGTCCAGCCCACGCGCATCGTCGGCTTGACAGCCTTGATGGCGGCAACGGCTGCCTTGTGGGCGGCGCACTTGACCTCGAAGGACTTCTCGGTGGCGCTCAGCTGGAAGCCTGCGACCTGCTCGGCGGGAATGCCGAGCGCGCGGCCGGCGCCGACCCACGTGGGATTCTTGACGCGGTCGGCGGGGTCCTTCTCGGCCAGGCCGAGCTCGCCCAGGAGGATGGCGAGGTTGGGCTCGTTCATCGTGCAGGCGGTCTCGAAGAGATCGCCCAGCTCCTGGGTGACCCGGCGTGCGAAACGGGCGAAGAGGGCGGGGGTCTCGTCGGACTCCCAGCCGCCCTTGGCGATGAGCCACTGCGGCGAGGTGAAGTGGTGGTAGGTGACGAGCGGGGTCAGGCCGTGCTCGTGGCAGGCGCGCAGCATGTCGCGGTAGTGCTCGATGGCGACGGCGGAGAACTCGCCCTCGGCGGGCTCAATGCGGCTCCACTCCAGGGAGAAGCGGTAGGCGTTGAGGCCCAGCGAGGCGAGCAGGGCAATGTCCTCGCGGTAGCGGTGGTAGTGGTCGCAGGCGTCCGCGGAGGACTCCTTGTACATCGTGGGCGTCACGTGCTCGTAGAGCCAGACGTCGTTGCCCACGTTGCCGCCCTCAACCTGGTGGGAGGCGGTGGCCGTGCCCCACAGGAAGTCCTCGGGGAAGGTGACGGGGACGTCGGCGGTGCCGAGCGGGTCGGTGGCGGTGGTGTTGGACAGCACCCGGGTGGAGTTGGTCATGAGGTTCTCCTGTCTCACTTGACGCCGCGCACGAGGGGCATGAGGAGGGCGCCGACCACGCACAGGACGGCCGCCACGCCCCACAGGAGCGGGTAGTTGTCGGAGGCCGGGCCGAGCAGGGTCGGGGCGATGGCAGGTACGAGGACGTTACCAAGGTTGAGGGCCAGGCCGAAGACGGCCATGTCCTTGCCCGCGTCGGCCTCGTTGGGCAGTACCTTGGCGCACAGGGCGAGGTCGACGGTGAGGTACATGGGCTGGCCAATGGCGAAGATCATCCAGGCGATGGTGAAGCCGGTGATGGTGGTGGACGTGGCGGCGACGACGAGGCCCACGCTCATGATGACGGCGGCCAGGGCGACCAGGGGACGGAGCATGCCGAGCTTGTCGGAGATCCAGCCGGAGCCGGTGAACACGAGGATGGAGACCGGCGCGCTCATGAGGGACAGGCGCCCGGCCATGGCACCGGCGTCGGAGGGGGTCATGTGGAGCCGGATGATGAGGTACAGGACGAAGAAGCTGAGGAAGGCGGCCATGCCGGCACCGGCGAGGAAGCGGGAGAGCCAGACGAGACCGAAGTTGGGGTGCTTGACCGGGTTGACGAACATGTGGGCGAACATGTCGAGGGTGCCGCCCTGGGGGATCTCCTCACGGTCGTGGCGCGGGTCCTTGTAGAGGACGAGCAGCGGCAGGGCGCAGATGATGGCGAGGACCGGAGGCACGGTCATGAGCAGGACGGTGGAGATGTCGACGAGGGCTCCGGCGATGTAGGCGCCGGCACTCATGGCCAGCGCGCCGCACAGACCCATGACGCCCATGATGCGCCCGCGCATGTTGCCGGGCACGCCCTCGACGGGGATGACGGAGTAGGCGTTGAAGCCGGCCTGGGCGGAGGCGATGCCGATGATGTAGGCGGCGATGATGACGACGGAGCTCGTCGTGTTGCCGATGACGAAGAAGCTCAGGAGGGCGACGAGGTAGCCGCCGACGATCCAGGGGCGGCGGCGCCCGAAGCGCGAGAGGGTGCGGTCGCTCAGGGCTCCGACGATGGGCACGACGACGAGCATGAGCAGGGCGGACAGGGAGGTGGCCCGGGAGAAGACGAGGGTGGCGAGCTCCTCGTTGATGACGCTCAGGCGCAGCTGGAGGGCCGTGCCCATGCCCATCATCATGATGTAGCCGCCGATGGCGGCAACGAGTACGAGCCAGATGGTTGTGCGGGGGTTGCCGAACTTGCGGGTGATGGCCTCGAGCTCGGCGGCGTCGAGGTCCGTCTGGTCGGGTTCGGCTCCGGTGGTGGTGTCAGTGGGTGCGCTCATCGTTCGTCCTTGAGATGAGGTCCGACGGCGACGTCGGCGTGGGTGGATCACGGTGCGGTCCGTGCGTGGTCCCGTCACCATAACCAGAACGTGCACCATATTGGACGAGATCTGTCTCACATCCAAGATGGTGCACGTTTGCGCCGCTAGGCTTCCGTCGAAAGGGAGGCGCCATGACCACCAGCCCTGTCCCCCCACCCGATGGCCGCACTCGCTACGCCAACGGGGGACGCCGTCGTGCCGAGATCGTCGAGGCCGCCTCCGCCGTCTTCGCGGAGCAGGGCTTCCAGAACCTCTCCATGCGTCAGATCGCCGACGCCATCGGCGTGAGTCACACGCTCCTACGCCACCACTTCGGACGTAAGGAGGCGATCCTCGAGGCCGTCCTTACCCGCCGCGAGGAGATCGACCAGCAGTGGCGCACCTCGCTGCTCCAGGAGCACAGCGCGCTCGACGCCATCTCGCTCACCATGGCCCGCAATGCCACAACCCCCGGCCTCATCCAGCTCGACGCCCTCATGCACGCCGAGGCCGTCAACCCCGAGCACCCGGCCCACGACTATGTCGTCGGCCTTGCCCAGCGCTTCCGCGCCCAGCTGATCGCGGACCTGCGCGCCGAGCAGGAGGCCGGTCGCGTGCGCGCCGACGTCGACGTCGAGGCGGCAGCCCTGTGCCTGGCCTGCCTCATCGAGGGCGTCCAGCTCGAGTGGCTGCTCGACCGCTCAGTGGACATGGCGGCCGTCGTCGGCTTCTTCGTCGACCACCTACGCGCCTGAGCGTCGGCACGACAACGTCCCCCACCCCGCTCGCACCGTTGACGGAATCTCCCCAATGGCCGTAACGTCACCCGCACACCGCCACTGAATCGGTTCAACGACGATCCGGAGACCCCGTGACCACCAACGCGCTGCCCACGGCTACCCTGCTCACCGAAGCCGCACCCCAGCCGCACGACGCCGTCGGCCCCCTCAGCGCCCCCGTGCGCCTGCGCGCCGACCACCACCGCGCCGGTGCCACCGTCCTGGGCGGCACCGGCGCCACCCCCGCCCTGTCCTGGGAGATGCCCACCGCGCCTGCCGGCTGGGAGCAGGCCGCCGCCGAGATCGAGGTGACCCACGGACCCGTCGGCGGCCCGACGATCACCGAATCCGTCGTCCTCGACGGCCCCTCCACCCTCTTCAGCCCCTGGCCTCTGACCCCCCTCGCCTCCCGCGAGCGCGCCACCTGGCGCGTGCGCGTCACCGGCACCGACGGCACCGTCTCCGACTGGTCGGCCCCCGCCGTCGTCGAGACCGGCCTGCTCGAGCGCTCCGACTGGAGCGCCAGGCCCATCACCGCCCCCGGCAACACCCGCACCGACCCCGCCCCCGTCCTCGTACGCCGCCTCACCGTCCCCGAGGGCACCACCGCCGCCCGTCTGCACCTGACGGCAGGTGGCACATACGAGGCTTTCATCGACGGCGTCAAGGTCGGCACCGACGAGCTGGCCCCCGGCTGGACCGAGTACCGCGACCGCCTCCTCGTCCAGACCCACGACGTCACCACCGCCCTGACCCCGGGCGAGCACGAGGTCGCCGTCGTCCTGGGTAACGGGTGGTACCGAGGCCACCTCACCTGGGCCAAGCGCGAGGCGGTCTACGGTGACCGGCTCTGGCTCCTCGCCCAACTCGAGCTCACCGGGCCCGACGGCACCACCACCGTCGGCACCGACGAGCGGTGGACCTGGCGCCCCTCGAACGTCAGCGCCAACGACCTCTACGACGGCCAGGACGTGGACCTGCGTCTGCCCGCGCTCGGCTCGGCCGACGCCGAAGCGCAGGTCGAGCTCCTGCCCCTGCCCGAGCAGGCGCTCGAGCCCACGACCCTTCAGATGCCGACCGTCATCGGCGAGGTCAGGCCCGTCGAGGTCATCACCACACCCTCGGGCCGCACGGTCCTCGACCTGGGCCAGAACCTCACCGGCCACGTGCGCCTGACGGTGACCGGCGAGGCCGGCACGGTCCTCACGCTGCGCCACGCCGAGGTCCTCGAGCGCGGCGAGATGGGCATGCGCCCGCTGCGCGGGGCGGCCTGCACTGACCGGGTGACGCTGTCCGGCGGTCACGACGTCGTCGCCTTCACCCTCACCCAGCACGGCTTCCGCTACGTCGAGGTGGACGGCTTCCCCGGCGACGGCGAGACCCTGGCCCAGGCGGTCACCGCCCGGGTCGTCTCCTCCGGCATGGAGCGGGCCGCCTGGTTCGACTCCTCCCACGCCCTGGTCAACAGGCTCGTGGAGAATACGCGCTGGTCCACCATCGACAACTTCATCACCGTTCCCACGGACTGCCCGCAGCGCGACGAGCGCCTGGGCTGGACCGGTGACATCGGCGCCTTCGCCCCAACCTCCCTGTCCCTCTACGACGCCGCTGGCTTCCTCGCCTCCTGGGCGAAGGACCTCGCCTGGGCGCAGACGCCCGACGGCGCCATGCCCGTCGTCTCCCCGGACGTCCTGGGGGGCACGAAGCTCACCTGCGCCTGGGGCGACGCCATCACATTGGTGCCATGGGCCGCCTACGAGGCGACCGGCGATCCGGCGCTGCTCGCATCCACGGTCGAGGCCATGGCCCGCTTCGTCGACGGCGTCGCGGCCGTCGCCGGGCCCTCGCGCCTGTGGCGCGGCGGCTTCCAGTTCGGCGACTGGCTCGACCCGGACGCCGCACCCGATAACCCGGCCGACGCCAAGGCGGACCCCGACGTCGTCGCCACCGCCTACTTCGCACGCAGCGCGGCGATCACCGCCCGCGCCTTCGCCGTCCTGGGCGAGGCCGGGCGCGCCGCCCACTACGAGGCTCTGTCCGCCCAGGTGCGCCGGGCCTACCTGGACGCCTATGTCACGACGGACGGGCTCATGCTCTCCGACTGCGCCACCGTCTACGCCCAGGCCCTGGCGTGGGACCTGCTCGACACGCCGCGGCGCGTGGCCGGGGCGGGCCAGCGGCTGGCCGACCTTGTACGCCTGCGCTCCTTCCGCATCTCGACGGGCTTCGTCGGCACGCCGCTCGTGCCGGCCGCGCTCGTCAAGGGCGGCCAGGCGGCAACGGCCGTGCGCCTGGTGCTGGAGAGGCAGTGCCCGAGCTGGCTCTACCCGGTGACGATGGGGGCGACGACGATCTGGGAGCGCTGGGACTCCATGCTGCCCACCGGGGAGATCAACCCCGGTGAGATGACCTCCTTCAACCACTACGCACTGGGTGCCGTCACCCAGTGGCTCATCACGGATCTGGCGGGACTGGCCGTGGCCGCGCCGGGCGGGACGGCACTGCGGGTCGCGCCCGTCGTCGGACACGGCTTCAGCCACGCCTCGGTGGTGCGCCGCCTGCCCGTGGGCACGGCGCGCGTGGAGTGGGCGCTGGACGGGGACCGGCTGGAGGTGCGCGTGGAGGTCCCGGTGGGCGCACGCGCCGAGCTGGCCCTGCCGGGTGCCGAGCCCGAGACGGTGGGTCACGGTCGCCACGAGCGCACGGTCACGGTCCCGGCCGAGGTACTGGGCCGCTCCGGCGCCCCGGTCATGACGGTGCGTGACCTCATCGACGACGAGGAGGCCTGGACGCGGTGCGTCGAGGCGGCGGCCGGCACGCACGGCGCCTACATGGAGGACCCGGCGGCAACCCTCACCCGGTTCCTCACGAAGGAGCTGGACACGACGGCGAGGATCGTGCCCGGAGCGGCGACGATGTACGGCTTCATCCCGGGGATGGAGGAGACGGCGGCCGCGCTCACCGCCGTCATTGACGAGGTGGCCCCGCAGGCTGCAGAGGTCCCGGCGGCCCAGCGCGGCTGAGCCCGCAACTGCTGCCCCCTGAGGTTTCATGCTGAGACCTGACCGGAAACCTCAGGGCTCGACGGGGGACCCGCGATTATGAGGACTTGAGACCCTTCCCATTTTATCGACCGGCACATATGTTGGCGGGGTCGCGCATCAACGAGGACGCGCGCCCGCCCGGGCAGACCACACGCCCCCTCCCCCACGGCGCCACTGGGCAAAGGAGTTCAGCATGTCAGCACCCGTCACACCCCCCACCGGTGGCAGCCCGGACATCGAGGAGCCCTCACGCCCCGGCACCTCGATGAAGTACCTCGGCGGCCGCCCCTACCGCCAGTACCTCATCGCCTACATCATCGCCGGCGCCTTCCTCTTCATGAACTACTCGGCGCTGCCCTCGATCCTCCTGCCCAACCAGATCCAGACGATCGAGTTCCAACACTTCTTCTCCGCCTACCCGCAGGTGACGGCCGAGGTGCTTCAGCAGTTGTCCGGCGGCACCTACACGGGCGCCGACGCCGCCGAGCTCACCGAGGTCTACCACCAGTACAACGCCGCCCGCGCCGCCTCGATGTCCCTTGTGGCCTCCATCGGCACCTTCTTCACGATGTTCGCCCAGCCGATCGTCGGCGTCGTCTCCGACCGCTGGCGCTCGCGCTGGGGCCGTCGCTCCTTCTGGATCGCCTTCGGCGGCTTCGCCGGAGCCATCATGATGATCGCGATGCGCTTCTCGACGACCGTCGGCATGATCGCCGTCACCTGGGTCATCGCGCAGATCCTTCTCAACGTCATGCAGGCTCCCCTGACCACCACCGTCGCGGACCGCATCAAGGAGGACAAGCTCGCCACCGTCTCCGCCATCGCCGGCATGGGCACGATGGGCGGCGCGATGCTCGGCTCGATCATCGCCGGCAACGCCTTCAACGCCATCGGGTTGGACGCCTACTACATCTTCGTCGTCCTGACAGTCTTCGGCGCGGCCGTCTTCGTCCTCATGGCCAAGGATCGCTCCTCCCTCGACCTCGCGCTGCCGCCATTCAGCTGGAAGGACTTCCTCATCGGCTTCACCGTCGCACTGCGCGACGCCGACTACCGCTGGGTGTGGCTCGCCCGCTTCATCTTCTTCCTCGGCGCGACACTGACGACCACCTTCTCGCTCTTCGTCCTGCAGTCCTACATCCAGCCCGCGCTCACGCAGGCCGAGGCCAACACCTACGCCCCCTTGCTCAGCCTGTGCACCCTGCCCGGCATGCTCATCTCGATGATCGTCTCCGGCAAGCTCTCGGACCGCATCGGCAAGCGCAAGATCTTCGTCATCGGCTCCACCGTCGCCGCGATGGGCCTCCTGCTCCTGCCGATCTTCTGGCCCACGCTGCCCTCGCTGTTCATCCAGACCACCCTCAACGGCTTCGCCCTCGGCGCCTTCATGACGGTTGACCAGGCCCTGTTCATCGACGTCCTGCCGGACAAGGACGCCGCCGGCCGTGACCTCGGCGTCGCCAACGTCGCCACAAACATCGGCCAGACCCTCGCCCCGGTGCTCGCCGGCGTCATCGTCGCCCAGATCGTCGGCCCCGCCGGCTACCGCGCGGTCTACATCGCCGCCTTCATCTGCATGCTCATCGCAGCCCTGGCCATCGTCCCGGTGAGGAAGGTCAGATGACGTCCTCCGCACGCCCCACCAGCGCCGTCGGCCCCACCGGGCACGTCGCCTCCACCCCCATCGCCGTCCCCACCGGGCAGGCGGGCCCCGTCGTCGTCGCCCCCGCCGGGGCCGTGCGCGGGGTGTGGCGCACCGTCCCCTCAGCCACCGGCAGGGCGGGTGCCCACCCCCGCTCAGCTGCCTTCTACGCCATCCCCTACGCCGAGGACCCGGTCGGGGACCTGCGCCTGCTCGCCCCCGTGCGCCGGGCCGTGTGGACGGGGGTGCGCGACGCCGTCGTCCCCGGCCCCACCCCACAACGGCGCCCCTTCGGGGAGACGACGGCGATCCCCGAGCCGAGCGTGCCCGGCCGGGGGGTCCTCAACCTCAACGTCTTCACCCCCGCGCCCGGAGCGCCCGGCACCCCCGAGGGGCCTGAGGCTCCCCTGCCGGTCCTCGTGTGGATCCACGGCGGCGGCTTCTACGCGGGCAGCCCGTCCAGCCCGTATTACGACGGCGCCGCCTTCAACCGCGACGGCGTCGTCACCGTCAGCGTCTCCTACCGCCTCGGCTTCGACGGCTTCGGTTGGGTGCCGGACTCCGACGCCCCCGTCAACCGCGGCACCCGTGACCAGGTGACGGCCCTGGAGTGGGTGCGTGAGAACATCGCCGCCTTCGGTGGGGACCCGGGCCGGGTGACGGTGGCGGGCCAGAGCGCCGGAGGGGCCAGTGCGATGTCGCTGCTCTCGGTGCCCCGGGCCCGCGGACTCGTCCACGGTCTCATCTGCGAGTCGGGCGGAACGACGGCGGCCACGGTTGCCGACGCCCGCACCGTCGCCGAGCGCGGTGCCCAGATCGCAGGCATCGCCCCGACACTGGCGGGCTGGCGCTCGCTGACCGAGGAGCAGGTGCTCGACACCGCCGCGGCCCTCGGCCGGGAGTTCCCGCTCTTCGACATCTCGCTCGACCTGTCCCGCTTCACTCACCTGCCAGACAAGATGTCGCGGACCTTCATGCCGGTGGTCGACGGCGAGGTCATCACCACCTCGACCTTCGAGGCCGTGCGCCACGGGCACAGCGCGGACCTGCCGCTGCTGACCGGCGGGGTGCGCCACGAGATGACGGGGCTCGGCCCCGTTCTGGCTGACGAGATCGGTGGGCACAGCGCCCGCGACCTGCTCACCGAGGCGGGCCTGGCGCCGGAGCTCATCGACTGCTTCTACGCCGAGTACCCCGAGCTGGCGCACAGCGAGCCGCTCCTGGTCGGCCAGGTCATCTCCAACGGCCTGTTCCACCTGCCGATGCTCCAGTGGACGCGCCTGCGCGGCGAGGACCCGCTGGCGGCCGGGCGCACGTGGCTCTACGACTTCTCCTGGCCCTCGACCCTGCCTGCGCCGGCCGGGGGCCTGGCGGGCCACTGCATGGAGGTGCCCTTCGTCTTCGACTGCCTGGCCCACCCGCATGCCGACGGCGTCCAGGGGCCGGGGCGCCCGCAGTCGCTGGCGGACCGGGTGCACGCCGACTGGGTGGCCTTCATCCGCGACGGCGACCCCGGCTGGCAGCCCTGGGCAGCCGACGGCGTGGGCCGCGTGTACGGGCCGGCCGAGGACCGTGGGGGCTGGGTGGACCGGGAGGTCTACGCCCTCGAGCTCGCCATGCTCGCCGCGGATACGGAGCACTGAGCCGGGCACGCTGGCGACGCAGTGGAGCCCCCGTGGCCGCTGGCCCTCTGGCTCTCAGCGTCATTCACCGCGTTATACAGGCGTGGAGCGCCCGTGGCCGCTGGCCCTCTTCGCCGACTACGCGAGCGGGAACGACGCGACGCTCCGGCTGATTGGATCCACGTCCACACTCACTACAGGCCCCACTCAGCCTGCAACACCACACCACCCATCACCCGCTTGCCCAACCTCCCCAGCCAGGACACCTAGACCCATCACAGGGCGCGCCGGTCACACTTGAGCAGGCCCGCCCGCTCGTCGAGACCACATCCCCACCACAGAGCGCGCCGACGGGCAGGCGCCTAGCTCACATGGAGTGAGTCCGCTCTACGGGTTCCTCATCACGCTTGGCCAGCGCGCGGGCCACCGTCGATCGTCCGACTCCGAGCACTGCCGCGATGTGCGCGAAGCTCTTGCCTTCGCCGCGCATCTGCGCAGCAGCGGCGACACGCTCCGGAGTCATCACCGTGGGGCGGCCACCGACGCGCCCCTGGGCACGAGCGCGCTCCAGACCCCGCATCGTGTTCTGCCTGATCGCGTCGACACGCAGTTGAGCAAACACCGCAACGATGCCGAACAAAGCCCGCCCCATCGGCGTCGTGGTGTCGATATCCGGTTCGGTCAGACTCCGAATATTCACGCCGCGCTCAGCCAGGTCGTTGATGGTCTCAACGGCCATCTTCTCGCTGCCGGCAATGCGATCCAGCCGTCGCACCACGAGCGTGTCACCAGAGCGCAGGTAGTCCAGGCAGGCGACCCACTGCGGACGGTCCTTGACCCTGCTCGACTCCCCACGATCAACGAACACGCGCACCGCTCCCGCAGCGCGCAACTCGGCCTCCTGAGCCTCCGGATCCTGCTCACGAGCACTCACCCGCGCGTAGCCGACACAGGTCATCGACTCACTCCTGGTCCGTCGCTGCCAGGCCCTCGGCGGCTCTGCCCTGGCATGCGCATGGTGTGGTGAGTGCCTGCGGTGCGCTCGACAAGCCGTCCTGGGGCCGACGCGAGCCCTCGGTGGCACCGGTGGGGAACGACAGCCGGGTGCGCTCTGCCACGCGCCAGGCCGCGTCTCGTTCACTCTGCGGGGTTGCCTTGCTGACGATCTGATCGAACATCTCGCGCAGCGGCCCGAAGTCCCGCTGCTCGGACGCCGCCCGGCTCGCCTGGTCATTGGTCGCGCCGTGCACCTCGCGCCAATCGAGCTGCCAACCGGCGTCGCGTGCAACGCGGCTCCAAAACACCCGTTGTGTCCGGCCGTTGCCCTCGCGAAACGGGTGCACGTAGTTGAACTGGTCGTAGTGGTACGCCAGGCGGTCGATGAACTGCTCGCGGCTCATGCCGCACAGCTCGTTGTCAGCGCGCAGCTCTCCCACGGCGTAGTCGGCGGCGCGACCGATCATCGACACCGGAAGGAAGAACTGGGCTCCCTCCACATTCTTGCGAATATCGACCGTGCGCAGCTCCCCCGCCCAGTCGTAGACGTCCTGGAACAGATGGCGGTGAATTGCGCGCAACTCGGCAAGGTCGCCGGTCGGCTCCACCGGGCGATCCATAAGCTGCACCAAACGGGCAAACGAAAGGTCACCCTCGGCCTCATCGAGAGCGACCTTCGTCTGCGCGCCGATCTTGTTCCTCAGCAGACCCGTCTCAGGATCGAGATACGGGTCGACGAACTCAGTCAAGGCCATAGCGTGCGCGCGCGCGGGCCACCAGCTCATCAGAGTCGATGCGGCCAGCGACGTACTCCTGGGCGTCCTGACGACCAGCAGCCGTTACCGGCAGACCCTCCATCTCGCCACTGTGGATCGCCTCGGCCACGCGCAGCTCACGCTCGGCCGCAGTCGTCGCGATAGTTGACGTCCCGGTGTCCACGGATCCTCCTCTCGCTCGGCGATAAATCCATTCTAGCTGACTTCCCGAAAACGGCCTAGAGTTAGTTTTGGGCCGTATGGGTTTAGGTCCGGCGTGTCGCACTCTCGCCGCGCTCACGGCACGACGGCCCGGAAACGGTCGTTTTCGACCTCGCTGCCGCGCGCCCATCTACAGGCCCCTGGTCGGGCTTGGTGAGTGCGGCGGGCATGGTTGGTGTGGTCGGGCTTGGTGAGTGCGGCGGGCATGGTTGGTGTGGTCGGGCTTGGTGAGTGCGGCTGGCGTCCGTCGTGGCCCACAGAGGACTCGACTACTGCCGTTGATCTCGTTCCCCACAAGTCGATCTCGTTCCTTAACCGAACGAGGTCGAGCGCTGGCGAACGAGATGGACGGGCGAGGAACGAGATGGACGGGCGAGGAACGAGATGGACGGGCGAGGAACGAGATGGACGGGCGAGGAACGAGATGGACGGGCGAGGAACGAGATGGACGGGCGAGGAACGAGATGAACGGGCAGGGACCTGCGCCCGATGCCCCGGAAGAGGGGGTGGCGGCGGGTAGCGATCGCCGTGGATCGTGAGACCTTCACCCGTACCCCGAAGCCCCCTCGCCTGGCTCGGTGGCGTCGTGGCCGAGAACACCGCCAGCCTGGAGCCGCAGTCATCACCGCACGCGCCACCTTCCACTGCCCACCTGCCACGACAAGAACGACCCCATGCGCAACACCCTGCCCATCCTGCCGGGTTACTACCCCGCCCCCTCGGTCTGCCGCGTCGGGGACGCCTTCTGGCTCGTGAGCTCCAGCTTCGAGTCCCCCCGCCCTGCCGGTCCACCGATCCACTGACCTCGTCCACTGGGACCAGGTCGGCCACGTCTACGAGCGGCCTTCAGCCCTCCCCCTGCGGCTGGGCGACACACCTTCCATGGCACCTTCGCGCCGACGATCCGCCACCGCGCAGGCGTCTTCTACGCCGTCGTAACGAACATGGGCCAGGACCCCTGGGACAGCGGATCACCCGCACCACCGGCCCCGCCGCCGACTGGTCGGACCCGGTGCTCGCGCCCGACACCCCGGGCATCGACCCGGACCTGGTGTGGGACGAGGACGGCGTGTGGCACCTGTCCTGGCGAGCGGTTTCCTTCACCGACGGCACGGCGGTATCCACACTCATCACTGCGCCCATCGACCCAGACACCGGCCAGCGGCTGGGCGACGCCGTCGTCCTGTGGCAGGGCACCGGCGGCCGCGACGCCGAGGGACCGCACCTGTTGCGGCGGCGGGGCTGGTGATACCTCCTGCTGGCCGAGGGCGGCACGAGCCTGGGGCACATAGTGACGATGGCCCGCGCCCGCAGCCTTGAGGGTCCCTGGGAGACATGCCTCGCAATCCCCATCCTTACCCACCGCCCCACCGACCACCCGGTCCAGGTCACCGGGCACGCCGACCTCGTACCGCTCGATGCCGACGCCGAGCACCCCGATGGCGACTGGGACGGGCGGCTCCGCCGTCGGCGATCAGGTGCTGACGTCGACCCCAGGACTGAGGTAAGGATAACCTTATGACCATGACCTCCAGCGCCCCCAGCTCCAAGGCCTTTGACCGCCTGTCCGTCGCGCGCGTCGCCACGGACAGACCTGCCCGCTACGGCTGCCAGCTCGTAAGTCACATGAGCCGCAAGATCGAGGGGGCATGGGATGAGGCGTCCTCCACCGGATGGCTATCCTTCACCCGCGAGGGTCCGAGCACCGGCCTTGTCGCCCTGTCCTGTGACGAGGGCACGCTCGAGATGCGCCTGTCCACCACGGGCGATCACCTGGAGCGGCTCGAGCAGATCACCGGCATCCACCTGGCCCGCTTCGGCCAGCGCGAAGGCCTGGCAGTCTCCTGGGTTCGTGAGGACGGCACCGTCGGCACCACCCAGGGCCCGCTCACGGCCGAGGACATGGAGCGCATGCGCCGCGAGCGCGAGGCCCGTCAACGGGACGCCGGTCAGCGCTAGACCAGCCAGCACGAGGCCCATGACTGAAGCCGCCCACTGGACCGGGTCAGAGCTGCTCGTCGCCCAGGCTCGTGATGTGCCCCTTCGGGTCCGAGACCCGCAGCATGAGCAGCAGCCCGACGATGAGGACGACGACGATACCGAGAATGCCCCAGTACGGCGCGTTGTCGCCGACGACGCTGCGCCCGAGGGCGATGAAGGCGCCGTACATGGCCGGAGCCAGGAAGGACACGGCGCGGCCGGTCGTGGCGTAGAGGCCGAAGATCTCACCCTCGCGCCCCTCAGGGATGAGCCGGGCGAGGAAGGAGCGCGCCGCCGACTGGGCCGGGCCCACACAGCCGGACAGCACGAGGCCCAGGATCCAGAAGACGGTGGGGCCGCCGTCGTGCAGGAGGAAGGTCCCCACACCGGCGATGACGAGCAGGCCGAGCGCGCCGAGAATGACTTTGCGCGGGCCGAGGAGGTCATCCAGGCGCCCGCTGACGATCGTGGTGATGCCGGCGACCACGTTGGCCACAATGGCGAAGATGATGACGTCGCCGCTGGAGAAACCGAAGGTGTTCTGGGCGATGATGCCGCCGTAGGTGAAGACGCCGGCGAGGCCGTCGCGGAAGACAGCGGCGGCGAGCAGGAACCACAGCACCTCAGGGTGGCTGCGGTACAGGCCGACGAGCGTGCGCCACAGGCGTTTGTAGGACGCCCACAGGGACTCGCGGCGCACACGTCCGGGCTCGGTGGCCTCGGTCGGCTCCGACTCCAGCCCGGCGATGGCGCGCTCGGTGCCGCGCCGCTCAGCATCCGCCAGGGCCATACGGCGTCGGCGCGCCCGCACACCGGACTGGGTGATGAGCACAGGAATGGCGCTCAGGCCGAACCAGGCGGCGGCGATCAGCATGCCGACGCGGACATTGAGGCCGTTGTCGCTGGTGACACCGAACCAGCCGACCTCCGGGCTGATGAAGCCAACGTAGATGATGAGCAGTAGGACGATCCCACCGATGTAGCCCATGCCCCATCCCAGGCCGGAGACGGCGCCCACACGGTCCTTGGAGGCCAGCTGGGACAGGATGCCGTTGTAGTTGACACTCGCGAGCTCGAAGAAGACGTTGCCAACCCCGAGCAGGGTGATGCCGAACCACAGGTAGCCGGGCTCCGGCAGGACCAGGAACAGGGCGGCGCTGACGGCGACGACGACGGCGGTGTAGGCGCCCAGCCAGAAGACGGTGCGGCCGGCACGGTCCGAACGCTGCCCGGTCACGGGTGCGAGCAGGGCGATGAAGGCGCCGGCGATGGTCAGCCCGACGGACAGGGCGGCCTCGTTGTGTGCCGGGTCGCCGAAGGAGGAGCTGGTGAGGTAGACGGTGAAAACGAAGGTCGTGATGACCGCGTTGAATGCCGCCGAGCCCCAGTCCCACAGTCCCCAGGCGATGACGGGCCAGCTGAGCAGGCGGTTGCTGGGGACGGTACGGGGATCGGCGACGGCGCCGGTGGGCTCGGCGCCGCGCGGGGTAGTGAGGGTCATAGTTGTGAGCCTACGACCCGGTGCGACCTACGGCAGGCAAGGTCTGGGTGACGACGACGTCGTGCACGAATGCGGCCCGTCACACCTCACGGGTGTCACGGGCCATGCATGTGGGCTCGCCGTGCCGACGGCGCGTATCCGGGCTCAGGCGGCGGTGCCGGAGGCCAGGACCTCGTCGAGCTTGGTCTCGGCGGCATCCTCCTCCGTCTTCTCCGCCAGGGCCAACTCGGAGACGAGGATCTGGCGGGCCTTGGAGAGCATGCGCTTCTCACCGGCGGACAGGCCGCGGTCCGTGTCCCGGCGCGAGAGGTCTCGCACGACCTCGGCCACCTTGATGACGTCACCGGAGGCGATCTTCTCCTGGTTCGCCTTGAAGCGGCGCGACCAGTTGGTGGGCTCCTCGGTCAGGGGGGCGCGCAGCACATCGAAAACCCGCTCCAGACCGGCCTGGTCGACGACGTCGCGCACACCGATGAGCTCGACGCTCTCAGCGGGGACGAGGATCGTCAGGTCGCCCTGGGCGACCTCAAGCTGCAGGTAGGTCTTCTCCTCGCCGCGCACCTTGCGCTGGCGGATGTCGATGATCCTGGCTGCGCCGTGGTGGGGGTAGACGACGGTCTCGCCGACTTCGAAAGTCATAGGTGACGTCACTCCAGTCAGTGTTGAGAGAGCCCCATTTTAGCAGGATCTCGCGGAAAAGCCCGGGCGACGTAACTCACAGCCCTGCGTGTTCACGCTGAGCCCCGAGGTTTCCGCTCAGGGCTCAGCGCTCAGCGGGACGGGCGACGAACTTGTAGCCCAGGCCCCGTACCGTCGTGAGCATGCGCGGGCTGCCTGGCTCCTGCTCGATCTTCGCCCGGATGCGCTTGACGTGGACATCCAGGGTCTTGGTGTCCCCCACGTAGTCAGCACCCCACACGCGGTCGATGATCTGCCCACGGGTCAGCACCCGGTCCGGGTTGCGCAGGAACAGCTCCAGCAGCTCGAACTCACGCAGCGGCATCGCCACCGGCTCACCCGCGACACTCACCTCATGGCGCTCGACGTCCATGCGCACGCGCCCGGCCTCCAGCACCACGTCCTCAGGCTCCTCCTCACGGCTGCGGCGCAGGACGGCGTGGACGCGGGCGATGAGCTCGCGGTAGGAGTAGGGCTTGGTCACGTAGTCGTCCGCGCCGATCTCCAGGCCGACAACCTTGTCCACCTCAGAGTCCTTGGCGGTGAGCATGATGACCGGCACAGAGGACACACGTCGAATCCGGCGGCAGACCTCCGTGCCACTCAGGCGCGGAAGCATGAGGTCGAGCAGTACGAGGTCAATCGCGGTGGCCGGGGCAGGGCCCGCCGCCTCGAAGGCCTCGATGGCGGCCAGGCCGTCCTCGGCCTCAACCACCTCGTAGCCGTCGCGGCGCAGGCTGAAGGCCAGGGGCTCGCGGTAGCTCTCCTCGTCCTCGACGAGCAGGATCCGGGTCATCTGTGGTCCTCTTCTTCATTGCGGATGAGCCGGCCTGCCCCCTCATCGGGGATCAGGCGCGGCAGGACGAGGGTGAAGGTCGAGCCGCGTCCGGGCGCCGACCACAACTCGATGGTGCCGCCGTGGTTGGCCGCGACGTGCTTGACGATGGCCAGGCCCAGGCCGGTGCCGCCGGTGGCGCGCGAGCGGGCCCGGTCCACACGGAAGAAGCGCTCGAAGACGCGCCCCTGGTCCTCGGGCTTGATCCCGATGCCCTGGTCGACAACGGCGATGCGCACGAGCCCAGGATCCGCCGGGTCAAGCGAGACCCCCACACTCACGCGGGTGTGCGGCTCGGAGTAACGCACGGCGTTGTCAAGGAGATTGCGCACGGCGGTGACGATGAGAGAGGCGTCGCCCCGGACCATGAGGCCCGCAGTGCCGCCTGAGACGACGACGATCGAGCGGGCCTGCGCCTCGACCCGGACCCGGTCCACAGACTCGGCGACGACGGCGTCGACGTCGACGTCCTCGGGGCTGACGAGAGCGTCGCCGTCCTGGACGCGGGAGAGCTCAATGACGTCCTGCACGAGCACGCCCAGCCGGGTGGCCTCCGCGCGCATGCGGGCGGCGAAGCCGGCAACGAGAGCCGCGTCGTCGGCACTGTCCTCGATCGTCTCAGCCAGCAGGGCGATGGCACCGACGGGGGTCTTGAGCTCGTGGGAGATGTTGGCAACGAGGTCGCGACGCATGTCCTCCAGGCGCTTGGCGGCGCTGCGGTCCTCGATGAGGATGAGCAGGCGCCCCTCACCGATGGAGGCCACGCGCACGTGCAGGAAGAAGTGCCCCGACCCGGACACCCGGCCCCGCGGGACGGTGATCTCCTGCTCGCGCGGCTCACCGTCTTGGCGCACGAGCGCAACCATCTCGGAGACCTCGGGCACGCAGACGGCGTCGTCGTGCACAAGGTTGTAGGTGTAGGCGGAGGCCGAGGCCCGCAGGACCTCGTCGTCGTCATCGAGAACGACGACGGTCGAGCGCAGGGCCGCCAGGACGGGGATGACGGCGTCGTCGCTCAGCAGCCCGCCCATCGCGCCGGGACGATCACCGGTGCGCCCCAGCGAGCGGGCGGCGGCCCAACCCACGGCGGCGCCGATGGCCAGGGCCACAACCGCGGTGATGAGCTGGGGGACGTCCACGCCCACAGGGTAGGCGGAGGGCGAGCCCGTCGGGGTCAGCGGGCGAGGAGTTCACCGACTATGTTCGGCCCCATCACCGGCCGTTCACCTTGGGCACCCATGCTGGTGACGTCCGCGGGCCTGTGCCCGTGCGCCCCACAACACCAGGAGACGTCACCGTGCGCGACATCTTCCATCAGGAGCTCAAGCAGCTCGGCTACGACCTCGAGTCCATGGCCGCGCAGGTCGCCACCGCCATGGAGCGGGCCAGTGCGGCACTGCGCGACGGCGACCTCATTGTGGCGGAGCAGGTGATCGATGCCGACGAGCGCATCAACGACCTCCAACGCGACATCGACGACCTGTGCATCATGCTGCTGGTCCGCCAGCAGCCGGTCGCCTCCGACCTGCGTCACGTCATCTCGGCGCTGCGCATGGCTCAGACGCTTGAGCGTCAGGGCGACCTGGCCCGCCATGTGGCCACCATCGCCCGCGGCCGCTACCCCGGGCCGCCGGTGCCGGAGCCCGTCATGAGTCACCTGCTGACGATGGCGGACCACGCCGTGCGCGCCGGGCAGGACGTGGCGCGCCTGATCGCCACCCAGGACCTTGAGCTGGCCCGGCGCATCCAGACCGCCGACGCCGAGATGGACCGCCTACACCGCGAGTCCTTCCAGATGATCCTGGACCCGGCGAACGAGCTCAGCCGCCAGCAGGTGGTCGACGCCGTCCTCATGGGGCGGTTCCTGGAGCGCTTCGGGGACCACTCGACGTCGGTGGCCCGCCGCGTCACCTACCTCGTCTCGGGCCACCACCTGGGCTCGCACGACCGCGCACCCGAGGAAGAGGACGCCCAGCGGTAACCCCCGCCCCGCCGAGGTCGGCACACGCCGGCATGGGTCGTACGGTTGTACAGACCGACAGCGGCCCGAGGGCTCACTTGCCCTGGTTGGCGACGGCCGCGATCTTGGCCTCGGCCTCGGGGTCGAGGTAGGTGCCGCCCTTCTTCAGGGGCTGCAGGGTCTCCTCGTCGAGCTCGTAGACGAGCGGGATGCCGGTGGGGATGTTGACCCCGGCGATGTCCTCGTCGGAGATGCCGTCGAGGTGCTTGACGATGGCGCGCAGCGAGTTGCCGTGGGCGGCGATCATGACGGTCTTGCCGGTGCGCAGCGTCGGAACAATGCGCTCCTCCCAGTAGGGCAGGAGGCGGGCGATGACGTCCTTGAGGCACTCGGAGGCCGGGACCGGCTCACCGGCGTAGCGGGGGTCCTGGTCCTGGGAGAACTCGGAGCCCGCCTCGATGGCCGGCGGGGCGACGTCGAAGGAGCGGCGCCAGAGCATGAACTGGTCCTCGCCGTACTCGTCGCGAATCTCCTTCTTGTTCTTGCCCTGGAGGGCGCCGTAGTGGCGCTCGTTGAGACGCCAGTGGCGCTCGACGGGAATCCAGTGGCGGTCCGCCGAGTCAAGGGCGAGATTGGCCGTCATGATGGCGCGGCGCAGCATCGAGGTGAACAGGATGTCGGGGAGGATGTTCGCCTCCTTGAGAAACTCACCACCGCGGGCGGCCTCGGCGCGACCCTTCTCCGACAGCGGGACGTCAACCCAGCCGGTGAAGAGGTTCTTAGCGTTCCATTCGCTCTCGCCGTGGCGGAGCAGTACAAGGGTGTAAGCCATGGGACCATCTTGCCAGGTCGGCAGGGGCTAGGACCAGGCCAGAGGGCCCGTCACGGGCGGGGTGGCACGGGCACCAAGACACAGCCGCGGCCGCCCCCGTCAGAGGGCGGCCGCGACGCGGATGTCAATAGGCCGTCGGCGCTCGCAGTGCTGCCAGCGCTCATAACACCACTGTGCCGACGGCGCCGCCAGCGCTCACAGCACCACCAGTGCTACCAGCGCGAGCGGGCAGTGCTCAGGCGTGGGCCTTCTCGTAGGCGGCACGGATCTCGGCGGAGATGCGACCGCGGTCGGAGACCTCCATGCCCCGCTCGCGCGCCCACTCGCGGATGCGCTGGGTCTCACCGGCGGAGGAGGAGCGGCGGCGGCGGGTGCCGGGGGTGCGGCGCCCGGCGATGCGGCGTGCCTTGGAGGACCACTCCTCAATGGACTCACGCAGGGCGGCGGCGTGCTCGTCGTTGAGGTCGATCTCGTAGCTGACGCCATCGAGCGCGAAGGTGATGGTCTGGGTGGCCTCGGATCCATCGACGTCGTCGACAAGAATAATCTGGGTCTTCTGAGCCATAGGTACTCTCCTTGATAGCACTCCCGATCTCCTCGGGAGAATGAACGGGAACCGATGTCGAATAAACAATAAACGCGATCCGCATTCTACGCAAGGCCACTGGGTGGAAATCTCACTTTCATTCTCCGTTTCGCTGCTGACGGAGAAAACCACGGTGCACCGACAGGCCCGGCACCGGGGATGACGAAGGCCCCGGACCGTCCGGTCCGGGGCCTTACTGGAGCCACCTGTGGGAATCGAACCCACGACCTATTCATTACGAGTGAATCGCTCTGCCGACTGAGCTAAGGTGGCGCGCTGAGCAGCGCAGCACAGGCTACCGGCAGCGCCGCGCGAGGCGCAAACGCCGCCGTACCCACCGACGCGTGGTTCTGGACACAGGCACCGCCCGGGTCGGTCTTCTACCCTGTTCTCATGCCTCTGCACGTGACCTACACCGGCGGCACCATCGGCATGGTCGACTCCCCTCGGGGACTCGTCCCCGGCGCGGACCTCGAGGGCTGGCTCACCCGCCTGCTCGAGGGCACGGACCTCGCCGACGGCCTCACCTTTTCCTCGCTCGACCCGCTCATCGATTCCTCCAACGCCACACCGGAGTCCTGGCAGCAGGTCGTGGACGACGTGCGCGCACACACCCACGGGCCGCACGCCGCCGCTGGCCTCGTCATCCTGCACGGCACGGACACGATGGCCTACACCAGCGCAGCCCTGTCCTACGCCCTGACCGACCTGGGACGTCCCGTCGTCATCACCGGCTCGCAACTGCCCGCACTTAGCCCCGGCTCCGACGCCGCCGCCAACGCCATCGGCGCCCTGCAGGCCGCCGGCGACCCGCGCGCCGCAGGCGTAAGCCTCTTCTTCGGCCACCACCTGCTCGTCGGCAGCCGTGTCACCAAGACGAGCGCGTGGTCCTTCGAGGCCTTCAGCTCGCCCGCCCACCCGCCGCTGGCGCGCGCAGGCGCCCCGTGGCAGTGGTCCGCGACCCCCAGAACGGGCGAGGGCTGGCAGCAGCCACTGCCCTACCGCCGCCACGACGTCGCCGTCATCGACGTCGCACCCGGCCTCACGACCGCCCGCCTGGAGGCCATGCTCACGCCTCTGCCCGAGGCCGTCATCCTGCGGGCCTTCGGCGTCGGCAACGTGCCCAGCTCCGAGCCCGGGCTCCCCGAGCTCATCGCCTCGGTCACCGCGGCGGGCACGGCCGTCGTCGTCGCCTCCCAGTGCCTCGAGGCCCGGGTGTCCCTCGGCCTCTACGAGACGGGTGACGCGATGGCCCGGGCGGGGGCGGTCGGCAGCGGGGACATGACCCTGGAGGCCGTCTACGCCAAGGTGCAGTTCCTCCTGAGCCAGGGGCTGCGCGGCGCCGAGCTGGCCGCCTGGGTGGGGCGCCCGCTCGCCGGGGAGCTCACTCGAGGCTGAGGAACTCGAGACTGAGGGGCTGAGGACACCGCCCCCTCAACCCCTCAGTTCGGGTGCTGGTGCTTCAGCGTCTCGTCACTCCTGGCCCACGCAGGTCAGCCCCTGTTCGGGCATCTCCCCTGTGAGCAGGTAGGTGTCGACGGCGTCGTTCACGCAGTCTCCGGCGCGCCCGTAGGCGGTGTGCCCGTTGCCCTCCCAGGTCAGCAGCGTCGCGGAGTCGAGCTGCTCGGCCAGGGAGACCGACCACTGGTAGGGCGTGGCGGGGTCACCGGTCGTGCCGACGACGAGGATCGGGGCAGCACCCGTGGCATGGATCGCCGTGCGCTCACGGTGGGAGGTGTGCCCCCAGCCCTGGCAGTACAGGTCCGAGTAGCCCAGCGCGTCACCGAAGGTCGGGGACAGCTCCTCGGTCTTGTCCGCCTCAGCCGCCCAGGAGGCCGAGTCTCCCTCGACCGGGTAGTCGAGGCAGTTGATCGCGGAGATGACCTCGTTGCCGTTGCCGGAGTACGAGCCGTCCTCGTTGCGCGAGGAGAGCAGGTCCGAGATGTAGAGCATGGTGGACCCGTCGTTCTGGAGCATCGCCTGGCTCAGGCCCTCGGAGAGCACGGACCAGGCCTCATCGGCGTAGAGGACACCGATGATGGCGTCAAGGGCGAGGGAGCGCGTGAGCGGACGGTTGGGGTCGTGGGTCTCGATGGGGCTGGTGGCCACCACGTCGAGGAAGTCCTGGATCTGGCGCACACCGGCGTCGACGTCGCCGGTCAGCGGGCAGGCTCTGCCGGCCTGGCAGTCCGCAACGAAGGCCCGCAGGGCGTTCTCGAAGCCCTCGGCCTGGCCAAGGCTCAGCTCGCCGGCGCTCAGCGTCGGGTCAACGGCGCCGTCGAGCACGAGGCGGCCGACGTTGGCGGGGAAGAGGTCCGCGTAGGTGGCGCCCAGGTAGGTGCCGTAGGAGTAGCCCAGGTAGGTGAGCGTCGAGTCTCCCGCCAGGGCACGCAGGACGTCGAGGTCGCGTGCGGCGGAGACGGTGTCGATATGGTCGAGCAGGCCCTTGACCTCAGTGTTGGCCTCGCAGGCGGCAGCGTCCTCCTTCGCGGTGTCCAGGACGGAGGCCTGGATCTCCTCCTCGCTCTCCTGCTTCTCGGCGGCGAGCTCCTCGGCGGTGTAAACCTGGCCGGAGCGCTCCTCGTCAAGCTCGGCGTCGGTCATACAGTCCACGGCCGTGGAGGAGCCGACACCGCGAGGGTCGAAGCCGATGACGTCGTAGGCCTTGAGGACGCCCTTACCGAAGAGGTCCGCGGCGGAGTCCACGAGCTCAACACCGGAGCCGCCGGGACCGCCCGGGTTGATGAAGAGCGTGCCCTGGGCGTCGCCGTCGGCCTCACGCTTCTTGAGCGCGATGGTGATCCTCTGACCGTCCGGGTCCTCATAGTCGAGCGGAACCTCGGCGGTGGTGCACAAGAACACGCCCTTGCTGTGCTCGGCGATCGTGGGGCCCTCACCGCAGGGGTACCAGTCGAGCTCCTGGGAGTAGAAGGACTCCAGGCCCTGCGGCACGGGGGCGGTCGAGCCGGACGCGGCGGTGGCGCCGTTGACCGGAACCGTCTGCCCGCCGCAGGCGGTGACGCCCATGACAAGAGCTGCGGCCGCCAGTGCGGCAAACGCGTTCCGGATGCGGGCGTGTCTGGTGGTAGGGGTCATTGCAGTCACGTTCTGTAGCCTACGAGCGCCTGCGTCCGGGCCGCACTCCCCCGTGAGGGGGAGTTCTTTCCAACCTGCGCATGAGGATGACA
Source organism: Actinomyces respiraculi (assembly GCF_014595995.2). Classification (NCBI taxonomy): domain Bacteria; kingdom Bacillati; phylum Actinomycetota; class Actinomycetes; order Actinomycetales; family Actinomycetaceae; genus Actinomyces; species Actinomyces respiraculi. The sequence goes on from NZ_CP063989.1 coordinate 2,720,712, forward strand.
TCCGCTCCTGCGGTGACAGGCGCCCTCCCACCACTTCAGATTGGCGCAACGCTCTGGCAGGATGACGTCCATGAGTTCTCTTGCTGACCAGAGCCGTCTCAGCGCAGAGCCCCTGACCTTCGCCAACCGTACGAGCACCAAGATCATCACAACACTCGTCGTCCTCTTCTTCGCCCCGCTGGCGGCCTGGTTCGGAGCCTCGCTCATCCTCAACCCCGACGAGCGGATCTCCAGCAGCCGTCGGGGCGCCCTGTTCGAGGGGCACGGAGCCATGACACAGGTGTGGGGGGTCCTGTTCATCCTTCTCGCGATCGGGATCGTCCTCGCGATCGTGCCCGTCTTCCTGTCCCGCGTCATCCTCACCCGCCAGGGCATCCACATTGTCAAGACGACGGGCATCACGGACCTGCCGTGGCCGCCCTCGCGCTCCGCGATCGTCGTCACCGACGAGCCGGGCACCAAGGGCACACGCACCTTCAGGGTCTGGCTCATCGCCGCTGACGGCAAGGCGTTCCCGGTCCCCGACACCGGCCGCTCAGCCCCTGCCTCCAAGGCGGCGCGCGTCGCCGAGAGCCTCAGGGCGTGCCTGGCTGACGCCGACACGATCTGGGAGTGGGCGCGCACGCGCGGCCTGGTCCAGGACAACGGCCAGTACGTGGCGACGACCAACCGGGAGGTCGAGGCCAACCGCCTGAGCGCCGCCACCGAGCAGGCGCTGCGCGGACTCTGAAGGTACCAGGTATCGGGCGCTGAGGGCCCTGGCGCCCTGCGGTGCCCGGCAGCATGAGGACGTCCCCGTCGGGCAGGAGAAGGCAGCCGACGGCGTCGGCCACGTCGTCCGAGTTGACGAGAGTCATGATGACGCCGAGCGGGACCATGGCGCGAACGGCGAACAGGCCGACGAGAGGCCTCCCGCCGACTTCCAGACGCTCATGCGCAGGCAGTCGGACTAGAGGATCACCGGGTCGATGGCCTCGGCGCCAGCGGGGGACGGGCGGGGGTCGATGCGCTCATGTCGCCATCGTCGCAGCGCCGTGCCGACGACGCGATGGGGGCTCATCCCCATTGAGGGTGTGGGTGGGGTCTGAGTCCTCCGGTCTCTAGTTGTGCTTTCTTTGGGGTTGTGAACGGGTTGGGTGGAGGCCTGCTGGGCGGGATGCGGGGTTGACGCTCACGTGCGGTTTGGGGAGGCCTTCATGGCGCATGCTGGCGCACCTTTGACGCCTGGGGGGCGTCGTCGTCTTGCTCGCCTGGGGGGCGTCGTCGTCTTGCTCGCCTGGTGGTGGAGGGCTGGTCCATGGGTCGGGCGGCTGAGTGCTTGCGGGTCTGGCCGGCGACGGTCGGCCGGCGGCTGGGGCGCTACCGGGCCCCGGTGCGGCGCTGCCGGGCCCCGGTGCGCTGTGTGGAGCGCCATTGATCAGTTCCGGACCACGTTCGGTCGTTCGGACCACGTTCGGTCGTTCGGACCACGTTCGGTCGTTTGGACCACGTTCGGTCGTTCGGACCACCCCAGAGGCGTCCGTAGGTGGTCCGAACGACAGCAGGTGGTCCAAGATGGCAGCAAGTGGTCCACACTAACTGTGCTTCCTCGGGGCAAGACCCCTGCCTACCGCCAGCACGCCCCCGCGTGAGCGAGAGGGGGGGCGCTGGCGGGCCTGGCCCACCACTTGCGGCCGCGCGGCGCAGCACCGCGCCCACCGGCCACGGCCAGGCCCCGAGCCAGACCGACGCCGTGGCCCTGCGTCGGCCCCAAAAAGGGGCGGCCCCCTTACGCAGGCCCTGGCCCAGGCCCTGAACCCACCGTCGCAAGGGCCAAGCCCATCCGCAACCGCGCCCACCTCAACGCCCACAGCCCCTTCCAGGACCTGGACGATCTGGACGACGCCCGTGACCGCCACCACCCAGCAGGCCCCACTGGGCGGGCACCACCCGCCCCCACCCCACCACCGCCATGCTGCGCCCCCGCCCGGGCACAACAGCACCCTCCAACCAGCCACCAACACCCACGCGCCCACCACCAACCACCCCAACCAGCAACCACCGACACCAGACAAACCAGCCCCCACCAAACCCGGAGCCTGACACAACTAAAGACCAGAGGACCCAGACCCCACCCACACCCCCAAATGGGATGAGCCGCGATGGGGAGGCCTCGCCTGCGGCGCCGCAGGTTCGCGGCGCTCACGCCTGCAGCGCTCAGGCCTGGGGGCGCAGCTGGACCATGAGGGACTCGACAGCCAGCAGTGCGGAGGCGTTCGTGCGCAGGCGGGCACGGCACTCCTCGATGGCGGCGATGCGGGCGAGGGACTGCTCGGGCCCGGTGGCGCGGGCGACCTGATCCACGGCCTCAGCGAGGTCGATGTTGACGCGCTCGACGTCGGAGCCCAGCTGGGCGGCCAGGACGTCACGGGAGAAGGACAGCAGGTCGATCATGGCGCGGTCGAGCACGTCCGTGCGGGCGCGCTTGGCGCGGCGCTTCTGGTCCTCCTCGAGCTGGCGGACCTGGGCGCGCAGGGAGGGCGGCACCTTGGCGTCGCCCTCCATGCCCAGGGCCCGCAGCAGCTCGGTCCGCTCGCGCGCGTCGCGCTCCGCGGTGGCCTGCGCAGCCTCGGTCTCCGCGTTCTCGACGAGCTCGGCGGCCGCCAGGACGGCGTCGCCGACACTGCGCAGGGAGATCGGGGCCAGCAAGAGCCGACGACGCCGCTCCCAGGCGCCCGGGTCCACGGCGAGGTGGCGGGCCAGGCCGATGTGGGACTGGCTGGCGCGGGCCGCACGCTCAGCGAGCTCCGGGTCTGCGCCGTCGCGGCGCACGAGCAGGTCCGCAACCGCCTGCGCCGGCGGCACGCGCAGGGTGATGAGGCGGCAGCGTGAGCGGATGGTCGGCAGGACGTCGTCGGCACTGGGGGTGCACAGGAGCCAGACGGTTTGCGGCGGCGGCTCCTCGATGGACTTGAGCAGGACGTTGGTGGTGCGCTCGGCCATGCGGTCGGCGTCCTCAACGAGGATGACGCGCCAGCGTCCGGTCCAGGGGCGGCGCTGGGCCTGGTCGATGAGGTCCTTGACCTCCTCCATGGTGATGATGAGGCGTTCGGTGGCCAGCCGCACGACGTCGGGGTGGGTGCCGCTCATGACGTCACGGCAGGGCTTGCACTGGCCGCAGCCGGGCACGTCGCCGGTGCACTGGAGGGCGGCGGCGAAGGCGCGGGCGGCATTGGAGCGGCCGGAGCCGGGCGGGCCGGTGATGAGCCAGGCGTGACTCATGGCCGCGGTGCCGGTGGATGCCCCATCGGCGGCGTCCGAGGCGCCGGCACGCTCCTGTCGCTGCTCGGCCAGGGCGCGGGCCGAGCGCGCCGCGGCTTCGAGGTCCGCGACGACCTTGTCCTGGCCGACGACGTCGTCCCACACGCTCATACTCACGCGCCCAGGCTAGCGGCAGCCGGTGACAGCCTCAGCGCCCTGAGTGTCTGCGGTGCCGGCGTGGCCGGCAGCGCGGCTCCTCAGCAGAGTCAGGACGGCAGCCCGGACCTCAGCAGCCACCACATCGACCGGCCAGTCGGCATCGATGACGGCGAAGCGCTCGGGCTCGGCCTGCGCAAGCGTGAGGAACTGCTCGCGCAGAGCGACACGGAAGGAGTCGGGCTCACGTTCGAGGCGGTCCTTGCCGCCCCGGTCCGCGGTGCGCCGCTCCGCCAGCCCGGGCTCGGCGTCGAGCAGGACGGTCAGGTCCGGCAGCAGACCCTCGGTGGCCCACAGGGACAGGTCGCGGACCTCCTCGGCCCCCAGTGCGCGGGCAGCGCCCTGGTAGGCGACAGAGGAGTCGAGGTAGCGGTCGGTGATGACGACGGCGCCGCGCTCAAGCGCCGGTCGGATGAGCGTGTCGACGTGGTGGGCTCGGTCGGCGGCGTACAGCAGGGCCTCGGCGCGGGGGGCGACGTGGCCGCTGTGCAGGAGCAGGCGGCGGATCTCGCCCCCCAGCTCGGTGCCTCCCGGCTCGCGGGTGACGACGACGTCGGCGCCCGCCTCGCGCAGGCGGGCAGCCAGGCGCTCAATCTGCGTCGTCTTGCCGACGCCGTCGCCGCCCTCGAAGGACACGAAGGTCCCCGATGTGCTCGAGCGGGCAGTCGTGGCTCCGGAGGGCGGGCTGGTCACGGCCACAGGCTAGTCGAGGGCGGCGGGGACTCCTCCCCGCCGCCCTCGACCGGTGAGCACGTGCTCAGTCGTCGCCGTCGGCGGACTGCTGACGCACCGTGTTGTTGAAGCCCGTGTCGTCCACCGTTGGCGGGTTACCCGCGTAAATGACGTCGACGTAGGTTCCCGTGATCGTCACGGAGGCGACGTCCTCGACGTAGACATCGATGAAGGAGCCCGAGATGACGAGGTGGTCCACCGAGGTGGCGGCGATATCGATCTCCGTGCCCGTCAAGGTCATCGTGTCGACGTGGTCGCGCACGATGGCGTTGACGAAGGCGGAGTCGATCATCACCTGACCGTTCGTGGGAGACATGACGGTGGCGTCGGCATTGTTGAGCAGCTCGAGCCAGCCGGGCTCCACGATGTTCGGGTTCGCGCCGGCGGGGGCCGCTGCCGTGCTGGCGGAGCCGGAGTCGTCACCGGAAGCGGGCTGGCCGCCGTCCTGCTGAGCGGTCTGGGTCGAGGTGTTGTCGGAGCTGTCCGGCGTTCCGATGCTGATCGAGCAGGCACCGAGCGACAGGGCGAGGGCAAGGGCGGCGGTCGTGGCGGCGGCGCGACGGGTCAGGGTGGTCATGGTGCGTGTTCCTCTCGTGGGTACGGGTGTCGAAGGATGTCGGAGGGGCGGGTGGGCCGGGCCGTGACGGGGCGCCGGTGCGGGCTCAGAACACCGGGATGTAGATCTCGACGCGGCGGTTGAGCTGGCGGCCAGCCGGGTTGTCCGAGCCGTCCGGGTTCTCGTTGGGGGCCACGGGCCGGGTCTCGCCGAAGCCCTGGGCGTCGAGGGAGGCGGTCGCGCCGGAGCCGATGAGCGCCTCGACCACGGCCTGGGCGCGCTGCTCGGACAGGGTTTGGTTGAAGGCGTCGTCGGACACGGAGTCGGTGTGCCCGTAGACGTGGGCCTGCGGGGCTCCGGCCTCGTTGAGCACCTGGACGAGCTCGGTGAGCGTGGTCGCCGCCTCGGGGCGGACCTCGGAGGAGCCGAAGTCGAACAGGACGCCGTCGGAGAGGGTGATGACCGTCCCGCAGGCCTCGACCGGCTGGACGGCGTCGATGCTGGGGAAGCGGCCCACGTCCGGGACCTTGGGCAGCGGCGCGGCCTCCACGGTGATGCTGCCGGTCACCGAGACGACGTGCGCCGTCCCGTCGCCGTTGTTGGTGATGCGCAGCCCGGCGTCGGAGTAGGTGCCCGTCCCGTCGCCGTTGTTGATGATGGACGTGGAGGCGTCGCTGTAGCCGCCCGAGCCGTCACCGCTGACGACGATCGACGTGGAGGCGTCGCTGTAGCTGCCCGAGCCGTCACCGTTGACGACGACGGACACCGCGGCGTCGGAGTACGAGCCCGATCCGTCGCCGTTGACGACGATGGACACCGCGGCGTCGGAGTACGAGCCCGATCCGTCGCCGTTGTTGATGATGGACGTGGAGGCGTCGCTGTAGCTGCCCGAGCCGTCACCGTTGTTGACGACGGAGGAGCTGGCGTCGCTGACGGCGACGCTGCCGTCCCCGCCGATGACGGTTGAGCCGCCGGCGAGGACGCCCTGCTCGTCGCAGCGAGCCGGGGAGACCGTGATGCCCGGCCGGGAGGTCAGCGACGTCGTCAGGTTCGGGGTGAAGCGGCCGGTGGACGCGGTCAGCAGGCCGAGGTCCGGAAGCGTGAACAGCGGAACCGGCGGGATCTCCCCCACCTGGTAGCCCGGCACCGCGAAGGAGGAGTCGGCCGGTGCGGAGGCGGACGGGCTCGGCCGGCTCGACGCGGGAGCCACGGTGGTCTGCGCCGCGGGGGCGGCCGACGTCGTGTCCGCCGTCGTCCCGCAGGCGACGAGGGTGAGTGACAGGCCGACGGCGCCGCACAGGACGGCACCACGGCGAGCGAGAACGGCGGGAGACATGCGGTTCATGGTGAGAAACACCTTCAACTGGTCGGAGTGGACAAGGTTGAGGGGAGGTGAGGATGTCATAACAAGACGATGGTCCCGTTGACACAAGGCTAAGGTCGTCACTGTCGCATCCCGGTCGCAGCGATGTCGCAATCGTGCGACATACAAGGGGTGTGTCACTCAGGCCTAGTCAGAGATGGGAGCCGGAAGAAGAACGGCGGAATCATGCGGGTGTCTGTCGTGCCCGGCACTTGCGACTAGGGATGAGTGACACGCCGGCCTCGCGGGCCCGCCGCCGGCAGCGTCAGCAGGACCCGCGTGCCCACGCCTGACGCGAGGCCATGGACGCGCTGCCGCCGTGGCGCTCCATGATCGTGCGCACGAGGGCCAGGCCGAGCCCGGAACCGGGCAGCCCGTGGGCGTTGCTCGCCCGTCCGAGCTCGGTGAAGACGAGGTCGAGCTCGTCCTGGGGCACGCCGATGCCCGTGTCGGCCACCTCGATCGTCACCGTGCCGCTCTCCTCACGGCCGCTGACCTCCACGACCCCGCCCGAGGGCGTGTACTTGGCCGCGTTGGAGATGACGTTGTAGACCGCGGAGTACAGCAGGTCGCCGTCGGCCATGACCTGGGGCAGGGGCCAGGGGACCTGGGGCATGTTGAGCCGTACCCGCACGGGGGCGCCCCGGCCCGCGGCCTCCTCGATCACCGCGTCCACGGCGTCCTGGACCGTCTCGACGACGTCGACGGGCTCCATGTTGAGCGGCGAGGTCTCCAGCTCTGCGAGCTTGCGCAGGTCGGTGAGCAGGCGGCTCATCCGTCGCGACTGGGCGTCGATGACCTCGAGCCCGCCGCGGACGGGGGCCGGGACGTTCTGCTCGCCGACGTCGGCGGCGGCGCGCACGGCCGTCAGCGGGTTCTTCAGCTCGTGGTCGAGGCGGCGCAGGAACTGGCGGTGGCGGTTGCGCGCCTCCTCGGCCGCCACCTGGGCGGCCTCCCGGCGCGCGGCGCTCACGAGCCGGCGCGTGCGCGAGACGACGCCGACGAGCACCGCGACGACGACGATGAGGACGAGCCCCGCCGTGGCCGCCACCGCCCACAGATCCCCGCTGACGGTCAGGACGGTCCCGCGCGTCATCGCCCAGACGACGAGCGAGACGAGGGCGACGAGGACGAGAGCGCCGCCCCAGGGCAGCGCGCGCGCTAAAAGGGGGCGCCGCCGTCGGGACGCGGACGAGGCACTCACCCGCTCACCTTTGCGCAGAAGCGGTACCCCCCTGAGGGGACGGTCTCGATGTAGGTGGGGTCGGTGGCCGTGTCCCCCAGGGCCCGGCGGATCTCACGGATACGGTGGTCGACGGCCCTCGTCGAGGAGGCGAAGTCGATCCCCCACAGAGCGGCGAGCAGTCCGTCACGGGTGTGGAGCTCGCCCGGGTGGCTCATGAGGTAGTCGAGCAGTGTCACCGCCTTGGGGGTGAGCATGACCTCGCGGCCGTCGAGCTCGACCCTGCGGCGGCTGCGGTCGAGGACGAGAGCACCGGCGGTGAGGACCGTGGCGGCCGTCAGCGGCCTGGCGACCCCCCGGCTGCGTCGCAGGACCGCGCGCACGCGCGAGGCAAGCTCGGCCGGGTCGAAGGGCTTGGACAGGTAGTCGTCCGCGCCGTCGTCGAGCGCCGAGATCCGCTCGTAGGAGGCGTCGAGCTGGGTCAGAAGGATGACCGGCGTCCACGTGCCCTGGGAGCGCAGCCGACGGACGAGCTCGCGCCCGTCCATGCGTGGCATGAGGACGTCGGTGACGACGATGTCGACCCGGTTGGCGGCGAGGACGTCGAGGGCCTCGAGGCCGTCGGAGGCGAGTAGGACGCGCAGGCCCGTGCGCTCGAGGTAGGGCCCCAGCGACGTGCGGATGGAGGCCTCGTCGTCGACGAGCAGGAGGGTGCCGGTCGGGGTGGGCGGGGAGGACGCAACCACGGGATCGTCTCCTGTCCGGTGCCGGGGAGGGTCAGCCGAGCGGCTCGACGGTGGAGCCCGCGCCCTCGACGCTCACCGGCGTCTGCTCGAGGACGGCGAGCCAGCCGGCGTCGGTAACCCCCTCGGTCGACGGCGCCGCAGCCTGCCCGCCGTCGGACTGCGCCGCCGTCGAGGAAGCGGCGGACGAGCCGGAGGACTCGGCGGAGCCGCAGGCGGCGAGGGCGGGCAGCGGACGGGAGGGGAACATGGCACCACCTCGGTGACAGCGGGATCGTCCCGCGGGGAGTCGGACAACCGCGCGTGGCCCGAGGCCGCGTCGCGCGACCGACGATACCGCGCCTGCCGGGCGCGAAGGTCTCCGTCCCAGCGGCTCTTCCGCTCAGTCCTCGTCCGTGTCGGCGGAGCCGGGCTCGCGCTCCAGGCGGTCCGTGGCACCCCGGACGGCGGTGCGCTGCCGGGTCAGGGCGGGGTTGGCGTCCAGCGGGATGGTCGGCTCCGGCAGCAGGCCGCCGGTGGCCCATCGGGAGAGGTCACGTACCTCGGTGGGGCCGAGCGCCCGGGCAGCCCCTTGGTAGGCGACGGAGGAGTCCAGATAGCAGTCGCAGACACTCTGTGTGTGTATCGGTGAGGACCGGCAGGACAGCACCCTTTGTGGAATCACACAACATTCTCCGGTGGTTCGCAAAACCCCAGAACGCGGCCACCGTGGGTAAAGGGCGATATTCCCCTCATTGCTGGACACAGTTCCCGCGTCCCCGGCAATGACCTTCGTCACTTTCGGACAGATGTACCACTTCGCCTGCACAACCCCTGGTGGCTTACCGCAATATCGGTACACTTGTACCACTCGATCGGTGATCCGTTGCACAGCTGGCGCTACAACGACAACAGTCCCACCCACCAGGCAGACGAAGACGTCTGGAGAAACATGCGACCTTATATCGGCTCAGAGATCGGGGAGCTGGAGACCGTCATCCTCCACCGCCCCGGCACAGAAATGCTCCGACTCACCCCGGAGAACAAGGACGACCTGCTGTTCGACGACGTCCTGTGGCTCGAACGCGCCCAGGAGGAACACGATCAGTTCGCCAAAGTACTCACCGACCACGGCGTCCAGGTCCTCTACCTGCGCGACCTGCTCTCCCAGACCCTGGAAGTCACCGAGGCCAAGAGCTACCTGGTCAAGGAGGTCCTAAGCGCCTGTGAGAGCGGCTGCGGCGGCGACAGCAGCATCCAGCACTGGGCAGAGCGGCTCTCCCCCACCGACCTGGCTGACGTGCTGATCGCCGGCATCACCAAGGAGGAGCTTCTAGAGCAGCTGCCCACAGTCTCCTCCATGACCCTGGCCACCATGGGCAACGACGACCTCCTGCTGCCCCCGCTGCCCAACCACCTCTTCACCCGCGACTCCTCCAGCTGGGTCTACCAGGGCGTGTCCATCAACGCCATGCAGCACCCCGCCCGTCGTCGTGAATCCCTCAGCTACCGGGCCATCTACCGCTGGCACCCGCTGTTCGCCGGGCAGGACTTTCCCCTGTGGTGCGACGGCGACACCAGCCCCGGAGTCACCATGGAAGGCGGTGACATCCAGATACTCGGCAACGGTGCCGTCATGATCGGGGTCTCCGAACGCACCTCCTCCCAAGGCGTCGAACAGCTGAGCGCCGCCCTGTTCAAGGGCGGGGTGGAGCAGGTGATCGCCGTCCACATGGCCAAGAACCGGGCGCAAATGCACCTGGACACCATCATGACGATGGTCGACCACGGCACCTTCACCAAGTACGTGGGCGCCGGGATGATGCCCACCTACACACTGCGCCCAGGCGACGACGGCAGCATCCACACCACCGAGAACCCCCCCGAGGCCATGAACGACGTCATCGCCCAAGCCCTAGGAGTGGACTCGATCATCACCCTGACCACCCCCCAGGACTCGCGCGCCGCCGCCCGCGAGCAGTGGAACGACGGCGCCAACACCCTGGCTATCGCCCCCGGCGTGGTAGTCACCTACGAGTCCAACGTGAACACCAACGAGTACCTGACCGCACAGGGCATCACCGTGCACACCATCCCCGGCTCCGAGCTGGGACGGGGCCGGGGCGGCCCACACTGCATGAGCTGCCCCGTGTCCCGCAAGCCCCTCACCTAAGCAAGACCCCCGCAACCAGTTAAGGAAAAGGAGACCCCATGCCACACCCTCTTTCCGGCCGGAGCTTCCTCAAGGAGCTCGACTTCACCGCCAAGGAGTGGAGCATCCTGCTGAACCTTGCCGCCCAGCTCAAGGCCGACAAGAAGGCTGGCAGGGAGGTGAAACGGCTGACCGGCAAGAACATCGCCCTGCTGTTTGAGAAGACCTCCACCCGCACCCGCTGCGCCTTCGAGGTCGGCGCCCACGACCAAGGCGCCCAGGTCACCTACCTGGACCCCTCCGGCAGCCAGATGGGGCACAAGGAGTCCGTGGCGGACACAGCCCGCGTGCTCGGGCGCATGTTCGACGGCATCGAGTTCCGTGGCAAGCGCCAGGACCACGTCGAGCAGCTCGCTGAACTCTCCGGCGTGCCGGTGTGGAACGGCCTGACCGATGAGTGGCACCCCACCCAGGCCCTAGCCGACCAGCTCACCATGATCGAGCACTCCGGCAAAGACCTGAAGGACGTGTCCCTGGCCTACCTGGGAGACGCCCGCAACAACGTCGCCAACTCCCTGCTAGTGGCAGGGGCCCTCATGGGTATGGACGTGCGCCTCGTGGGCCCGGCGGCCCTGCACCCCGCCGCGGAAGTCATCGCCCACGCCGAGCGCCTGGCCCAGGAGTCCGGTGCCAAGATCACCGTCACCGACGACGTCGCTGCAGGCGTCACAAGCGTGGACTTCCTGTACACGGACGTGTGGGTGTCCATGGGCGAGCCCAAGGAAGTCTGGGACGAGCGCATCGCCCTGCTCAAGCCCTACCAGGTCAACGGTGAGCTGGTGAAGCTCACCGGCAACCCGCGGGTCAAGTTCCTGCACTGTCTGCCCGCCTTCCACGACCGCCTCACTACCATCGGCGAGGACATCTACCACAAGACCGGCCTGGACGGTCTGGAGGTTACCGACGACGTCTTCGAGACCGACGTCAACATCGCCTTCGACCAGGCGGAGAACCGCATGCACACCATCAAGGCCGTCATGGTGGCGACCCTGGGGCACTGGGAGGACTGAGCCATGCGCGTCGTCGCCGCCCTGGGCGGGAATGCCCTGATGCGCCGCGGGGAGAAGCCCGACGCCCGCATCCAGATCGCCAACGTGGAGGTGGCCGCCCGGCAGCTGGCAGCCATCGCCGAGAAGCACGAACTCATCATCACCCACGGCAACGGCCCCCAGGTGGGCACCCTGGCCCTGCAGTCAGCCAATGACGAGCGCCTCTCCGAGCCCTACCCGCTGGACACCATCGGGGCGCAGACCCAGGGCATGATCGGCTACTGGCTGCTGCAGGCCATGCAGAACGCGCTGCCGGGGCGCCACGTGGCCTCGCTGGTGAGCCAGACCCTGGTCATGGCCGGGGACCCGGCCTTCACCAACCCCACCAAGTTCGTAGGCGAGGTCTACGAGGAGCAGGAGGCCCGCGCCCTAGCTGCGGAGAAGGGCTGGACCGTCAAACAGGACGGCAAGCACTGGCGCCGCGTCGTCGGCTCCCCCAAGCCCCAGCGGGTCATCGAGACCCGCATGGCCCGCATCCTGATCCAGGCCGGGGCCGTGGTGATCTGCTCCGGTGGGGGCGGCGTGCCGGTGATCCGCAACGCCAAGGGCAAGCTCCAGGGCGTGGAGGCCGTGGTGGACAAGGACCTGACCGCCGCCGTGCTCGCCGAGCACCTGGAGGCCGACGTCCTGCTGATCCTCACCGACGTCGACGGGGTCTGCACGGACTTCGGCACCCCGGCACAGAAGCGCGTGGACCGGGCCACTCCCGCATCGCTGCGGGCCATGGACCTGCCGGCCGGGTCCATGGGCCCCAAAGTGGAGGCCGTGTGCCGCTTCGTCGAACTCACTGGTGACATGGCGGCAATCGGACGTCTAGAGGACGCCGCCGCCATCATCGAGGGCATGGCAGGCACCGTGGTCACCGCCGGCGGCAACTACGGCGGCCCGGACGACATCCGCCCACCGCTGCCAGAACCCGCTCCCGACCGCCTGCGCTCGTCCTAAGCCACGCAGGCCACCACCCACCGCGCAAGGAGGAGCCCACCCACACCGGAGACCACCAGCACACTCCACCAACCACCACGTCAAGAAACCAGAGACACCATCACAAAGGAGTGAACACCATGACGAAGATCGTCAACTCTTGGAACGACTTCGACCCACTGAAGCACGTGATCGTCGGTCGCGCAGAGAACTCTGTCATCCCACCCGAGGAGCCCGCCACCTCTGAGAAGGTGCCGATCGACTCGGAGATGCGTGGCATGTGGGGCCCCCGCCCCCTGGAGACTGTGGAGAAGGCCGCCGCCCAGCTCGACTTCCTGGCCAAGACCCTGGAGGAGCACGGCGTCAAAGTGGACCGCCCCACCCCGTTGCAGTGGAACCAGCACATCCAGACGCCGGACTTCCGCAACGACTCGATGATGACCTGTATGCCGCCGCGCGACATCCTGCTCACCATCGGCAACGAGATCATGGCCTCCGCCAACTCCTTCCGCTGCCGGTACTTCGAGTACCTGGCCTACTGGCCGCTCATGAAGCAGTACTTCGACGAGGACCCCGAGTTCAAGTGGACCCAGGCCCCGCGTCCCCGCCTGACCGACGCCTCCTACAAGCACAACTACTACGACGAGAAAATCTCCTTGGAGGAGCGCCTGGAACGCACCGCCGCCAAGGACTTCGTCACCACTGAGGTTGAGCCCATGTGGGATGCCGCCGACGTGCTGCGCCTGGGCAAGGACCTGTTCATCCAGCACGGCCTGACCACCAACCGCACCGCCATGGAATGGTTCAAGCGTTACTACCCGGACCTGCGGGTGCACGCCGTGAACTTCCCCGGCGACCCCTACCCGATCCACATCGACGCAACCTTCGTGCCGCTGCGGCCAGGCCTGATCATCAACAACCCGCACCGCCGCCTGCCCGAGGAGCAGCGCAAGATCTTCGAGGCCAACGACTGGCAGATCGTCGACGCCGCCATGCCGGCCCACGACACCCCGCCGCCGCTGTGCTACTCCTCTGTCTGGCTGTCCATGAACTGCCTGGTCCTAGACCACAAGACCGTCATCTGCGAGGCCTCCGAGGTCCACCAGATGGAGCAGATGGACAAGCTCGGCATGAACGTCATTCCCGTTCCGTTCCGCGACGCCTACCCCTTCGGTGGCGCCCTGCACTGCGCCACCGCGGACGTGTTCCGCGAGGGTGGCTGCGAGGACTACTTCCCCAACCAGGTCGAGGACCCGACCCTCGTCTGAGTGGGACCGTGCCGGGGTGGATGCGGCATGCCCGCCGCCCCACCCCGGCCACCTGGGGGTGGCGGTCCCCGCGGGCCGCCACCCCCACCCTCACCACCCCCTGAACGTCAAGGAACAACATGAACACGAGCCCTGCCGAGACAACGACGTCCGGCGAGTACGTCATGAACAAAAAGCTTGGCGCCCTGGCCATGCTCCTGTCCGCCACGGGCATGGGCCTGGTAGGCACGCTCTCCCGCGGCGCGACCCTCGGTCTGGCCACGGAGGACAAGGCCGTCATCGGTTCCTTCCTGGCCTTCGGGCGCATGACCTTGGGACTGATCGGCTTCACGCTGATGCTCTTCATGTTCAAGAAGACAGGGCTGTTCCGGACCACCCGGCTCAGTCCCGCAATCGCCATGGGAGGTATCAGCATCGGCCTGTCCCTCGGCTTCTACATCTCCTCCACCCTGATGACTTCGATCGCTAACGCGGTCTTCCTGATCTACACCGGCCCTCTGTTCTGCACCATCCTGGCGCGTATCTTCCGCAAGGAGAAAGTGAGCCCCATCAACGGGTTCTTCCTGCTCCTGGTATTCGTGGGCATGCTGCTCACCATCCAGATCATCAACTATGAGAACGGCTCGCTGACCTTCGGTCTGGACCTGTCAACCGCCTCCACCGAATACCCCCGAAAGCCCCTGGGAGACCTCTTTGGGCTGCTGTCCGGCGTGTTCTACGGCATGGCCCTGTTCTTCAACGGGTACCGTAAGGATGTGGACTCCTTCGTCCGCGGCACCTGGAACTTTGCCTGGGCGGTCGCCGCCACCGCCTGCATGTCCCTGATCCTGCGGCCCTGGCACGGCGTGTCCACCCTCACCGCCACCAACTGGGCGTGGGCCGTCGGGCTGTTCTTCTTCTGCGGCCTATTCGCACTTGGTTTCCTGGTGGTCGCCGGACGCAACCTGCCTGCCGTGGAGATGTCCACCATCTCCTACTGGGAGTGCGTGGTCGCCATCATCTGCGGGTTCTTCTTCTTCAAGGAGACCCTGACCCCCATCGGAGCCCTGGGCGGTTTGCTGATCGTCGGTGGCGGTTTCGCACCAATCATCGTTGACGCGGTCAACCACCGCCGCGAGGTTGCCACTAGCACCGTGAGTACCTGACGGGAGCAGACTCAAATGACTACCACCGTCCGTTCTAAACCTGGCCATACCACCCAGGAAGCCCACGAGCACGCCGTGGCTGTGCGTCGTGCGGCTGAGGCCTCCTTCATCGGCAACTTCATCGAGTGGTTCGACTACGCCTCCTACGGTTACCTGGCCGCCGTAATCGGAAACGTATTCTTCCCAGAACTAACCCCCACCGCCCGGCTGCTGTCCTCCTTCGCCGTATTCGCCACCAGCTTCCTCCTGCGACCCGTAGGCGCGGTCATCTGGGGGATCCTGGGCGACAAGCGTGGACGCCGCTGGGCCTTGTCCTGGTCCATCCTCATCATGTCCGGCGCCACCTTCCTGGTGGGTGTGCTGCCCGGGTACGCCCAGATCGGTATCTGGGCCGCCGTCCTGCTCGTGCTGCTGCGTATGTGCCAGGGCTTCTCCGCCTCCGGTGAGTACGCCGGGGCGGGGACCTTCCTGGCCGAGTATTCCCCGCCCGGCAGGCGCGGCGTGTACGTGTCCCTGGTGCCCGCCTCCACCGCTGCCGGTCTGCTGGTCGGTTCCCTGTTCGCATCCGGCCTGTACTGGTACCTGGACGACCAGGCCATGTCCGCCTGGGGCTGGCGTGTACCCTTCCTCCTGGCTGGCCCGCTAGGGCTGGTCGGACGCTATATCCGGGTCCACCTGGAGGACTCCCCCGTCTACCAGGCCCTGGTGGCCGCCTCTGCGAGCAAGGCAAAGGCAGAGGGCAACGTGCCCGCCAACCAACACGGTCAGCGCTGGGCCGAGCCACTGCGCATCCTCCTGCGAGACCACCGCCGGGCCGTAGTGTCCTGCTTCGGAGTCAGCTGTCTGAACGCCGTCGCCTTCTACATGCTGCTGAGCTATATGCCCACCTACGTGCAGCATGAGCTGGGATTCTCAGAGACCCGCTCCACCCTGGCCACCTCCGTGACCCTGACGGTGTACGTGGCGGCGATCTTCTTCATGGGGCACATCTCCGACATCTTCGGCAGACGGCGCGTTCTCACCATCGCCTGCCTGGCCTTCATCGTCTTGTCCGTGCCCTTGTTCATGCTGATGAACCACAGCTCGCTGTTGGTTATCGTCCTGTGCGAGATCGCCTTCGCCCTGGTGCTGACCGCCAATGACGGCACCCTGGCGTCCTTCCTGGCTGAGAGCTTCCCCACCGAGGTGCGCTACTCCGGATTCGCCCTGTCCTTCAACATGGCCAACACGCTCCTGGGCGGGACCTGCCCGTTCATCGCCACCTGGCTGACGGCGACCACCGGCTCCCGTCTGGCACCCGCCTTCTACCTGACCGCAATCTCGGCGCTGGCCCTGCTGACCCTGGTGGTCTCACACGTGGACCCGCACCGCGACCTTGAGGCGCACGATTAACTGAGCCCCCGGGGCTACGTACTATTGCTGACCATGAGCAGCGAGACCAAACCGGGCGCCCCGACCTCAAAAGGAGAGGCCCGTCGGCAAGCCATAATCTCCGCCGCCGCCGCCATCATCCATGAGTCGGGGCCCGCGTCGGTCACGCACCGGGCAGTAGCCAGCCGGGCCGGCTGCTCCCTGTCCGCCACCACCTACTACTTCAACGGCCTGGACGACCTGCTCTACCAGGCCGGTCTGGCCAATATCCGCCGGTGGGCGCTCCGAGCGGAGCGGGCCGCCGAAAGAGCTGAGGCCCTGACTGCATCACCCAGCCTAGAGACGTGCATTGAGCTGATACTGGCAGCCACCCTGCCTGCCGAGGGCCCCTACCTAGGGCACTACATCCAGCTGATCTCTGCTGGTGACACCGCCCCCGTGGGCCGCGCCTACCGGGAAGGCCGTCAGCAGCTCAATGCCGCCGTCAACCGGCTCATCGTCGCCCTAGGCCTCCAGGCGACGGCGGAGGTGGTGATCGCCGTCGTGGACGGTGCAGCCGTCACCGCCCTCAGTGAGCAGCGCGACGTCAAAGAGACCGCCCGCAGCCTGCTGCGGCGCCTGGGCTGCTACATCCACTCTGCTATCCCGCAGCGGCCTGGGACAACCCGACCCTGAGCCGGTACGCGCTGAGCTGCGACGCCAGACCCCACCACCAGCCCTACGTTCCAGGCACGGCTGACTCACCTGTTGCCCGGCGGAGACAGCCGCGCTGAACTCACCGGGCAGGGCCTCAACACCGCTGGTGGTGGCGGAGGGCGTCGCGCTCGCACCGGCGGGGGCCGTCTCGCCGGGAGTGGAGTGGGTCGCGGCGGGCAGCTGAGGTGCAGCAGCGCCCAGCCGGTCTGGCTACCGGGAGCGCCCCGATCCCAACCCGGGTGGGTCTCCAGCACGGCGACAGTGCACGAGCCGATGACACCGCTCGTCCCCACCTCCAGGTAGCCGCCTTCAACCGGCCAGGAATCATCATTCGGCCAGATCTGCACCCAAGCACCCGAGGTCTCCACCGAGGACACGACCACGCTCCACCCGCTCTCCAGGGTGCTGGGACCCACCTCGCCCACGCCATGCGCCTGCGAGCGCAGCGCCTCAAGCTCAGGAGGCAGGTCCGGCATACCCGGACGCAGCGACCACCACACGAATCCAGCGACGGCCAGCACGAGCACGACAACGACGCTGACGACACCAATAACCACCTTGCGGAGCATCGTCACACACTTCCTTTCGTACCCGGCCGTTCGTCGCCCGTGACAGCATCAGCGTCCCATGCTCCCCGCACCATGAGCTCAGTGCTAGGGCCCCTCCGCGGAAGCAGAGGCGCTGGGAGTGGCGGAGGGCGTCGCGCTCGGACCGGCGGGGGCCGTCTCACTAGGAGTGGCGGAGGGACGCGGCGGACAGCTGACGTGCAGCAGCGCCCAGCCGGTCTGGCTGCCATCCTTACGCCCGGCCCAGCCCGGGTGAGTCTCCAGCACGGCGACAGTGCACGAGCCAACGGCCTCACTCGTCCCCACCTTGAGGACGGCGATCGCGAACTCATCCATGTCGTCATCGTCCGACCAGACCCGCACGACGGCACTATCGGTCTCCACCGAGGTCACCACCGAGCTCCACCCACCAGCGACAGAGAACGGACGCGCCTCACCCACGCGATGCGCCTCCGGGCGCAGCACCTCAAGCTCAGGAGGCAGCTCCGGCATACCCGGACGCAGCGACCACCACATGAATCCAGCGGCAGCCAGCACAAGCACGACGACGACACTGACGACACCAACAACCACCTTGCGAACCATCGCCACACACGTCCTTCCGTCGCCGTCCGTCCGGGTCCTCGTCCCATACTCCCAGCACCAGGCACTCAGTGCTGGGCGGCGCGCGCCACCCACGAGTCCACCGTCGCCCTGACCAGCATCATGCGCTCAGCCCTGGGTGCCGCCCGCGGACGCAGTGGCGCTGGGGGTGGCGGAGGGGGCTCGCTCCCACCGGTGGTAGCCGTCTCGCTGGGAGTGGCGGAAGGGGGCTCGCTCGGACCGGCGGGGACCGTCTCGTCGGGAGTGGCGGTCGGACGCGGCGGACAACTGACGTGCAGCAGCGCCCAACCGGTCTGGCTGCCGAGACCGCGCCAGGCCCTGCCCGGGTGGGTCTCCAGCACAGCGACAGTGCACGAGCCGACAGCCTCACTCGTCCCCACCTTGAGGACGGCGATCGCAAACTCTTCCATGTCGTCATCGTCCGACCAGACCCGCACGACGGCACTGTCGGTCTTCACCGAGGACACCACTGCCCTCCACCCGCCGGGGACGGGGAACGGACGCGCCTCTCCCACAGCCTCCGCCTCGGAGTACAACGCCTCAAGCTCAGGAGGCAACTCCGGCATACCCGGACGCAGCGACCACCACATGAATCCAGCGGCAGCCAGCACAAGCACGACGACGACACTGACGACACCTATCACCACCTTGCGGACCATCGTCACACACGTCCTTTCGTCGCTGTCCGTCCGGGTCCTCGTCCATGCTCCCAGCACCGGGCGCTCGGTGCCGGGCGGCGCGCGCCACCCACGAGTCCAGCGTCGCCCTGCCCAGCATCAAGCACTCAGTGATGGCTGCCGCCCGCGGACGCGGTGGCGCTGGGAGTGGCGGAAGGGGGCGCACTACCACCGGTAGTAGCCGTCTCACTGGGGGTGGCGGTGGGACGCGGCGGGCAACTGAGGTGCAGCAGCGCCCAGCCGGTCTGGCCGCCATCCTTACGCCCGGACCAGCCCGGGTGAGTCTCCAGCACAGCGACAGTGCACGAGCCGATAACACCGCTCGTCCCCACCTCCAGGAATCTCCCTTCAACCGGCCAGGAATCATCATCCGGCCAGACCTCCACCCTGACACCCGAGGTGTGCACCGTGAACAGCACTGCATTCCACCCGCCGGGCACAGACAACGGACGAGCCTCACCCACGCCATGCGCCTCCGAGCGCAGCGCCTCAAGCTCAGGAGGCAGGTCCGGCATACCCGGACGCAGCGACCACAAGTCGACACCAACGACGGCCAGCACAAGCACAACGACGACGCTGACGACACCTATCACCACCTTGCGGACCATCGTCACACACGTCCTTTCGTCACCGGCCCTCCGGGTCCTCGTCCCATACTCCCAGCACCAGGCACTCAGCGCTGGGTGCCGCCCGCGGACGCAGAGGCACTGGGGGTGGCGGAAGGGGGCGCGCTCGGACCGGTGGTGGCCGTCTCACTGGGGCTGGCGCTGGGTCGCGGCGGACAGCTGACGTGAAGCAGCGCCCAGCCGGTCTGGCCGCCATCCTTACGCCCGGACCAGCCCGGGTGAGTCTCCAGCACAGCGACAGTGCACGAGCCGACGACACCGCTCGTCCCCACCTCCACGAAGTCGTGGTCAACCGGCCCGGACTCATCCTCCGACCATATCTGCACCCAGGCGCCCGAGGTCTCCACTGAGAACAGCACTGCCCTCCAGCCGCCGGGGACGGAGAACGGCCCCGTCTCACTCACGCTCTGCGCCTCCGAGCGCAGCGCCTCAAGCTCAAGAGGCAGGTCCGGCGTGCCCGGACGCACCGACCACCACATGAAACCAACGACGGCCAGCACAAGCACGACAACGACACCGACGACACCAACAACCACCTTGCGGACCATCGTCACACACGTCCTTTCGTCACCGGCCGTCCGGGTCCTCATCCCATACCCCCAGCACCAGGCACTCAGCGCTGGGTCCCGCCCGCGGACGCAGTGGCGCTGGGAGTCGCGCTCGCTCCGGTGGTGGCCGTCTCACCGGGGGTGACGGCAGGACGCGGCGGGCAACTGACGTGCAGCAGCGCCCAGCCGGTCTCGCTTCCTTCTTCACGCCCGGGCCAACCCGGGTGGGTCTCCAGCACGGCGACAGTGCACGAGCCAATGACACCGCTCGTCCCAACGTCCAGGAACTCACCTACAACCGGTCCGGAGTCATCCTCCGCCCAGATCTGCACCCTGGCACCCGAGGTGTGCACCGAGAACAGCACTGCCCTCCACCCGCCGGGGACGGGGAACGGACGCGCCTCTCCCACGCCATGCGCCTGCGAGCGCAGCGCCTCAAGCTCAGGGGGCAGGTCCGGCATACCCGGACGCAGCGACCACCACATGAAACCAACGACGGCCAGGACAAGCACGACAACGACACCGACGACTCCAATGAGCACCTTGCGGACCATCGTCACACACGTCCTTTCGTCACCGGCCGTCCGGGTCCTCGTCCCATACTCCCAGCACCAGGCACTCAGCGCTGGGTCCCCTCCGCGGACGCAGAGGCACTGGGGGTGGCGGAAGGGGGCGCGCTCGGACCGGTGGTGGCCGTCTCACTGGGGCTGGCGCTGGGTCGCGGCGGACAGCTGACGTGCAGCAGCGCCCAGCCGGTCTGGCTGCCATCCTTACGCCCGGACCAACCCGGGTGAGTCTCCAGCACAGCGACAGTGCACGAGCCGACGACACCGCTCGTCCCCACCTCCACGAAGTCGTGGTCAACCGGCCCGGACTCATCCTCCGGCCAGACCTGCACCCAGGCGCCCGAGGTCTCCACCGAGAACAGCACTGCATTCCACCCGCCGGGCACAGGCAACGGACGAGCCTCACCCACGCCATGCGCCTGCGAGCGCAGCGCCTCAAGCTCAGGAGGCAGGTCAGGCATACCCGGACGCACCGACCACCACATGAGACCAGCGACGACCAGCACAAGCACAACGACAACACTGACGACACCAATAACCACCTTGCGGACCATCCTCAGATACTTCCTCTCCTTCATGCCCTGCCTCGCAGCCGATCAAGCAGACCGCCTCCCCATCGTGCCACTACACCCCTACAGGGCAGCATGCCTTGGATCACTTGACCGGGTTGACATGCACCTGGGTGAACCCGTTCCTCCAGTCCTCGTAGGGCAACGTCATGGGTTGGTCCGGATACCACGGGTTCTGGATCGTCACCGTGTCATCAGAGGGGTCGCTCGGATCGCCCAGGTCGACCGAGACGACCTGATAGGCATGACCGTACATCAGCCGTTCCCACAGCTCGTTGCCCTTCGAATCCCTGGGGTGATGCTTGTCGTACAGAGGATTCTCGTTCCGGGAGGACCGGGGCGTGGGCTGCGAACTGAGGGCAACGGCATGACCCTGGTCGAGTTCCGCCTTGAGATCGGCCGCACTGTAACTATCCGTGGAACGCCTCGTTGACGGCTTGCCGGTGAGCACCTCCATGCCGTTGCTCGCCCAGCCCCCCTCGATGGCCCCGTAGGAGCCCTCGTAGGAGGCGAGCGCCTTCTCCATAATCTCGGGCCACAGCTCGCTCTTGTCCGTGGACCGGGCGTAGCCTTGATCTCCATCCGGCATGATCACCTGGTCACCGGTCACTGTGATGTATACCGGCTTGCCATCACGGTAGAGTCGGACCGTGTACGTCCCGTTGCCGTTGTCCGTGATGGCGTTCTCGATGACCGAGGGGTCGGAGGCGGCGACGGCCTTGAGGGACGCGATGTACCAGCAGTCACCGATGAGTCCCTGTCTGATGTCCGATGGAGAGACGCCGTTGACCACCGGCAAGCCCTTGGACTCCCTGTACGAGAACTCCTGCCCCTCCTCCTCAGTGCTCTCGTCGTCTCCTTCGACGTCGTCGAACCTGGGCTGGATGTCCTGGGTGATGCCCGCCAGGCGGCGTACCGTGTCGTAGGAGGCATTGGGAAGCACCCGGGTCCACATCTGCTGGCGACGCTCCGTGCTCCAGCCACCGGTGCCGAAGGGGCGCCAGCCCTGCTCCATCTCCTGGACCCAGCGACGCAGCTCGTCGTCGGACATGCCGGCGATGACGGAGTCGACCTCGGCTCCGTTGAGCCCCTTGAGACGGTTCTCGATGCTGTCGAGATCGCGGCTGGAAACAGGGTTGAACCACCCCGTGCGGAGGTCCTCATGGACCCCCTTGAGCGCCTCGTTGACCTTCTGCTGGTCGACCGGCTCCTTCGGCCTGGGGTTCTGCGGCTGCCCACCGCCCGGACCCTGCGGCTGCCCACCGGCCGGACCCTGCGGGCGGCTACCGGCCGCGTCGTTCGGGGCGTAGGCCTCGTCTCCCTTGGGCCTGCCGACCGTCACGGGAGTGGCGGGTTCACCCCCGCAGCCACCGCCCCCGCCGTCGGAGAAGACGCTCTCGATGGCGCACTGGACACCGGTCGCGATCCTGCCGCCCATCGGTGTGAAGACCGCACCGAGCGCAAGAATGACGATGACGGCGACCATGATGACGCCGGCGTACTCGGCGGACGCCTGCCCCTGCGCGCCCCGCAGCGGCCACAGGCGCAGGCGGGCGCTCAACGGGTCAGCGTGGGGACGGCGGGTACCGGGGCGGCTGCCAGCGGAAGGGGTAAGAGCCACGGCGCTCCTCCTCAGTGACGGGACACTCACCCGTCATGACAACGGGAGAACCAGCACATCACCCGCACCGCCCCGCCAGCCAGGGGCGCTCACCCCTAAGAGGGACCGGGTTTCGGCACCATCCGACCCACCACTCAGGGCGCGGGCCCCAGGAGGGCCGGCCGTCCTCAGGCGCGCCGCCGGACTCAGGCCCGTGACGAGCGCGTCGAGCGCGCGGAGGTCGTCTTCTTCTTCGCCGTCGTCTTGCGCGTCGTCGTGCGCTTCTTGGCCGGCCCCTTAGCGCGCTTGTCCGCTAGCAGCTCGTAGGCGCGCTCCGGGGTCACGGTCGCCGGGTCGTCGCCACGGCGCAGGGTCACGTTCGTCTCGCCGTCGGTGAAGTACGGGCCGAAACGGCCGTCCTTGATGACGACCGGCCGACCGGTGGCCGGATCCGTGCCCAGCTCGCGCAGCGGGCCCCGCGCCGCCGCCTGACCACGGCGGCGCTTGGGCTGGGCGAAGAGCTCGTTGGCCTGCTCGAGCGTGACGGTGAACAACTGCTCCTCCGTCTCCAGGGAGCGTGAGTCCGTACCCTTCTTGAGATAGGGGCCGTAACGGCCGTTCTGCGCGGTGATGTCCACGCCCTCGGCGTCCTGGCCGACGACGCGCGGCAGGCTCAGCAGGTCCAGGGCCTGCTCGAGCGTCACCGTCGCCAGGCTCATGCTCTTGAACAGGGAGGCCGTGCGCGGCTTGGCGGCCTTCTTCGCGGTCCGCTTGCGGGGCCCGCCATCCTCAGCGGGGACCCCAGCCCCGGCCTCGGTCTCCTCAGGCAGCACCTCGGTGACGTAGGGGCCGTAGCGGCCGTCCTTGGCGATGATCGTGTGCCCGGTGACGGGGTCGATGCCGAGCTCGCGACCGTCGTCGGCGGCCCGCTCGAACAGCTCACGGGCCTTGGCCACGGTGAGCTCATCCGGGGCGATGCCCGCTGGCACGTTGGCGCGCTTGCCCTCGGCGTCCTCCAGGTAGGGGCCGTAGCGGCCCACCCGCAGGGTCATGCCCTCGCCGATGTCGATGGAGTTGACCGCCCGGGCATCGATCTCGCCGAGGCTGGCGAGCATCTGACTCAGGCTGCGCGCACCCGTCTCGGCCTCGCCGTCGGCTCCCTCCTGGGCGCGGGCACCGTTGTAGAAGCGGTCCAGCCAGGCGACCCGGTCCTCCTCGCCGGCGGCGATCCGGTCCAGGTCCCGCTCCATGGAGGCGGTGAAGTCGTAGTCGACGAGCTCGGCGAAGTTCTCCTCGAGCAGGCGGGTGACAGCGAAGGCCAACCAGGTGGGCACGAGGGCCTGGCCCCGGTGGTCGACGTAGCCGCGATCCGCGATGACGCTCATCGTCGCCGCGTAGGTGGAGGGGCGTCCGATCTCCCGCTCCTCCAGAGCCTTGACCAGTGAGGCCTCCGTGTAGCGGGGCGGGGGCGTCGTCTCGTGGCCGACGGCCTCGGAGCCCAGCGCACGCAGCGAGTCCCCGACTCTCATGGCGGGCAGACGCACGTCCTTGTCCGAGCCGGAGTCGTAGCGGTCGGCGTCGCGCCCCTCCTCGTAGGCGGCCAGGAAGCCGCGGAAGGTGATGACCGTGCCCGAGGCGGTCAGGCCCGCCATACGGAAGGTCAGGCCCGCGTCGCGCGCGCCGCCGTCGGCGCTCATGAGCGGCACCTGCACGCGCACCGTGGCAGTGGAGCCGACGGCGTCGGCCATCTGGGAGGCGACCGTCCTCTTCCAGATGAGTTCGTAGAGGCGGAACTGGGAGCCGGAGAGCTCGCCCGCAACCTGTGCGGGGGTGCGGAAGTGGTCCCCGGCTGGGCGGATCGCCTCGTGCGCCTCCTGGGCGCCCTTGGTCCGGGTGGCGTACAGGCGCGGCTTGGCGGGCACGTACTCAGGGCCGTAGAGCTCGGCGACCTGGGCGCGGGCGGCACTGACCGCCTGGCCGGACAGGACCGTCGAGTCGGTACGCATGTAAGTGATGAAGCCGTTCTCGTACAGGCCCTGGGCCACGCGCATCGTCTCGCGCGGGTTCATGCGCAGCTTGCGCGAGGCCTCCTGTTGGAGGGTGGAGGTGGTGAAGGGGGCCGCCGGGCGGCGCTTGTAAGGCTTCTCCTCGACCTCGGCGACCTGCGGGGTTGAGCGCAGCACGGCGTCGGCCACGGCGCGCGCCCCACCCTCGTGCAGGTGGACCGTGCCCGCCTTGACGGCGGCGGAACGCAGCCGGCCGTCGTCGTCGAAGTCACGGCCGGTGGCGACGCGGCGCCCATCAAGCGTGGCCAGGCGGGCGGTGAAGGACTGGGCCTCCTGCCCCACGCCGCCGCCGACGGCCAGCTCGGCCTCGACCCCCCAGTAGCCGGCGGCCGTGAAGGCCATGCGCTCGCGCTCGCGCTCGACGACGAGACGGGTCGCGACGGACTGCACGCGCCCGGCGGACAGGCCCGCGCGCACCTTGCGCCACAGGACCGGGGAGACCTCGTAGCCGACGAGGCGGTCAAGGATGCGTCGCGTCTCCTGGGCGTCCACGCGGTCGGTGTCGAGCTCGCGGGTGTTCTCCAGGGCGCGGCCCACCGCCTCCCGGGTGATCTCCGTGAAGGTCATGCGCTTGACGGGGACCTTGGGCTTGAGGACCTCGAGCAGGTGCCAGGCGATGGCCTCGCCCTCACGGTCATCATCGGTGGCAAGGTAGAGCTCGTCGGCCTCCTTAAGGGCCTTACGCAGCTGGGTGACCGTCTTCTTCTTGTCCGGGTTGATGACGTAGTACGGCTTGAAGCCGTCCTCAACGTCGACCGCGAACTTGCCGTAAGGGCCCTTCTTCTCCGCGGCGGGCAGCTCAGAGGGCTGGGCCAGGTCGCGGATGTGCCCGACGGAGGCCTCGACGTCGAAGTCGGAACCCAGGTAGCCCGCGATGGAGCGGACCTTGTTCGGCGACTCGACGATGACGAGCTTCTTGGACACGTGGAACCTTCCTCGCTACGACGGGGCCCAACGCGCACGTCACGGCAGGACGTCGTCTCGCGGGCGAGCGTAACGCATCCCCCGGCCCGGCCACCTCCCGGCCGTCTTCCGGCCAACACTGACCGGCAGACGTGCCCGATGCTCAGAGCTGGCCGACCGCCTCACGCAGGACTGCCAGCCGCTCATTGACGGCGTCCTCGTGGTAGGGCAGGTGGAGCCCGCGGCACTCGGCGGCCAGTGCCGCCAGGTCCCTGACCTCCGGGTTGCCGTGGTCGACGAGGTCGGCGGCCTCCGCGGTGGCCGAGTTGCGACCGCCGCGGCGGTCGACCCAGCGGCTCAGACGCCGGACCATACGGTCCAGCAGCGGGGTGATCTGGCTAATCTCGCCGTCGAGCGTGATCACGCCCTCCTCCACCTCGCGGCACACGGGGCCCAGCTGGGCGAAGCCGGCCTCCAGCGCCCCACACAGGGCGACAATGGAGTCCGCCGGGGACTCCTCGCTGCCGTCGAGCACGGAGCGGGCGAAGCGCCCCACCATGAGGGTATGCAGCCGGATAAGAGCGACGGAGTAACGCAGCTCCAGGACGGCATCGCGCAGCGCGTCCATGCTCGCGGGTAAGTCGCGCAGGCGGGGAGCGACCGTCTGCGACAGCTCGATGATCTGTGCGGCCAGGGCGTCGGCACGGTCGGCGATGTTGAGACGGCGGCCGCTGACGACGCGGCCGAAGGAGTCGGCACGGTCGGCGACGTCGAGTAGACCGCTCCTCGTGCCCGACATCGAGGTCAGCAGCCGCAGGTACTCCTCCAGCTCGAAGACGAGGAGGTTGGTCGCGCGCTCGAGGTCACCGGCGGCCTGGAGGATCCGGGTGACGGGCCCGTCCACGCCCATGGGCTGGGGCACGCGCACGCCGGCGGACACCAGGGCGGAGATCTCCCGGGGCACCTGCTGGAGCGTCATCGCGTGCAGTGAGTCGAAGCCCAGGGCGTTGAGCTCGGCGGTCAGCGCGGCGGCGCCGACCTCTCCGACCCGGCGTCGCGAGGCGCCCTGGGCGGCCTCCGCGCGCTCGCGGGCGCGCACGCCGCGGTAGACGTTGTTGACGGCCTCGAAGGTGGCGGTGTCCAGGGGCTTGGTCCGCACGGACAGGAAGCCGTCACTCACGGGCACGATCGTGGCGAAGACGCAGTAGTCCAGCCCGTCGGCGGCCCGGTTACGCACGTAGGCGCATGCCGGGCGCCCAGCCTCAAGGTCGTCCCACATGAGGCGGAAGACGCCTGCCGGCATGTCGAGGTGCCGGATGATGTTGTGCGGTGCGCCGATGAGGCGGTCGCGGTGGTAGCGCGAGAGGATGTCGAAAGTACGGTTCGACCTCGTGATGACGCCGCGCCTGTCCGTCGTCGAGAAGAAGATGTCTTCGGGATCGAAGAAGCGCTCGTAGCCGACCTGCGTCTCCACACTCAGTCCAGTCTCTATCAGTCGTTGAGGTATCTGCCACAGATTGCCCCAGATACGGCGCGTCGCGCACGTCGAACGGGGTGACATGTCGTACATGACTGAGACGATCCCCACCCGCCGCCAACACCTCGACGCCCCGCATCACCGGAACGACACGAAAAACGACACAGCGTGCGCACGGCCGGCTCATTGCGAATGAGACCATAACCACACCTGAACCACACCCGCTCCATCCCGCTCGAGGCCGAGGATCGCACCGCAACATCACTCCTTGAACCCT
This sequence comes from Actinomyces respiraculi, assembly GCF_014595995.2. Classification (NCBI taxonomy): domain Bacteria; kingdom Bacillati; phylum Actinomycetota; class Actinomycetes; order Actinomycetales; family Actinomycetaceae; genus Actinomyces; species Actinomyces respiraculi. The sequence goes on from NZ_CP063989.1 coordinate 2,747,867, forward strand.
CAACCTCGCGTGGACAGACGAGCCGACCCACCTCAGCCGAGCGCAAGCTCCAGGCTCGTGTCCCCCTGCCCCACGGCACGGCGCCCACCGCTCTCAAGCGCCCACGCCCCGCGGGCTCCCGAGGCCGTCGCGCGCAGCGTCCCGCCGTCGTGCACGAGGCGGAAGACGGCCGGCTCGAACCCGTCGTGTGCGGGGACGGTGACAACCCTCTCCTCGCCGTCGGCCAGCTCGTAAACCCGCAGCACGACCCCGGGGACCCAGTCGTCCTCGGGACGGCTCAGGCCCTGGGCCAGGGGCAGGACCGCGCCCTCGCGCACGTACAGCGGCAGTGTGTCGGCCCCATGGGTCTCACGCACCCAGCACGGACCCTGGGCGCTCCGGCCGGTCCAATAGGAGGTCCAGGTGCCCGGAGGCAGATAGACATCCACCTCGCCGTCGGGGTCCATGACGGGGGCGACGAGCAGGTCGGGGCCGAGCATGTACTGGGTGTCGACGTCCCAGGAGCCCCGGTCCTCGGGGAACTCGAGGAACATCGAGCGCATCATCGGCGTGCCGGTGGCATGCGCCTCCTCAGCGGCCGCATACAGGTACGGCATGAGGGACAAGCGCAGGCGGATGAAGGCGCGGGTGACGTCCACCGCCTCCTCTCCGAAGGTCCACGGCACACGCACCGAGCCCGAGCCATGCAGCCGCGCATGGGAGGACAGAAGCCCGAAGGCAACCCAGCGCATGAAGACGTCTGGGTCCGGGGTCCCCTCGAAGCCCCCGATGTCGTGGCTCCAATACCCGAACCCGCAGCTCGTGAGAGACAGCCCGCCACGCAGGGTCTCCCCCATGGAGGCGAAGGTGGACTCGTTATCGCCGCCCCAGTGGACGGGCAGCCGCTGGCCCCCGGCGGTGGCGGATCGGGCGAAGAGGACCGCCTCGCCCTCGCCGCACTCCTGGGTGAGCAGGTCGAAGACGGCCCGGTTGTACAGGTGCGCGTAGTAGTTGTGCATCTTCTCCGGGTCGGAGCCGTCGTGCCAGGCGATGCCGGCCACCGGCACCCGCTCCCCGAAGTCCGTCTTGAAGCAGTCAACGCCGATGTCGAGCAGGCCCGCCAGCTGCTCGCGGTACCAGTCGACGGCCTGCGGGTTGGTGAAGTCAACCAGGCCCATGCCCGCCTGCCACAGGTCCGTCTGCCAGACATCGCCGTCGGTGGTGCGCACGAGATAGCCGCGCTCGGCGCCCTCGTCGAAGAGGTGCGAGCGCTGGGCGATGTAGGGGTTGATCCAGACGCACACCCTCAGGCCCCGGGCCTTGAGGCGCGCGATCATCCCGGCGGGGTCCGGGAAGGTCTCGGGGTCCCACACGAAGTCGCACCAGTGGAAGCCGCGCATCCAGAAGCAGTCGAAGTGGAAGACGCTCAGGGGCAGATCCCGCTCCTCCATCCCGTCGATGAAGGACGTGACCGTCTCCTCGTCGTAGGACGTGGTAAAAGAGGTGGTCAGCCACAGGCCGAAGGACCAGGTGGGCACCATCGGCGGGCGGCCGGTCAGGGCCGTGTACCGGCGCAGGACGTCCTTGGGGGTGGGGCCGTCGATGAGGTAGTAGGTCAGGCGCTCGCCCTCGACGGAGAACTGGGTGCGGGTGTTGACCTCGGAACCGACCTCGAATGAGACGCCACCCGGGTGATCGACGAAGACGCCGTAGCCAGCGCTCGTGAGGTAGAAGGGGACGTTCTTGTAGGCCTGCTCGGAGGCGGTGCCACCGTCCTCGTTCCAGATGTCGATGCTCTGACCGTTCTTGGTAAGGGCGCCGAAACGTTCCCCCAGGCCATAGACGCGCTCGCCCGGGCGCAGGCTCAGCTGCTCGCGCATCCAGGTGCGCCCGTCAAGGCCGGTGACATGGGCGACGGCGCGCGGCAGGGAGGCGGTCAGGGGGCGGTCGGCATGGGTGAAGGCCGCCGTCCAGTCCTCGCCCTCGGCCAGGGCGACGGCAAGCTCGCCCGCGCGCAGGACGAGCCCGTCGCAGTCGCGTTCGACGACGCCCCTGTATGCGGGGTCGGTGACAATCTCGAAGGACGGCCCACGCTCGCGGCGGCCCTTGTGGTGGACGAGCTCGACCTTGATGACACCGTCGGCGACAGCGGTGAAGGTGGCTCTCAACAGGGCCGTGTTGAGGGTGTCGCCGCGGGTGAGGACCGGCCGGACGGGGGCGTGGGCGTGCACGGAACCGTCCTCGACGACAAGGTCGAGCAGCCCGCGGGCCTTGTTCACCTGGTAGCCGTTCCGGTCGAGCCAGTAGCCGTTGGAGAACTTCATCGATGGTTCCTCTGAGGTGGATGGGTGTCGCCGCTCACTTGACCGCACCGGCGGTGACGCCGCGGGTCAGGGTGCGCTGGAAGACCAGGAAGAACAGGAAGGTTGGGATGAGGGAGACGAGTGCTCCCGCGTTGAGGGTGGGAACATCGAGCATGCGGTCGCCCTGAAGGCTGGACAGTGCGATGGGGACGGTCTGGGTGTCGCCGGAGGTCAGCATGACTAGCGGGATGAAGAACTCGTTCCACGTCCAGATGAAGAAGAAGATCATGAGCACGCTCATGGTGGGCCGAACGACGGGATAGACGACCCTCCACAGGATCTGCCATCGCGAGGCGCCGTCGAGCTCGGCCGCTTCCAGCAATGCCCGGGGGAAGGTGCCCAGGACGGAGGACAGCAGGTAGGTGCCGAAGGCGGACTGGATGACGGTGAAGATGATGACGATGGACCAGGGGTTGTCGGTGAGGCCGACTCTGCGGGCCATCATGAACAGTGGGTAGATGAGGCCCTCCTGGGGCAGCATGTTCGCGATCATGAACACGGCGATGATCCAGGCGCGTCCCCGTACCCGCCCCACGCCGATGGCGTAGGCGTTGAACAGCGACAGGAAGGTGCCCAGCACGGCGACGAGGGCGCTGGTCCAGATGGAGTTCCACAGCTTGATTGGGAAGTCGACCCGGTGCCAGAAGTAGACGAGGCCGTCGGTGTAGATCTCGGTCGGCAGGGCCAGCGGTGAGCCGGAGGAGTAGTCCGACGGCGACTTGAAGGCGTTCATCACCATGAGCGCAAAGGGTGTCACCATGACGACGGCGACGAGACCGACGACGGCGAGGATGAGCCAGCGGGTGGCACCGCGGTGGAAACGGTCCCGATGTCGTCCCGGCCGTCCGGGGCGGGTGGATGCGGTGGTGGCGCTCATGTCAGCGTCCTTCCTCCTCACGGCGTGCGCTGCGGTTCTGCAGGACCTGGATGACGCCGGCGATGACGATGATGACGAGCGTGAGGACGGTGGAGACCGCTGCCCCGTAGCCGACCTTCGACTTGTCGAAGAAGTTGAGGTACGAGTAATAGCTGGGCACAAGGGTGGAGGATTCGGGCCCGCCCCTGGTGAGGACGTAGACCGGGGCGAAGACCTTGAGGGCCGCGATAGTGCAGGTGAGCACGATGACGAAGGTCTCCGGCTTGATCTGGGGGACCGTGATGGCCCGGAACCGTGCGAACCAGCCGGCACCGTCGAGCTCGGCGGCCTCGTATAGCTCGGGGTCCACCCGCTGGAGCGCGGACATGAAGATGACGGTTGGGTAGCCGATCTGGATCCAGATGAGCACGAGCATGACCGAGGGCAGCGCGAGCGAGGTCGAGCCCAGCCAGTTCGGCGGCGCGTCCACACCCAGACCCCGCAAGATGCTGTTCAGTGCGCCAGTCTGGGAGTTGAGGATCCAGTTCCACACGATGCCGGCCACGGCGACCGGCAGGATCTGCGGCAGGTAGTACATGGCGCGCAGGGTCGACGCCACGGAGGAGCTGAAGTGCTTGCCGACATAGTCGAAGAGGACGGCGGCGAGCAGCAGCCCAATGAGTGTCGGGACGAGGACCATCGCGACGATCATGAACATCGAGTTCTGGAAGGAGGACCAGAACTTCTCATCGGCCAGCAGCTCGGAGTAGTTGCCCAGCCCGATGAAGCGCATCGGGGCCATGCCTCCCTTCCACTTGTGCAGCGAGTACCAGATGTTCATCACCAGCGGGTAGAGGATGATGACCGTGAAGGCCAGGGCGCCGGGGATGAGGTAGGGCAGGTACGGCAGGGAGCGCCGCCGGGACCGGCGGGTCCTGGGTCCGGCCGCCTGCGGTCGTGTACGGGTAGGTGCGGGCATGCGTCGTCTTCCTCGTCGAGGGTCTGCCGGGTGGAGGGTCGGTGACGGCCCGGCTCGGGGCCGACCCCGTCTGAGGGCGAGGACGTGCCGTACGCGGCGCCCCCTCGCCCTCGGGACTCAGACGTCGACGATCTCCGCCTTGCCCTCCTCGTAGGCGGCCGCAAGGTCCGCCATCGCCTCGGCGCCCGTCTTGGAGCCGTTGATGAGGGACTGCATGGCGGAGACGATCTGGTCGTAGAAGCCGGCGACGGGCCAGTCGGGGTAGAAGGCCAGACCGTCGCCGTCGAGGATCTCCTGGAAGTTCTCCGTCATGACACGGGTCTTGTCGTCCTCGATGGTGGTGGGATCGCCAAGGACCGGCAGCCCACCGTGCTGGGCGAAGACGGCCTGAACCTCCTCGGACAAGGTGATGTCGATGAACTCCGCGGCCAGGTCCGGGTTCTTGGCGTTGGCGGGTACGACCCACAGGTTGCCCGAGGAGCCGGGGTAGAGGTCCGTACCCGGGAAGAGGAACTGGTCCCACTCGAAGCCGGCGATGTCGGCGACCATCCGAGCGAACCACCAGGAGCCGGAGACGAACATCGGGTGCCTGCCCGCGACGAAGGAGGCACCGGCGTCCTCAGCCGTCAGGCCCGCGCTGTCAGCGGCGACGTAGCCCTTGCCGATCCAGCTGGCAAGCCGTTCGGTCCCGGCCTTGATCGGGTCGGCCCTCCAGTCGACGTCGCCTTGGAAGAGTTGGTAGGCGTTGACGAAGTTGCGGTCCGCCTGCGTCAGGACGAGCTGGTACCACAACTGTCCCATCGGGTACTCGGAGCCGGCCTCCGCGAAGGGGACGATGCCCTGGGCCACGAAGGCGTCGCAGACGCTCTCGAGCTCCTCAAGCGTGGTGGGGACCGTGAGCCCCGCCTGCTCGAACATGTCTTTGTTGTAGTAGACGAAGACGTACTCGCCGTAGTTGGGCACGCCGTACCAGTCGCCTGCGCCCATGAGACCGGCTTCGGTGTACCGGGCGGTAGTCTGGAGCGAGGCGGGCAGGGCGGAGTCCCAGCCGTACTTGGCGGCGTAGTCGGTGAGCGGGGTGATGAGGCCCTGGGAGGCGAGTTGTCCGGAGGTGGAGTTGCCCTTGTTGAACTCCATGACGTCCGGGACGTCGTCACCGGTGAGAACGATCTTGGCGTTTTTCTGCAGTTGCTCGAAGGTCTGCTCGACTGTCCTGACCTCGACCTCGGGGTGCCTGTCCTTGAAGATCTCGATCGCGCGCTTCCAGGCGATGGCTTGCGCGGAGGTCTCCGTCTCATAGTCCCAGATGACGAAGGTGGTGGCGCCGCCTTCGGAGGAGCCAGATCCCGAGCCACAGGCGGCGAGGCCGAGGCCGAGGAGGGTCGTGCCCATGAGGCCGGTGAAGGCCCGGCGGTTGATCTTCATTGGTGTGAACCTCTCCGTTGAGATGATGCGGGGAACGTGGGTGGTACGGGGCCGATGGAGCGTCCGGGTACCGGGGTGCACTGGACGAGCCGGTGGCAGTCGGCGGGCTTGATCTCGTCGTCGAGGAGCCGCACGAGCGCGCGTGCGGCGTAGGCACCCATCTGCTCCCCGGGGGCATGCGAGGTGCTCAGAGGCGGGTTCGTCATGGCGCCGAGGGTCCGGGAGGAGACAGCGCCGACGACGGAGATGTCCTCGGGGACGCTCAGGCCCATCTCGTCCAGGCCCGCGACAAGCCCCATGACGGCCATGTCGTTGAGGACGACGACGGCGGTGGGGCGCTGCTCCTGCTGCAACAGCGGGGCGGCCAGCAGGCGGCCGGCGACCGGGCTGGCGTCGCAGGAGACGGTGGCGGGGCGCAGCCGGAGGGACTGCATCGCCTGGACGTAGCCGGCCCGGGCGCGCAGGGCCGGGCCGTAGCCGGAGGCCACTTGGGACTCCGGCCTGCCGACGAAGGCGATGCGCTTGTGGCCCAGGTCGTGCAGGGCGTGGACGGCGTCGGCAACCGCCTGCTCGAAGTCGATGTCGACATAGGCGTGACGCTCCGGGTCGGCGGTGCGGCCGACGAGGACGAAGGGGACCTTGGCCCTTTCCAGGGCCTCGACACGGGGGTCTTCGACGGCCACCTCGACGAGGAGGACGCCGTCAGCCTTGCCCTGGCGGACGATCAGGGCGAGCTCCTCGCCGCCGCCCTCCCGGCTGACGGGCCAGACCGCGAGGTGGTAGCTGAGCTCGGCGGCGGCCGCCTGGGCGCCGCGCACGATCTCGAAGACGGTCTCGCCCATGGCCGTGTCGAAGGCGGGAAAGCTCATGGCCAGGGTGTGGGCGCGGCGGCGCGCCAGTCCCTGGGCCATGGCGTTGGGCTGATAGTCGAGCTCCTCCATGACCCGGCGGATGCGCTCGGCGGTGGCGCGGGCGACGGGGCGTGCGCCGGACAGCGCGTAGGAGACAGTGGAGACGGCGACGTTGGCTCGTCGGGCAACGTCCTGCATCGTGGCCATGCGCACCTCCTTGTGGCTCCCGCGTTCGAAGCGCCTCGTCGAAGCGCTTCGATTCAGCATGTTCCGTGGCTCACGTGCACGTCAAACGAATAAGAGCAACATCGAACATATTCGACTGGACAGCAGTGCCGGGCGGACCACCACCCGCCGTGAGAAAAAGGCAGGTGCCCCTCAGCGCGGGCGCACAGGGGCGAGCCCGGCCAGCAGCGCCAGGCAGGAGCAGGAAACAGCCACCGTGCCGACAGAGCCGGCCGCATAGGCGATGAAGGTGTCGGCGCGCCCCGGAACCTCACTGCCGGTCACGACCGCCCACCAGGTCGCCGCCTCAAGCAGAAGGCCGACCGTCCCGGCCAGGGCGCCGAGCACGCCCAGCGACACAACCCCCGGGCCCCGCGCCGTCGGCCCCACCGCCCAGGCGTCGTCGGACCCGTCCTGCCAGATGCCGCAGGCGACGGCCAGCGCCCCCCAGGCGGTGGCGAGCAGGACGGCGCTGATGACATCCGCCGGACGGTGCCACTGGCACACGAGCGTCGAGTAGCCCATCGCGGCAGTGAGCAGGGCCCCGCCCCAGGCCGCCACCCCCCTGAGGGAGGGGCCGACGACGAGCACGAGCGCCACGGCCGCGGAGGCCGCCACCGCGGTGTGCCCCGAGGGCAGCGTGTTGGCACCGTCCCAGCGCGTGGACAGGCCGTAGTCGGGGCGGGCGAGCACATGGTGCTTGAGCAGCTGGGTGGAGGCGTTGATGGCCACCACCGTGACGACGGCCCACACGGCCCGGCGCCGACTGCCGCGCCAGAGCCCCAGGACGAGGATGAGGAGCACGAGGGCGACGGCGGCGGGCATGGACACGGTGGACAGCAGCGCCCGCGCGTGGGTGTCAATAAAGCGCTCACCGATGAGCGAGCCGGTCAGGGCCGCGTCCTCCATGAACTGGCCGGTGCGCGTGTAGACGAGGGCATACCACAGCAGGAGGACGCCCACGGCGCAGGCGGCAGCCAGCAGCCCGGCCCGGACGCGCTCGGGCCGTCGGGCACCTCGTCGCTCAAGGGTCACGCCGCTGGTTGTCACGTTGTTGATCGTAGGGGGTGGCCGACGGCGGACGGCCGCGCGCCGCCGGGAGCCTCGTCACCCCGGAGCGGCACGCGCCACTCAGAGCTCGAGGAACCCGTCTGCGGCCAGTGCGCGGGTGGCGTCGACCATCTCGGCCCGCAGGGCCTGGGCGTCGCCCCCGGTGAGGGCGGCCACGGCGGAGGCGATCTGGGCGATGCTCAGCTCGCCGTCGGCCACGGAGACCAGGGCCGCGAGCGCGGTCCCGGCCTGCACGGCCCGCCCGAAGCCGCCGCCCTGGCGGATGAGGATGACGGTGGGTTCGCTCTGGCCCGGAGTGAGGTGGCGCTCCTCGGTGACGTCGGCGGCGACGACGGGGTGGAGGTCGGCGACGTCGTCGTCATCCATGGCGGCCAGGCCGGAGCGCACGACGACGCTGCGGGCCAGGTGGGCCCCGAGGGGGCCGGCGGGCCGGGTGCCGACCTCCTCCAGGACGCGCCAGGGCTCACGCTCGACGCCGTCGGAGTCGGGGTCGGGTCGGTGCAGGATGAGGTAGCCGAAGCCGACGGCCTCGACGCTGCGCTCGGCGAAGTCGTCGATCCAGGCGGCCAGGGCGGCGTCGAAGCCGGCGGGGTCCCGCTCGGGGGTGGTGCCGCCGTCGCGCAGCCACATGGTGGCGTACTCGACGGGGTCCTGCGTCTCGCGCTCGATGACCCAGGCGTCGGTGCCCGAGGGCAGCCAGGTGCTCACGTGCTCGCGCCAGTCCTGCCACTCGTGGTGCTCCCAGTTGCCGAGCATGACGGCGCTGGCACCGACCTCGAGGTGCTCGCCCAGGGCGGGGACGAGCTCGGGCAGGACGGGACGGCCTGCATCGCGGTACTCCATGAGCGGCAGGCCTGCCTCACGCACGGCGGGCGGGGTCAGGACGAAGGGCGGGTTGGACACGATGAGGTCGAAGCGACGCCCGGCGACAGGCTCAAGGAGGGAGCCCTGGCGCAGCTCGAGGCGATCGGGTCCGATACCGGCGAGAGCAGTGTTAAAAGCCGTGTAGGCCAGGGCCCGCTCGGAGATGTCGGTGGCGACGACGCGCTCGGCGTGGCACAGCAGGTAGAGGGTCTGGATGCCGCAGCCGCAGCCGAGGTCGAGGGCGGTGCCCACCCGGGTGCGCGGGGTGAGGGAGGCCAGGGTCAGGCCCGCGCCGCCGATGCCCAGGACGTGGTCGCTGGCCAGGGCGCGGCCGGTCTCGAGCTCACCGAGGTCGGAGGCGACCCACCAGCGCACGTCAGGGTCGCCGTCGGACAGGCCGGAGGCCTCGTGGGGGCGCAAGTCGCACCGGGCGCGCACGCGCGGTGAGCCGTCACCGCCGGCGGGGGCGGGCTCAACCAGACCGATCTCGAGGGCGCCGCGGGTGCGGGTGCGGCGCAGGGCGGTGTCGAGCTCGGCGGTGGTGACGCTCTGGCCGAGCATGAACAGGGCGGTGAGGACGGCCGTGGGGGTGGGGGTGGCGCCGACGGCGCGATCCTCGTCGAGAACACGGGCGATGGCGCGCACGGCGGGCAGCCGGATCTCGCGGCGCAGGGCGGCGTCAGCGAGGTCGCCGATGAGGTGGTGGACGGCGTCGACGCCCCAGCCGGTGGCCTCGAGGTCCTTGCGCAGGGTGGTGGCCTGCTCGGGGGTAACGGTGGGGGCGGGATGCGAGGTCATCGGGGTGTGCGGGCCTGTCAGTCGGTGGGGTCGGCGTCGATGGCGCCCTGGATGTCGTGGAAGAGGAGGTTGGAGATCTCGACCTGGACGATCTCCGCCTGGGGCACGTCGGCGAGGATCAGCGGGTCGTCGGAGCTGGTCTGCAGGCGCAGGGTCCCGGCGCCGAAGATGCGGTCGGTGAGGGTGCGCTCCTGCTGGACGTCGCTGATGCGCGAGAGCGGCAGGTCGTGACCGACCTTGTTGATGATGCCCGAGCGGGTGATGACGCGCTTGGAGGTGACGGTGTAGGTGGTCGTCGACCAGCGCAGCCACGGGGCGATGAACAGCGGAATCGCGACGACGACGACAATCGTCCAGATGACGATCCACCCCCAGGGCTGCCAGCTGTCCGGGGCGAGGACGGAGCCGACGATGGCGGCGGCGAGCAGGAGGATCTGGAGAAGGATGCGCCACAGCAGGACCTTGATGTGGGTGTGCATGTGGCGGACGACGACCTCGTCGCGGCTGAGGAGCTTCTTGGACAGTGCCATATGGGCATGGTGCCACGGCCCGCCCCTTGGTGGCTGCTGAGGCCAGAGGATCGTCCGCGCGCCCCGGCTCCGGACCCAGCCCGCGCCCCGACACCGGACCCGGCCCCAGCACCGGTCTCTGCTCCGGACCCGGACCCGGCTCAGCCGGCCAGGAGGTCACCACCGATGCTGAGGACCACCGGAACGATGGCGAGCATGAGGAAGGCGGGCAGGTGGCACAGGCCCAGTGGCAGAACGAGCCGCACGGCCAGCCGCTCGGCCGCCTCACGCTCGGCGGCTTGGCGCCCGGCCCGCAGCGCCGCCGCGCGGGCCGCCAGCAGGGGTGCGGGGCTGGCCCCGTCCTCCCAACCGGGGCGCAGGCTGAGCTCCAGACCCTCCCGGCGGTGGCGCCACCGCCGGGCCCTGGCCGCCCCGGCATGCTCGGGCGCCTGCCATGCCGCCTCCCAGGAGGCCCCGAGCAGCAGCGCCCTTCCGACGACGCCGAGCGCGTCCTCCTCCAGGGCCCGGCCGAGCGCCTCGAGGCAGCCCGGCACCGAGGCCCCCGCCCTCAGGGCCGCGCAGGCCAGGTCGAGGCATAGGGCCTCGTCCACACCGTCCTGATCCTGCTCGGCAGCACGCACGAGCCGCGAGGTGGCCACGTGCCCGATGACCACGAGCACCAGTCCCCCAGCACCGAGCGCGCTGCCCCAGCCGCCGTCGAGCAGTACCTGCAGGGGCCTGGCCCCGACGCCCGCACCCAGGACCAGACCGAACAACGGCAGCCCGGCCAGCAGGCGGGCGGTGGCGCGCGGCCCGGACAGGGCGGTGGCACGCGAGGCTTCGGCGCGGGCTGAGTCAGCCACGCCCTCAGCGACGGCCTCGAGCACGTCAGCAAGAGGGGCACCGAGCGCGCCGGTCAGACGACAGGCGGCCACGGCCCCGGGCACGGCCGCAGCGGCCTCGCGTCGCCGTCGGGCGTCGTCCGGGTCTCGCAGCCGACGCAGGAGCTCGCGAGGGTGGTGGCCCGGCGGTGTGGCGAGGGCGCGCAGGGCCGGGGGCACGCCGTCGTCGTCGGGCACCGTGCCCTCGCTCAGGCCGGCGCGCTCGAGGCCGCGCTGCCAGGCCCGCTGGGTCGTGGCGCCGGCACGCAGGAGGGTGGCGACCTCCGTCAGGAGCAGGGCGACGTCGGGTGCCCGCTGCCGGCCGTGCCCGGGGCGGGTCCAGGCCCCGCCGGCAGACCCGGCAGAGCCGACGGTGCCGACCGGGGGCTCGCGACGGGCGGGCAGGAGCACGACCGCAACGGCCAGGGCGAGCAGCAGCCCGGCGAGCAGGGGCGCCGCGCTCACCATCGGGCCCCCCTCGCCCCGCCGTGCAGAACCCCGTCCGGCGGAACCCTGTCCGGGAACACCCCGCTCGCCAGCACCCCATCGGGCACGAGCGCCGCCAGCCGCTGCACCCCGGGACCGGCATGAAGCGTCCCGTCGGAGCGTCGCAGCAGGGCGTCGTCGCAGTGAAGGCGGCCCTCACGGTCGCGCGAGAGCACACCGATGCGCTCGACGACGCGCCTGTCCCCGCCGCCGGTGCGCAGTCTGCGCAGGTGGACCACGGCGTGCAGGGCGCTGGCCGTCTGGGCGGCCACCGCCGCCTCATCCAGGCCCGCGAGCGCCCCCAGGGCGGTGAGCCTGGCGGGCACGTCCGCCGGAGAGTTGGCGTGCAGGGTGGCCCAGCCGCCCTCGTGCCCGGTGTTGAGGGCGGCCAGGACCTCGCGCACCTCAGGCCCGCGGCACTCACCCAGGACGATGCGGTCGGGGCGCATGCGCAGGGCGGTGCGCACGAGGGCGGTCATGGGCACAGCGCCAACACCCTGGACGTTGGCCCCGCGCTCCTGCAGGTGGATGACATGCGGGTGGTCGGGACACAGCTCGCTGGCCTCCTCGACGCACACGATCCGCTCGGTGGGGGCCACGAGCCCGAGGAGGGCCGCCAGGAGGGTCGTCTTGCCGGTGCCGGTCGCGCCGGTGACGAGGCAGGAGGCGCGCTCGGACACGAGGGCTGCGAGCACGGGCGCGAGGGGGGAGGCGACGGTGCCGACGGCAACGAGCTCATCGAGAGTGAAGGCCCGCCGTCGCCTGGTGCGCAGGCAGATGAGGGTGCCGTCGTCGCTGAGGGGAGGAAGGACGGCGTTGAGGCGGGTGCCGTCGGCGAGCGTGGCGTCGACGACGGGGCTGGCGTCGTCCAGGCGGCGTCCGGCGGAGGCGGCCAGGCGCACGGCCAGGGCGCGCGCCTGCGCCTCGGGCAGGGCGGCTGCGGGGACCGGTTCGAGCCCGTGGCCGCGGTCGATCCACGTGTGCCCGCCGCCGACGAGGACGTCGGTGACGCCGTCGGTCTCGAGCAGGGGCTGCAGGACGGGCCCGGCACCCTCGACGTCGGCGCGTACCCGCTCTCCCAGGGCCGCCAGGCCGTCGGCTCCCCGGGCCGGGCGGGCCTGGGTGTCGAGGGCGGTGGCGAGGTCGGTGCCGCGGGCGAGGGCGGAGCGCACACGCTCGAGCTCGGTGTCGGCCGGGGCGCCTGCGGCCCGGAGGTCCAGCCGGTCGGTGGGGCTCATCCGATCCCCTGCGGGAGCGCGACGCCCAGGGGCAGCCACTGCGGCGCCCAGCTGGGTGGGCGCTCGGCGGGCTTGGGAACCGGGGCGGGCTCTGGCCGGTCGCACAGGCGCTCGGCGAGGAGTCGGGCGGCGCGACGTGAGGCGCCCCGGCTGGAGGTGACGTCGTCGCCCAGGGCCGCGCGCTGGCGCACGCTCCGGTCCTCCGGGAGGTGGCCGAGCACGGTGCAGCCGGTGAAGGTGGCGAGCTCGGCCTCGCACAGGTCCTCCCCGACCTGGCGCACCACGAGTGCGGGGGTGCTCGAGGGCATCCGGGCGGCACGGATTCGGGCGGCGACGGCGGAGCGCAGGTCCTGGCCGGTGAGCACCAGGGTCTCGGCCCCGGGTGGCGGGGTCCATGTGCGGGGCAGGTCGATGAGGACGAGGTCCTGCTCACGGGCGAGGGCGTCGAGGATGGGTGAGAGTCGTCCGGGGCCCTCGGGCCCGCCCCGGTCGTCACCGGTGAGGATGCGGCAGCCACGCCAGGCCGGCAGGGCCCGGGTGAGGCGGGCGGAACGGAAGGCGGTCTCGTCGGCGGGCAGGTCGCCCCACACGAGTCCGGGGCCGAGGCCGTCACCGAGGTGCAGGCCGAGACCTCCGGCGGGGTCGGCGTCCACGACGGCGACGCGCCAGTCCTGGGCGGCCAGGGCCCGGGCAAGCAGGAGGGTGAGGGTGGTGGCGCCGCAGCCGCCGAGGGCGCCGGTGACGGCGAGGATCCGGGACCTGGTGCTGCTCACGTGGGCCTCCTGCGGGTGCGTTCGGACGGGATCGCCCCAGAGTGCGTCCCGACGACGCGGGGCGCAGCCCTCCCCCGCCCGGCCTGTGGACAACTCTGGGCGGGCCTGCCGCGGGGCTGCCTGTGGAGCCCGGTCCTCGTTAGACTGGGCTGGTCGCGGGGCCCGGCATCGGGCCCTGCCGGTGCTGTGGACCCCGCACCGGCTCGCACCAGGCCCGAGGAGGGACGTTGGCCGCCACCCGCACCGCCGCCTACTTCGACCTCGACAAGACTGTCCTGTCCACCTCGACCACCTTCGCGCTGTCCATGCCCATGCGCCGCTCGGGCCTCATCTCCGCCCCCACGCTCGCGCGCAGCGTCGTCGTCCAGCTCCCCTACCTCCTCTTCGGGGCCGACGGCGAGCAGGGCACCCGCCTGATGAACCAGATCGCCGCCTTGTGCGCGGGTATCGAGCGTGCGGAGGTTGAGCGGGTGGTCGCCGAGGCCATGGCGACGGCCATCGAGCCCGCGATCTACACCGAGGCCCTGGACCTCATCGAGGCACACCGCCAGGCGGGTCACGACGTCGTCATCGTCTCTGCCTCGACGGAGGAGACGGTGCTGCCCATCGCCAGGCTCGTCGGCGCCGACCGGGCGGTGGCCTCACGGATGGAGGTGGACGCCGCGGGCCGCTTCACCGGTCAGGTCGAGCGCTCCCTCATGCACGGCGCGAAGGTGCCCGCCCTCGAGGCGGACGCCGCCGAGCACGGCATTGACCTGTCCTCCTCCTGGGCCTACTCGGACTCCGTCTCGGACCTGCCCATGCTTCAGGCCGTGGGGCACCCGGTGGTCGTCAACCCGGACCGCGACCTGCGCCGCCACGCCGCCGAAGCGGGCTGGCCCGTGCGGGACTTCGAGCCGCCGGTGCGTGTGGCCCGGCATGCGGGGGCCGACGCCCTGGAGGAGATGCGCGAGGCTCTGCCGCAGCTGTGGAAGGTGGGGGTGGCCGCCGCCGGGCTGTTCGCCGTCGGCGCTGTGGCAGCCTGGGCGGTCACGAGCGGCCCTGTGCGCCCGCGGCGGTAGTGCCGGCCTGGATGTCGCGGCACAGGCTCAGCCCCTCCTCGATGCCGACGAGCAGCGCCTGCGCCTGCCATACGACCCAGTCGACGACGCCGTCGCCCGTGCCCGAGGCGTAGGCCGCGAGCGCCTGCGCGTAACCGCCCGGGTCTCGCGCCGCCCACAGATCCGCCACAGCCACCCCCGTGGGCTCCAGGCCGTCGCGGGTGACGAGGTGTCGGGCGAGCAGGCGTGCGACGGCGGCATTGCCCGCGGTGAAGGGTCTGGCGGCGACGGTCTCGGCGTGGACGACGGCGGCCCGCACGAGGGCGGGAGCACCGGGGACGTCGACGAGGTGGAGGATCCCGTCGAGGCGTGCGGTCAGGGCGGGCCCGTCCGGTGTGGGCCCGGGTCCGCCCTCGAGCGGTGCGGTCCCGGCCGGGCGGGGGACGGCGACGTCGGCCACGGGGATCGTCCCGGCGGCAGCGAGCGGTCCGACGACGTCGCGGTGCAGGGCGGCCAGCAGCTCGCGGGGAGTGGGCTGGGCGGGGCGCAGGGGGCCGCGCAGGTCCGGCCACCAGCGGGTCAGGCGCACGCCGGCGCGCCACAACCCGGCGGCCGCGTCGAGGGCGGGGTCTCCAGTCAGGGCCTCGGTCAGGGTGCGCTCGGCCACGGCCTCGCGCAGCAGGCGGGCGGGCACGACGGCGCCCTCGACGCCGGCGGAGGCGACGGCCCCGCGCACGGCGGCCTCGACACGGGCCTCGCGCCAGCGGCGGCGCAGTGCCTCGCTCCACCTCAGCGCGGTGGAGGCCTCGCGCACAGCGGCCTCGGCCTCGCGCACGCGCGGGTGGGCGGCGACGGCACGCAGCGCGGCGACGGCGGGGTCGGTGCTCACCGGGCCACCTTAGGCGCCAGCAAGTGGGACGCCGGCCACCCGTCCTCCGATCCGGTATCCGATCCGACGTCCCGCCCCACTGGCCCGCCGCTATTCTCTGCGCCGTGAGCACGACACAGCCCCGTGAGCCAGGCTCCCCCGTCGGCGCGGTCCCGGCGCCCGGTGGCGGCGTCCCCCTCGTCCCGCGCGGTCGCAGACGTGATCACGCGCTGGTCGCAGTCGTCGGTGCGCTTCTGGCTCCCGTGCTGCTGGCGGTGGCGGGCCTGGCGGCCTCGTGGTCCCTGGAGGGGCGCTGGGCGGCGGCCCTGGGGGCCATCGTCGTGCTCTTCATGGTCTCGGGCGCCGCGCAGGCGCTCTTCGCCGTCCGCTCCTCACTGGGCGGCCTCGTCACGGGCCTCGTCGCCCTGGCGACCCAGGGCATCATCCTCGTCGGCCCGGGCGGCGCTGCTGACGCGCCCGTGGCGTGGGCGCGCGCCCTCATCCCCACCGGCATGGTGCTCATCCTGGCGGGCCTGACCCTGGGCGGGGCGTGGGCGATGCACGTGGCGCGCCGGGCGGGCCGCGAGCAGGCGCGCCATGCCCATACCCAGGCCCAGGCGGACCGTGCGCTCGGGGTGAGGCCGGCACCGCCGCCGGACCGGCGTCGTGACCACGTCCTGTCCTTCCCGGCGGTGGCGGCGGGCGTCGTCGGCGGCCTGTACCTGCTGCGCGAGGAGTACGGCCGTATCGTCACCGACACCTCCACTCTGCCCACCGCCCAGGGCCTTGGGGTTCTGCTGTGCGCCCTGGCGCTGCTGGTGTCGGGTGCCACCTGGGCGGGGCGCTCGACGCTCGGGGCGCGCGTGGTGGGGCCGCTGCTGGCGGTGGCGGGGTTACCGCCGCTGCTGTCGGGGCTGGGCCATCTGCCGGGCCGTGGCCTGGCGGGGGTGCTGGCGCCAGCGGACGCGGCGGGGATCAGCCTTGTGGGCGCGGGCGTGATCCTGGCGACCATCGGCTGGGGCGTGCACCTGGCTCGCCGTGAGGGGCGCCTGAGCCAGGCTCGTCTGCTGCGGGGCGGGACGTCGGAGGCCTGAGGCGGCTGTGCGCCGCACCCGTCAGGGGCGCACGCGGCACGCCTCCCGTGCGCCGGGTTGTGGGGCCGTTACGGTGGCCAGGTACGAAGGAGGTCCTGTGAGCACCGAGAACCCCACCCGTTTCGAGGACGAGTCGTCCGACCCCGCCACAGCTGAGGCCGTGGTGCTCGGCGACGATCTTGAGGTCCCGGTCCCGGCGCCGGTCCTGGATGACGAGCCCGCCGCCGAGGCCGCGAATTCCGCCGACTCCCTGACCGTGCGCCGCCGCTCGATCTTCGCCGACGCCGAGGCCGCTGCCGACGAGACCGTCACCTCCGAGAAGGAGCAGACCGACGCCATCCCGGACCCGGTGACCGTCTCCGCCCCCGAGGAGGAGACCCGGGCCGGGCCCCTCGAGACCACAGAGAGCACAGAGAGCACAGAGAGCACAGAGCGGGCAGGCGCGCGCGAGGACAAACCCACAGCGGAGCCCAACAGGCAGGACGAGGCCTTCACCCTGGCCTGGACGGAGCACCGACCTCGGCACGCGGCCCCGCGCACGGAGGACGACATCCTCCTCAAGGGCTCGACCGTCGTCGGCAAGCCGGCCCCGCGTACCACCGCTCACTGGGCGGGCATCCTGCTTTCCGTCGTCCTGCTGCCCTTCGCCTGGTTCTTCCTGCACGACTCTGCCGCGCAGGTGCTGACGGCGACCGAGCCCCACCGGTTCGTCCTCAATGTCCCGGGACTCGTGGAGCTCGCCGTCGGCGCCCTGGCCCTCGTCCTGGCCCTGTGGACGGCCCGTCGCTCCTCACTCGGCTCCATCCTCGTGGGCGTCCTTGCCCTCCTCATCGGGATCGTGGGTCTCGCCGCGCCCGGCGTCATGAACCTGCACCTGTCACCGGTGCTCGACCGCCTGGCCCAGCAGTCGACCCCGGGCGCGAACCTCGCCTCCTACGTGTGGTCTGACGCCGCCACCGGGCGCCTGGCCTGGGCCGGTCTGCTGCTCATCATGGTCGGCGTCGTCTCCCACTCGGCCCGCCGGGCGGGACGACGCGAGCAGGAGGTCGTCGACCAGGTGCGCAAGAACGTCGACTGACCCCACCCGCACCTTCCGCTCCCACAGGCACCCCGGTCTCACCATGAGGTCGGGGTGCCGCTGTCGCCACCGGCACTCCTACCCTGAGGCGGTGCCCTTCCCCGACGACCTCCCAACTCAGACGCTTCGCGACGCCGCGCGCGACGCCGTGCCCGTCGTCATCGGCTACCTCACCCTGGGAATGGCCGCCGGGACACTGCTGGCCGCCGCCGGGCTGTCCTGGTGGTGGGCACCGCTGTGGTCGCTGGTCATCTACTCGGGCACGATGCAGATGCTGCTCGTACCGCTCGCGGCCGCCGGCGAGCCCCTGACGGTCATCGCCGCATCCACGGTCTTCGTCTCCGGCCGCCACGTGTTCTACGGGCTCGGCTTCCCGCTGGAGCGGCTCCGCGGCGGTGTGCTGCGACGCCTCTACGCGGTGCACGCCATCACGGACGAGGTCTACGCCCTGCTCGCCTCCAAGGACCGCACGCGCATGAGCGGCACCTACCTGCTGGGCGTGGAGGTCCTGAGCCAGCTCTCCTGGATCCTGGGCACGACGGCGGGGGCACTCGCGGGTACATGGCTCGCGGCGGTGGTCGGCCAGGACATCCAGCTCCTGGGATTCGTGCTCACCTCCCTGTTCGTCGTCCTGGCCATCGAGAACTGGCGCACGCAGCCGGACCTCGCGGTGCTGACACTGGGAGCCGTCGCCGGCGCGGTGGGGCTCGCCGTCGGCGGGCGGGCCGCGCTGCTCAGCGCCCTGGGGGTGCTCGCCGTCGGACTGACCGCCCTGTTCCTGTGGCGGCGTACGACCAGCTCGTCCGACGGCGTGGCCGCCTCCGAGGAGGTGGGCGCCTGATGCTGTCCACCACTCAGATGATCCTGGCCGTCATCGTGGTCGCGGCCCTCACCTTCGCCTGCCGGCTCACGCCTTTCGTGCTCCTGCGGGGCCGGCACAGCGACCTGGTGGAGTTCTTGTCGACGACCATGCCGCTGGGCGTCATGATCGTTCTCATCGCCTACACGCTCGACGGCGTGGTCGCGGACCCGGCGCGGTGGGTGCCGGCGCTGGCGGGCATCGTGGCGACGGCGGGCTTGCACCTGTGGCGCCGCCAGATCGGGCTGTCGCTCGTCGGGGGCACGGGGGTGTACATCGTCCTGTCCCTTCTGCTCGGCTGAGGTGGAACAGCGGTGCCGACGCCGGCGCGGCGCCGGTAACCTTCCCGACGTGCCCGTCTCCGTTACTCTCCCCGGCCCCTGGGCCCACCGCAGTCTCACGGCCGGGGGCACGCGCTTCCATGTCGCCCTCGCCGGCCCGGACCCGATGCCGGGCGAGGGCCCGATGCCCCCGCTGGTGCTGCTGCTGCACGGTTTCCCGGAGTGCTGGTGGGCGTGGTCGGAGGTCATGCCGTCCCTCGCTGAGGCGGGTCACCGGGTCGCGGCCCTGGACCTGCGGGGCTTCGGCGGTTCGGACCGTCCGCCGTCGGGCTACTCACTCATGACCCTGGCCGACGACGTGCAGGGGGTCATCCGCAGCCTGGGGCACGAGTCGGCACTCGTCGTCGGCGCGGGGCTCGGGGGTCAGGTGGCGTGGCTGCTGGCCGCTCGGGACCCGGGTACGGTGCGCGCCATCGTGCCGGTAGGCGCCCCGCACCCGGTGGCCGTGCGCTCGCTGCGCGGTCGGCGGCTGTCCGGGGCCTCCCTGCAGTACCTCGCCTTCAAGACGCCGGTGCTGCCGGAGCGGAGCCTGTCGACGACGGCGGGCATGGAGCGGCTGCTGCGCTCGTGGGCGGCGCCGGGCACGCGGGAGGCGGCGGCGAGGCCGGCACCGTACTACGCCGCGCTGCTGGCGCGCCCGGGAGCGGCCCGCTCAGCGATGGCGACGATGCGCAACTCTCTGCTCAGCCGCCGCGAGCTGTCGACGCTGGAGCATCCGGTGCGGGTGCCGGTGCTGAGCGTGCAGGGCCAGCTGGACCCGGTGCAGCCCGCGCAGGCCTACGCGCGTGACACACACCATGTGGCGGGCAGGCTGCAGCAGGTGACGGTGCACGGGGTGGGCCACTTTCCCCACCGCGAGGCGCCCGAGCGGCTGCTGGAGGCCGTCCTGCCCTTCCTGGAGGAGATGTCCTAAACCCGACGGCGGGGGCGGCGTCGTCGTCGGAGCGGGGGCGGGGGCCGGGTCAGAGGCCCACCCGGGGGCACAGGCCGGCCTCGAGCAGGACGCAGTCCCCGCAGCGCGGTGAACGCGCCCGGCACACCGAGCGTCCATGCGCGATGAGCCGGTGGCAGCCGTCCGTCCAGCGCTCCGGGGCCCACAGCGCCGCGATGTCCTGCTCGGCCTTGAGGGGGTCGGTGTGAGTGGTCCAGCCGAGCCGGCGGCTCAGGCGCCCGACATGCGTGTCCACGGTGATGGCGGGCACGCCGAAGGCGTTGCCGAGGACGACGTTGGCGGTCTTGCGCCCGACGCCGGGCAGGGCGGTGAGGGCATCGCGCTCGGCCGGAACCTCGCCGTCGTGCCGCTCAACCAGGCCCTGCCCCAGGCCGATGAGCCGCTCAGCGCGGGTGCGTTGCATGCCCAGGGGCCGCAGAATCCCCTCGAGGAGGGCGGGCTCGGCCTGGGCCAGCGCGGCGGCGTCGGGCCAACGGTCGAAGAGCCCGGGGGTGACGGTGTTGACCCGCGCGTCCGTGGTCTGGGCGGACAGGACGGTGGCGACGAGCAGCTGGAAGGGGCCGGAATGGTCGAGGGCGCAGCGGGCGTCGGGGTAGAGCAGGCGGAGCTCGTCGTCGACGGCGGCGGCCCGCTCCACGAGGGAGGGGGCCGGGACCGGTGAGGGTGTGCGTGCCATCGGTACCCATCCTGCCGCTCTCGGGTCCTGCGGCGCACCGGTGTCAGTCGGCGGGGCGGCTCGCTGCTCCAAGGGGGGCGTAGGGCCGCTGTGGCCGACTTGAAAGGTGGCGCAGCATGACTAAAATGCTCGACGGCGTGCCATAGGTCACAGACCCATGGCAGGATAGACGCGTGAGAGCTCGGCTCGGGCTCAAAGGACCAGTAGGAGGACCTTCGTGGACGACAGCATCATCTCCAGGATCCCACTCTTCGAGGGGATGGGACCCGAGGAGCAGGAGGAGCTGCGCGCCATGATGTCGCAGACGACTCTGCGCCGTGGCGAGACACTCTTCAACGAGGGAGACCCCGGCGACCGCTTCTACGTCCTCCTGTCCGGCAAGATCAAGCTCGGCCATGCCTCCGCGGACGGTCGTGAGAACCTGCTCGCGGTCCTGGGTCCCGGCGAGCTGGTCGGTGAGCTCACCCTCTTCGATCCGGGCCCGCGCTCGACGACGGCGACCGCCGTGGCCCCCACGGACCTGCTCACCCTCGAGCACAGCCAGCTCATGACCTTCATCGAGACGCACCCGCAGCTCGCCAAGGACATGCTGCGTGCGCTGGCCCAGCGTCTGCGCCGCACGAACACGGCGCTGGCCGACCTCGTCTTCTCCGACGTCCCCGGGCGCGTGGCCAAGGCCCTGCTGGACCTGGCGGACCGCTTCGGTTCGACGACGGAGGACGGCGTGCACGTGCCGCACGACCTCACTCAGGAGGAGCTCGCCCAGCTGGTGGGTGCCTCGCGCGAGACCGTCAACAAGTCGCTGGCTGAGTTCGTCTCCCGCGGCTGGATCCGTCTTGAGGGCCGTGCGGTGACGCTGCTCGACGTCGACCGGCTGCGCCGCAGGGCCCGCTGAGCACCTGGCGCCGCACTACGACACAAAAACACCGGTGGCCCGCCTCCCGGCTGGGAGGCGGGCCACCGTGCTGCGTGTGAGCCGACCGCTCAGTCCTGGCGGGGGCGCTTGAGGTAGGCGACGAGGTTGTCCGAGCCGGTCGGGCCGGGGACGACCTGGACGAGCTCCCAGCCGTCGGCACCCCACTGATCGAGGATCTGCTTGGTGGCGTGGGTGAGAAGTGGAATGGTGGCGTACTCCCATGTGGTCATGGGTCAAGCCTACGGTGCCGACCGGTGCAGCAGGGACCTCAGCCGCAGGGCCGTGTCAGCGGACGCGGGCGAGAATGCGCGGGGCCCGGTGGGCGTGGATCTCAGCGACGAGCTCGTCGTCCTCCTGGCGCAGCCAGGCGCTCCAGTCCTCCACCTCGGGAAAGCGCCGCAGGAGGGCACGGCGCTCACGCTCGGTGAGGCCACCCCAGACACCGAAGGAGGACTCGGAGTCCAGAGCCTCGGCCAGGCACTCCATGCGCACGGGGCAGGAGAAGCACAAGGAGCGGGCGTCGCGCTGCTCAGCGCCCTTGCCGAAGAGCTGGTCCGGTTCCACGTTGGCGCAGGAAGCGCGGACCGCCCAGGTCTGATCGAAGGTCATGTCACGCTCCCGTCTACGCGACGAGCGACCACTGTGTCGCCGTCGTCACATCACCGTAGGCCATAGTGAGCAGTTCCACCAAATCACCCCGAGCCCGAGACTCGATTCCCCGGACAGATCGATCCACCAGGGTGTAGGTGTGTCCACCTGCCAGCATGGCTTCCATGCGGGCCCAGGCGGCTCCCAGGCACGCACAGGGAGACCCACACTACGTCTTAGCAGCGCAGGCACGTAGTCTGGGGCCATGTCGTCCTCATCTCGCGGCCGGGCCCCCTCGCCGATCAAGGCCGTCTCGATGCTCCTCGCCCTTGTCATGCTCTCCGGCTTCGGTGGAGTCCTCGCGGCCGGCTTCGCGATGCCCCTCGTCGGTGCGACCTCAGCGGTGACCAACGCGGGAGCCCAGCTCTTCAACGAGCTGCCCACGGACTTCAACGCCCTCGAACCCAGCGAGGTCTCGGTCATCCTCGCCGCAGATGGCACGGAGATCGCCCAGTTCTACGCGGAGAACCGCATCGTGGTCCCCCTGGACCAGATCTCCGTCAACATGCAGAACGCCATCGTCGCGGTGGAGGACCGGCGCTTCTACCAGCACAAGGGCGTCGACCCCACGGGCATGGTGCGCGCGCTCGTGTCGAACGCCTCGGGAGGCTCGCAGGGCGCGTCAACGCTGACCCAGCAGTACGTGCGCAACGTCCTCGTCGAGGCGGGCGTGCAGTCGGACGACCCGGCCCAGATCGCCGCCGCGACGGAGCGGAGCACCGCACGCAAGCTGCGGGAGATCAAGTACGCCCTCACTCTCGAGCAGACCTACACCAAGCAGCAGATCCTCGAGGGCTACCTCAACATCGCGGCCTTCGGCCCCTCGACCTACGGCGTCGAGGCCTCGGCGCAGCACTACTTCTCCCACTCCGCGGCCGAGCTGACGGTGGCGGAGGCCGCACTGCTGGCAGGGATGACGAACGCGCCCGGCGCCTACGACCCCATCGCCTTCCCGGAGGCGGCCAAGGACCGCATGGACTGGGTGCTGCTCAAGATGTACGAGGAGGAGTTCATCACCCAGGAGCAGTACGACGAGGCGGTCACCACCCAGATCGAGGACATGCTGCACGTGACCAACACGGTCGGCGGCTGTGCCGCGGCGGGCAGCGCCGCCTACTTCTGCGAGTACGTCGTCGGCGAGATCGAGAACTCTCCGCTGTTCGGCGAGACCGAGGCCGAGCGCCGCCAGCTGCTGCTGCGCGGCGGTCTGACGATCACGACGACCCTCGACCCGGCCAAGCAGGCCGCGGCGGACGCCGCGATCCAGGAGTACGTGCCCACGGGGGACCCGTCCAATGTCAAGGCCGCACTGGTGTCGGTGCAGCCGGGCACGGGCCGCATCCTCGCCATCGCCCAGAACACGAACTACGGGGACGCCACCGAGGACAACCCGACGGCGACCCAGATCTCCCTGGGAGTGGACGCCCTGCACGGCGGCCTGGAGAACGAGGACGGGACCTCCGGGTTCCAGCCCGGATCGACCTTCAAGACCTTCGTCCTGGCCCAGTGGTACCAGGAGGGGCGCTCGGGTTACACGCCCATGAACACCACGCCCACCAGGTTCCCGGCCGCGACGTGGAAGATCTCCTGCGCCCCGGAGAACGCCGACGACTGGAACGTGGGCAACGCCAACGCCTTCGAGGGCGGCACGAACAACGTCATCCGCTCGACCCAGCTGTCCATCAACGTCGGCTACGCCCGCATGACCGCGGCGATGGACATCTGCTCCATCACGGACCTGGCAGCCAAGATGGGCGTGACGACGAATGCCGGGGAGCCTTTGGCGCCGAAGCCCTCCATCGCCCTGGGCTCGCAGGAGGTCACGCCCCTGCAGATGGCCAACGCCTACGCCACCTTCGCCGCGCACGGTGTGTACTGCAAGCCCATCGCCATCGACGCCATCACCGACTCCGACGGCAATGCGCTGTCGGTGCCCTCCGCGGAGTGCACGCAGGTGATGGAGGCCGAGGCCGCGGACCAGACCGCTCTCACCCTCACCTATGTCATGCGCTCCCCGGGCACGGGTATGACCGCGGCCCTGGCGGGTGGGCGTCCCTCAGCCGGCAAGACGGGGACGACCGAGCTGATGGACAACGCCTGGTTCGCGGGCTTCACGCCGAGCCTGTCCGCCGCCGTCTGGCTTGGTCACTCCGAGAGCTACTCGCCCATGAACAACCAGGTCATCGGCGGGCGCTGGTACTCGACGATGTACGGTTCGGATGCGCCCGCACCCCTGTGGAAGATGTACATGGACGGCGCCCTGGCGGGCACGCCCCACGAGCACTTCCCCCAGGTGAGTCTCGGTGTTCAGCCGACGCCCACCCCCGCGCGCACACCCAAGCCGACTCCCGCGTCCCACGAGGAGGACGGGGAGGCGGGCACCTCCACGACGGAGCAGTCGGCTCAGCCACCGACGACCACCGTGAGCGGGGGCTGAACCATGGGAAGCGTGGGCGTCACGGACTCGGGAGTACGGGCGGCCGCTCGTGCGGCGGTGCGCGCCGCGGGGACGGTGACCGCCGTCGGCGCCGGGGTGCTGGGCTACGCCCTGCTGGAGGCCACGATGCCGGTGCTGCGGCGCCTGGACGTGCCGGTACTCGCCCCGGGCGAGGAGCCCCTCACGCTCCTGCACCTGTCCGACCTGCACCTGACGGACCGCACCGCGGCTCGTGTGGCCTGGGTGCGCTCGCTGTCGCGCCTGCAGCCTGACATCGTCATCAACACCGGTGACAACCTGTCCTTCGCCAGCGGCCTGGCACCGTTGAGCGATGCGCTGGAGCCTTTCCTTCAGCTGCCGGGCGCCTTCGTCATGGGTGACCACGACTACCGCTCCACCACTTTCAGCCTGCCCACACGCTACCTGCGCCGCGATCCGCGTGACGCGGACGACCCGCAGCGGGAGGTCGAGGCCCTGCCCTGGCACGAGGTGCGCGATCTGCAGCGCTCGGGCGGCTGGGTGGACCTGACGAACACGCGCGGCGAGCTGCGCGTGCGCGGGCGCCGGGTGCGGCTCGTGGGGGTGGATGACCCTCACGCGGACCGGGACGTGTACCCGCAGCCGTCCGAAGTGTCTGAGGCGGCCGGGCCGTCGCCGTCGGAGAACACCTGGGTGCGCGGCCGCGAAGGCCACCCGCTGCACCTGGGGTTGGTGCACGCCCCCTACCGGCGGGTCCTGTCCGCCATGAGTGCCGACGACGTCGACCTCGCCCTGGCCGGCCACACGCACGGCGGGCAGCTGTGCCTGCCGGGCTTTGGGGCACTGGTGACCAACTGCGACCTGGACCGCGAGCGCGTCACACGACGGCTGTCGCAGTACCCGGGACAGATCGGTCAGCCTCAGGCGGCCGACCACATGTACCTGCACGTGTCGGCCGGCCTGGGCACGAGCCCCTTCACGCCGGTGCGCCTGGCGTGCCGCCCGGAGGCCACGCTGCTCACGCTGCTGCCCGCCGAGTGAGGCGGTGACCTGGCTGCCGCTGGGCGCGCACGTGACTGAGCACTCAGGCCGGTGATTTCCCACGGTCCTGCGCGAGTGGTTATAGTTCCCTCTGCACACGGGGTGTGGCGCAGTTTGGTAGCGCGCTTCGTTCGGGACGAAGAGGTCGTGGGTTCAAATCCCGCCACCCCGACGACGAGGACGCCCGCAGGTTCGCGGGCGTCCTTCTTGTTGTCCCAGCACGGACCCCGAGGAGAGCCCATGGCCCGCCGTACCTCCCCGCCCCGCCCGCGCCTGCTCACCCTCGAGCTCAGCACCGCAGCCCTGTCCCTGCTGGCCTTCGCCGCCTGGACCTGGCTCGTCCTCACCGGCCGCACCACCAGCCTCGACACCCGACTCGACGCCCCCGCGCTGCCCCTGCGCTCGGTGCGCGGCCAGCTCTCCGAGGCCTTCTCCCTGCTCACCCACCCGCTCCTCGTGCTCCTGGCCGTCCTCGCCGTCGCCGTCTTCTCCTACAAGAAGCGCATGCGACGCCTGGCGATCGCGCTGGCAGTGGCCGCCGCCGGGGTGCCGGCCGCCCTGGCGCTGAGCGCCTGGCTCGGTGTGGGGCTCCCGCCCACCGCCTTCGCGGACTCCGTCTCGCGCCTGGGCGGCGCCTACCCCTCCAGCCACATCGCCGCCATCACCATCGGCTCCTGGGTGATGGTCACCCTCGTGCGCGCCCACCGCCGCCCGGGTTCCTCCGTGCTCACCTGGTCGCTCCTGGCCGGCTGCCTCACCCTGCTCACGGCGGTGGCGCAGTGGGCCACGGGACTGGCGCACGTGTCCGACATCATCGGCGGTTCCCTGTTCGGCGTCGCCGTCGCCAACGTCGCCCTCATGGTCGGCGGGGTGCGCCCCATCCTCGTGGACTGGGCGCACCAGGGCCTGCCGACCGAACAGGTCAACGCCCACGCCGCCGTCGTCCTCAACCCCACGAAGTTCGACGACCTGTCCCTTCTGCGCCGCCGCGTCGAGGCCACGGTCCTTGAGCGCGGCTGGAGGCCCACGACCTGGCTGGAGACGAGCGCGGACGACCCCGGGCATGAGGCCGCCCGCCGGGCGCTGGCCGACGGCGCCGACCTCGTGCTCGTCGCCGGGGGCGACGGCACCGTGCGCGCGGTGAGCGCTGAGCTCGTCGGCACCGGCGTGCCCATGGCGCTGCTGCCATCGGGCACCGGCAACCTCCTGGCCCGCAACCTCGGGGTTCCCCTCGACGTCGACTCCGCCCTCGACCTGGCTTTCGCGGGCCGCGAGCGCGCCATCGACGTCGTGGGCGTCACCTGGCTGGACCCGCAGGAGCAGGCCGAGCGCACCGAGCGCTTCGTCGTCATGGCGGGCCTGGGCCTGGACGCCCAGATCATGGAGGACACGAACGACGACCTCAAGAAGGTCATCCGCTCCGGTGCCTACGCCGTGGCCGCCATGCAGAACGCCGTGCCGGACCCCTTCCCCGTGGCCGTGACGCTGGACGACGGCGAGGCCGAGGAACGCTCGACCGTCATGGCGCTCATGGGCAACGTCGGCACCATCACCGGCGGGATGACGATCTTCCCCGACGCGCAGCCCGACGACGGTGCCCTCGACCTCATGATCGCCTCGCCCGACCGGGTCATCGACTGGGCCCGTCTGGGCACGCAGATCCTCACCGGCCGGGACGCCGAGGGCTTCCGCACGACCTCGGCCGGGCGGGTGCTCATCGAGACCGACAAGCCGGTCCCCTTCGAGCTCGACGGGGACCCGGTGGGCTCCACGCGCCGGGTGGAGGCCGTGGTGGAGCCGGGGGCGCTGACCGTCGTCGTGCCGCGCTGAGCCTGCCGGCCCGTCCTGAGACGGGGCGGGCGGGGCCATCTAGACTTGCGTCGCACTCTCACGCACCACACCCCCCGAGGAGCCGCACACGATGAGCCTGCTGACCTCCCTGCGCTCCACGGCCACGGTGGCCCTCGGGCGCACCGCCCGCACGGTGGCACGACTGCGGGCGGGGGGTACTGGCGGCACGGCCCTGCCGGGGCTCGTTGTCGAGAGGACCGACCCCGCCTTCCTGCGCCGCACGCTCGACCAGCTGCCGCTGGGCGTCGTCGTCGTGTCCGGGACGAATGGCAAGACGACGACGACGAAGATGCTCGTCCAGCTCCTTGAGGAGCGGGGCCTGAAGGTCTTGACCAACCGCACCGGCTCGAACTTCGTGCGCGGGGTGCTCTCCTCGCTGCTCACTGAGGTCTCCTGGAGCGGGCGCACGGACGCCCACGTGGCCGTCCTCGAGCTGGATGAGGCTCATGCGGTGCGCTTCGTGAACAAGGTGCGCCCGCGCGGCGCCCTTCTGCTCAACGTCATGCGCGACCAGCTCGACCGCTTCGGGGAGATCGACTACACCGCCACTCTGCTGCGCCAGGTCGCCCAGGCGACCACCGGCGTCGTCGTGACCAACGCCGACGACCCGCGCCTGTCCGACGACGACTTCCTTCAGGGGATTGAGGCGCGGGTGAGCGCCTTCGGTGTCGGCGAGGGCCTGCGCGACGTTTTCTTGTCCGACGACGAGTTGCGCGGCGGACCGAGTGGGGCGGCGCCGTCGACGGCCTCGCATGGGGGCCCCGAGCGGCTGTGCCCGCCGGCGCGCGTGATCCTGAAGTCTCTTGACGGCCAGCAGGCCGTCATCCGTGTCGACGGCGAGGACCACCCGATCACCTTCACCATCCCGGGGGTTCACAACCAGCTCAATGCCGTTGCGGCGCTGGCAATGGCGGTCGAGGTCATGGGCAGGCGCCTGGACCTGCCCTCCCTGCTGGGCACGCTCTCGCGCGTCGGGGCGGCCTTCGGGCGCGGGGAGGTCCTCGACCTCGACGGGCGCCAGCTCGAGCTGTCGCTGGTGAAGAACCCGGCCGGCTTCCGCATGAGCCTGCTCACCGCTGAGCAGGCGGTGCGCACGCGGGGCCCGGAGACGGTCATGGTGGCGATCAACGACGAGCACGCGGATGGCCGCGACATGTCCTGGCTGTGGGACGTGGACTTCTCCTCGCTGCGTGATGGCGGGGTCGCCGTCGTCACGGGGGTGCGCGCCTGGGACATGGCGCTGCGCCTGCGTTACGACGGCGTCGAGGTGGGCACGGTGGAGCCGGACCTGTCCCGGGCCCTCGACCTGCTGCGCCGGGCCCCGGGCCAGGATGAGGGGTACCGGATGCGCGTGTTCACCAGCTACACGGCGATGCTCGCCCTGCGTGCCCGCCTGGCCGAGCTCACCGATGTCGAGGAGGTCATGAAGTGAGCGACCTGTACGAGCACACGACCGACGGTCCCGCCCGGGGCCGCATCCGCCTGCTCCAGCTCTACCCCGGAGACATGAACATCTACGGCGACTGGGGCAATGCCCTGGTCCTGGCCCGCCGCGCGCAGTGGCAGGGCTATGACGTCGAGATGCTCTCCTACGACCGGGGCGAGGAGCTGAAGGGGGACGTGCACCTCATCGTCGGCGGGGGCGGCCAGGACTCGGGGCAGGAGCGCATCAAGGAGGACCTGCTGGCCCGCGGCCCGGCCCTGCGCGACCTGGCGGAGGCCGGCACGCCGATGCTCGTCATCTGCGGGCTCTACCAGCTCTTCGGTCACCACTTCGTCACCTCCGGTGGGGTGGAGATGCCCGGCATCGGGGTGCTCGACGCCCACACCGTCGCGGGCAACCAGCGGCTCATCGGCAACATCGCCGTGGAGTCGGAGGACTTCGGGACCGTCGTCGGCTACGAGAACCACTCGGGGCTCACCCGGCTGGGCCCGGGTACCCGGCCACTGGGGCGCGTGCGTCCCGGTGAGGGCAACAACGGTCAGGACGGCACGGAGGGCGCGCGCAGCCACCACGTCATCGGCACCTATCTGCACGGCTCGCTGCTGCCGAAGAACCCGGCGGTGGCGGACTGGCTGCTGGCGCGCGCGGTCGAGCGCTCGGGGGGCCAGTGGGAGCCGGTGCCGGTGGATGACCCGGTCGAGGCCTGGGCCGAGCGGGCCCGCGAGGTGGCCCTGTCCCGGCCCCGCTGAGCCGGTGCCGGGTAGCCTCACGATATGGCGACTCCCGATTTCATCCTCCGTCTGCGCGAGAGGATCGGCCACGACCCGCTATGGCTGCCGGGGGTGAGCATCGTCGTCGTCGACGGCGACGGCCGTCTGCTGCTCGGGCGGCGCAGTGACAACGGCAGGTGGGCTGTGATCTCGGGCATCCCGGAGCCGGGCGAGCAGCCCGCGGCGGCCGTCATGCGCGAGTGCATGGAGGAGACGGGGGTGAGCCCGAAGGTCCTGGCCGTCGTGGATGTGGCGGCGGGCGAGCCCATCACCTTCCCCAACGGTGACGTCTGCACCTTCATGGACATCAGCTTCGTGGGCCGAGTGGGCCCCGCTGAGGCCCAGCGGGCGCGAGTGGCCGACGACGAGTCCACCGAGGTGGGCTGGTTCGCCCCGGACCGCCTGCCCTCGCCCATGGCTCCCTCGTCTCTCAGGCGCATTGAGGCGGCGCTGGCCTGGCTGGCGGAGCCGACGTCGGGGGCCCGCTTCCGTCTCTGAGAGCGGCGTACGGGTCGGCTGCGCCCGGGGTCAGGCGCGCGGCTGGCGCTCGGCCCACTCCGCGGGGCTCACGCGCACGCCCGTGTAGCCGGCGCCGACGACGGCGCGCGCGAGCCCGCTCTGGGCGGGTTTGGAGGCGGCGACGATGACGTCGTCAAGGACGGGGCCCTCGACAAGGGAGGTCACCTGCGGGGCACCGAGGCCTCGCCCGGTCAGCTCGGTGACCGTGACGTCCGTGACGCGCTTGGGGGCGGGCGTGTCGGGCAGGACGGCGAGCCAGTCGCCGGCGGGGGTCGTCGGCAGGTCTCCGCGGCTGATGACGGACCACTCAGGGGCAAGGTAGCGTCCGAGCGCGGAGGCGCGCAGGCGGTGGGCGGCGTCCTGGAGGCGCTCGGGGTCGTCGTCGGTCCACCAGACGAGGAGGTCGGCACCGGCGCTGAAGCCGGAGACGTCGTACCAGCCGCGGGTGGTGGCCCCGGACTGGTCGACGAAGTGCTGCGACTCGCCCACGAGCCGACGGCACGTATCCTCCAGCGGGGGCAGCGGGCCGGTGAGGGTGTAGGTGGCGAGCAGGGCGTAACTCATGGAGTCCTCCCGGGATGGGCGGCAGCGTCGTGGCCCTGAGACTACCCGCCCCGATGCGCGGCGGTCGGCGGGGCCCGTGAGGGGCCGGGGTCCGTGAGGCTTCAGGGGCCGATCAGGGTCTCACCGGATCCCTGCGGTCGCGAGGTCCGAACACACTGGAGCCATGACACAGCAGCAGTACCCGTCCGGCTCCTACTCTCAGCGCACCGAGTCCTTCCGATCCCAGCTCCCCCGCCGTTCCCGCCGACGACTCATCGCCGGCGTGTGCGGCGGCCTGGCGGAGTACTGGGGCGTGTCTCCGACGCTTGTGCGCCTGGCGACCCTGGCGGCCGCGCTCCTGCCCGGCCCGATGTGGGTCGTCTACGTCGCGGCCTGGATCCTCATGCCCGACCCCCAGTGACCTGACCGGGTCCCGTCGCCCGCAGGCCCAGGCGGACCGAGCCTCACCGGGGCCCGCCCGGCCCAGGCAGCCCGAGCCGCCCCGGGGCCCGCCCGGCCCAGGCAGCCCGAGCCGCCCCGGGGTCCACCCGGCCCGTCACTGGCCGCGCGCCGCCCGGCCCCTCACTGGCCGCGCGCTGCCCCGATCCACTGGGGGCGCCACAGCCAGGGGCGGGGTTCCAGGGCGAGGAGCACGATCAGAATGATCCCACCCGGTGAGGGCACGAGGGCGATAAGGATCCACCATCCCGACCGTCCCCCGTCGTGGAGGCGACGCACCGTCAGCGGCAAAAGGTAGATGAGGGCGACGACAGCCAGGACGGTGATGCCGGACAGCCCGATGGCGGTTGTGGGCCAGGCCGGGTCCTCCACCCTCGTGGCCACCCAGTCGGCGAGGAGCCCGAGGGCCGTCATGACTACGATGCTGATCCCCACCCAGGCGAGATAGGCGAACCAGAACTCCCGTCGCGAGGCGATCCCACGGAACCGCAAGGGACGCGCGAGAGCGCGCCTGACCGCGGAGACAAAACCTGCGGAATAGTCGGCGGCGAGGTGCTCGGGCACCTCCGGGAGCCGGTGCAAGGGTCGGAGGTAGCCGACCGCGTCCTGCCCCGCGTCGGCGGACACCTCCGCCGGCTCCCCGGCCGCCCCATCGGCGCGCGCCTCTACGGGTGCCTCGGCGGGGGCGGCGAGGACCCCGTAGTCGATGACGAGCTGGACGGGCCGCTCGTCCTGGTCCAGCCCCCAGTACACGCCGTACGTGCCGTCGCCCCAGCCGGAACGGGTGATGACGCCAATGGGACCAGCCCCGGCGTCGAAGAGGGCGGCGTCGTGCTCGAGCCAGGAGTCCCAGCCGTGGTGCCACTGTCGGTAGGTCTGGCCCAGGTAGGCGGCGGCGTCGAGGATGGCGGCACTGCCGGAGTCGACGCCGACGGCGTAGCCGCTTCCGGGGACGGACAGCGCCTGCTTCCATGTCACGGCGGGCGCGCTGCTGAGCACCGCACGGACGGCGGCGACGCGGGTGGATGCGGTGAAGTGGGCGAGGAGTGCCTGTGCCCGGGCGTGCCCCGGCTCGACGGGCATCGCGCACACATAGACCATGTGGTCGATATATCCGGCGTCGCCGACGGCGAGCAGGTCACCGTGCGGGAAGGAGCCCAGGTCCCGCAGCTCGGTGGCGACCACCTCGGCGTCCGTGTGGTCGGCGGGCGCGGTCTCCTCGTCATACTCGTCGTCGTCCTCATCGTCTCGCGGGACCCGTGCGTAGCCGGTGAGGAACAGGTCGCCAATGGCGGGGTTGTCGTTCTCGCCGAGCTCGTGCAGTCCCTGTGCCGA
Source organism: Actinomyces respiraculi (assembly GCF_014595995.2). NCBI lineage: Bacteria > Bacillati > Actinomycetota > Actinomycetes > Actinomycetales > Actinomycetaceae > Actinomyces > Actinomyces respiraculi. The sequence continues at coordinate 2,780,015 of NZ_CP063989.1, forward strand.
ACGGGCCTGTTCGAGGTGCTCGCGCCTGACCTGCTCGGTGACGATGGGCGAGGCGGGGTCGCCGTGGAACGTGGCGATGCTCGTGATCCTCCATTCCCCGCCTGTGCGCACCAGGTTCACCTCCTTGTGGCCGCCGCGGGACGTGAGGGGAACGAGGCTGACGCGGGCGCTGCTGCCGTGGACCTCGACCTCGCCTGTTGCAACGACGTCGGGGTCGAGCGCCGACGGCGAGGAGAACTCGCTCCCGCCTGCGACGAGGACGTCACCCTCGCAGTAGAGGGCGTCGAGCCGGGAGAGCTCGGCGCGCCACGCGTCGAATCCGGCGTCCAGCGGGGGACGGTTGCCGTCGCGGTCGCGGTCGAACAGTGGGGCGACGCGTGCGTGTGCGGCGCGGTGCGCCCGCTGGAGCGCCTCGACCCTGGCGCGGGGGTCCGCGCCCTCTCCCGTCTCGTCGGTTACCGTCACGATGCGCTCCTTACGTTCTCGCCGACCCACTCCGGGCGCCACAGCCACGGACGGGGCTCCAAGGCGAGGAGCACGGGAAGGATGATCCCGCCGAGCGGGGGGATGAGGGCAATGAGCGCCCACCAGCCTGACCGTCCCCCGTCGTGGAGGCGACGCACAGCGCAGGACAGGAGGCACAGGAAACCGCCGAGCTGGCCTCCCGGCACGGCGGGCGGCCAGCTCGGAGCGTAGCCGTAGCCAGCATCATTCATGGTCTGCATGTGCGTTCCCCCGGGGTATCAACGGCGGTCTGCCAGGGTCAGGCGGACCGCCCACGGTAGCTCGCGTGTGAGAGGAAGTCCTACCGCCTGTCCGTCACCCACTGTGGGCGCCATAGCCAGGGGCGCGGCTCCAGGGCAAGGAACACGATGAGGACGATTCCGGCGTACGGGATGAGAGGCAGCAGCATCCACCACCCCGACCGACCTCCATCGTGGAGGCGCCGCACCGCTGCCGGCAGGATGTAGACCGCGCCGACCACGAGGAACACGCCGAACCCGGTAACGCCGACGATGGCGGGAGCGTTCGGGTCATCCAGCAACTTATCCGCTACGACCACCGCTGCGATGATGAACGGGGCGATGACGGCGTAGAACAGCATCCAGGCGAGGTAGGCGAACCAGAACTCCCGTCGCGAGGCGATCCCACGGAACCGCAAGGGACGCGCAAGAGCGCGCCTGACCGCGGTCACAAAACCCGCAGAGTAGTCCGGAGCCAGGCGCTCAGCCACCTGCGGAACGGGGGAAAACCCATACGGGGACGGGGCGGGCATCGAGATCACGCCCGGATCGTACACATCCGGCGACGAGTCGGGCCCGTCACCGGACTCGGTGGACCTGGTGGCCGGGGTGAGCCAGGTGGGGGTGTTCTCTGGGGTGCGGGGGAAGCGTCTGAGCTCGTTGGCCAGCCATGAGGAGCGCACGGTCTCACTCACGCTATCAAGGAATGGCGGGCGGGTGTTCCAGTCGTACTCACTGTGCAGCACCAACTCATCAACGTCCATCCACAGGTGAGCGTGCGTCCACGCACCACGCACAGGATCCACCATCGCCTCGCGCGCCTTCTCAGCCCAGAACCACGCCTCCGGCTCTGTCAGTGTCACCACCACCGACGCACCATCACGCATCCTCAACCGCGTGTCCGTCACCTCATAGGTGTCCACCACGTCAGAGACAATGTCCACACGCTGAGCACCCGTACCAGGCAACCAGTCCCCCAGCACCCTGCCCATACGCTCCTCCACACCCTGGCGGGTGTCCGGCCACACGAACAGGCGATCACCATCGACGTCCTCAGGGTCCGGAAACAACCGTTCAAACAGCTCCAGCACATCCACGTCCACCGCCGCAGGAACCCGCCGATGACGAGCCAACCCCGCAGCCATCCACCCTGGGATGTATTCGACTGAGCGCGGATGCCACTCAAGCTCCTTAGCACAGGAGTCATCCGACGGCGGACGCCTGCCATCGTCAAACAACGGCTCACGCATCCAGTCAAACTCCGCGTGCAACTCCAGGTCACTCGCATCCATCCACAGATGACACCACGTCCACGCACCACGCTCAGCATCAGCCAACGCCTTACGCAGCCGGACCATGTACTTGACGACAAGATTGGGTGCGAGTATTGACTCCCGCACACCATCCGGAGACACACGGTAGGAATCAAACTCTCCCGCAACCCCCAGAACTTGGTAATCGTAGTCAAAATACTGGCAGCCGTCATCCAGCATCCACTGAGCAAGCTCCTTTTCCATGGCGCACAGGACTGCCGAGCCACGATCATTGAGGTCAACAGGACCGTTAAGAAGGTGAATTGTGTTCATCATTGGTTCTCGTAAGCTCTGCGAATTTCAGACCCGTCTTGCGTCCGCGCCGTCAGGTCTGGGCGGAGAGGCGACGCGCAAGCGCGCCCCCGATCTGGTCAGGCGCGCATCCAGTCAGGCGTCGCGTCGGGGTCGCGCGGGAAGAGCCTGAGCTCCTCTGCACAGTCCTCAGCATTGACGGGAGGATCGAGGACCGGCTTGGCGTCGTAGTCGACATCAGTGATGAGCCTGTACTCGGGCGCACTCATCGACACGACGGCGCGAGTCCAGGTCCCACCCTGTGGCGTCGCCATGGCCGCTCGCAGGTCGATGGCCTCGCGTACGAGCATCGCGGGGACCTCGTTGTTGTACCAGACGCCATCCTTGAAGGCGCGCGTCTGGAACCGCACGCGCGCACCCAGGGCGTCGACCTGCACGTCCATCCGCGTCACACCCGTCTGCTGCATCCAGTCCGCATAATGTGCCGACGCGATCTCCGTCGCCTGCATCTGCTCCATGAAGCCCATGAGACTGTCTCCTTTTGTTGGTCTTCAGTCTATCGTCGCGTCGTTGGTGAGCCAGGTGGGGGTGTTCTCTGGGGTGCGGGGGAAGCGTCTGAGCTCGTTGGCCAGCCATGAGGAGCGCACGGTCTCACTCACGCTATCAAGGAATGGCGGGCGGGTGTTCCAGTCGTACTCACTGTGCAGCACCAACTCATCAACGTCCATCCACAGGTGAGCGTGCGTCCACGCACCACGCACAGGATCCACCATCGCCTCGCGCGCCTTCTCAGCCCAGAACCACGCCTCCGGCTCTGTCAGTGTCACCACCACCGACGCACCATCACGCATCCTCAACCGCGTGTCCGTCACCTCATAGGTGTCCACCACGTCAGAGACAATGTCCACACGCTGAGCACCCGTACCAGGCAACCAGTCCCCCAGCACCCTGCCCATACGCTCCTCCACACCCTGGCGGGTGTCCGGCCACACGAACAGGCGATCACCATCGACGTCCTCAGGGTCCGGAAACAACCGTTCAAACAGCTCCAGCACATCCACATCCACCGCCGCAGGAACCCGCCGATGACGAGCCAACCCCGCAGCCATCCACCCTGGGATGTATTCGACTGAGCGCGGATGCCACTCAAGCTCCTTAGCACAGGAGTCATCCGACGGCGGACGCCTGCCATCGTCAAACAACGGCTCACGCATCCAGTCAAACTCCGCGTGCAACTCCAGGTCACTCGCATCCATCCACAGATGACACCACGTCCACGCACCACGCTCAGCATCAGCCAACGCCTTACGCAGCCGGACCATGTACTTGACGACAAGATGTGGTGAAAATATTGACTCCTTCACGCCGCCCGAGGACACACGATACGCAGAAGGCTCCCCCAAGATCCCCAGAGTCTGAAACGTGTAGTCAAAACGCTGACAACCGTCATCCAACACCCACTGCGCAAGCCCCTCCTCAACAGCACGCAAAAGCTCCTCACCAACGCCCTCGCGAAGGACAGGTCCATGGATAAAACGAACGTCACTCACTATCTGTTCCTATACAGTCTTTCAACAGATGAACCATCTTGCATCTCCGCCTTCAGATACAAGGTCTCTGGGACTTCGTCCAATGAAGTTCCAGTATAATTCACATCATAATCGATGTCGATCTCAATATTTGAGTACGACAGGTCTCGGTTCTCCGTCTCGAAGGTGTGGAAGCTCCCCTGGCCGCCATTGGAGGCCGCCGAGCCCCTGTTCACCTCACGAAGCTCCGGCACAATGTTGATGCTCTCAGGCGGTCCGCCGTACTGCGTCGCAATGAGGTGCCCACCCTCATACACACCAGGCAGGTCATCACCATAATGGCCGATCTTGCGCTGAATGTGCGGCTTTCGGACCCCACCATTCTCAGGGGCATCAAGCCTGTCAACCTCACAGCGCACCGTTCGGCCGTGCTCATCCGTCGTGTAGTGGAACCGGTCATCCACCGTGTACGTCGCATTCGGCAACGGATCATTGAGATCGGGGTTGATCCGGCCACCATTCGTCGCCGCCGAGCCCGCCTCCACGTGGACGACCACGCCTTCAGAGTTCGTGTAGAAGTCGCCACGACCCTCCACGTGGTACACCGTGTCCGGCTCCAACTCGGCGCCCCGACCGAATGGCTTACGAGGTGTCGGTGACAGCGGGTGATCGACGCCGATATCCACGGAGTTCGCCACACTGGGGCGGTGCTCCACATTGAAGGGATCCCTATCGGCCGAGTAACCGTCGTCCGCACGGTGAGCTCCTGTGCCAGAGCCGTCCGCCTCCGCATCCGGACGGGACCCCGGCGCATCAGCATCCACACCAGTACCCGGACGACCATGCGACGTGCCAGGCACGTCAGCCTCACCATCCACACGATGAGCCCGCACACCAGAACCGTCCGCATCCACACCCGGACGGGCCTCCGGCGCATCACCATCAGCACCAGCGTCCGCACGGCCACGCGACGCACCGGGCACATCAGCGTCACCATCCACACGACGAGCCGGCGTACCAGAACCCTCCGCATCGGCATGCGGACGAGGCGCCGGCGCATGAGCGTCGGCACTGTCCACATCGGCGGCCGGACGACGAGCCGACGCTGCGTCAGGTGACATCGACGGATCCCCGCCATCCACCTCAGGTGCGTGGGCGCGGTCAACCGAGCCGACGTCCGGATGGGAGCCGGAGTGAGTGGTCGGCACGTCGACGTCGGGAACGTCAGCACGCCTCCAGTTGTGCCAGGCATCCATCAGGTCGTGCGCGTGTGCGCGGATACCTGTTATCCGCGCCGCCCAGGAGCCCAGCCTGGCCACACCGGCGTCAAGGGCCATTCCCACAGGGTCGGTGAACCTCATGATGGTATTGGCGATCTGGGCCGCCCGACCCAAAGGCCCGAGTCGGGCCGCCACCGTTCCGCCTCGAGCCGCTCCCGACGCAGCAACACCGACACCCACCGTTGCAACTGTCACCCCGATGTTCACGACGGTCACGGTGCCCGCCCTAACCGGGTCCTCCTTCCACATGTCCCAGGCGATGAATCCCGCAAGCATCTCCGCCCGGGCACGCGACGCGGTCCCAAAGCTCAAGCCATCGAAATCGCCGAACTCGTCCCACGTCAGGCCCATGAGGTTGCCGATCCCCCGCCAGGTCACCGCAGCCGTATCCCACGAAGCGTGAACGCCTCCTTTCGGGCCATCGAACTCGACACCAAACAGTCCAGCCAGTCCGTTGACCATCCCCAACAGGGAGTCGTTGTACACACCACGCCAGACTGAGACTCCTACCCCTTTGAAGCAGTGGTCACGCCGGTCCACAGGGTCACCCCAGTCCAGCCCTGTCGCCTGCACCGGGATCTCGGACAGCCCGTAGAACAACTGATCGTCCCGGCTTTGCTGGTCGGCGTGGTAGCCCGCCATCCCGTCCAGCGCCCGGATCGTGTTGGCACACTCACGCTCCGCGTCCCACAGCCGCACCTGCAAGGCGTTGGCCTCGGCAACCAGGCTGTTGTGCGCGTCGACGTTGCCCTGGTCATACATCCACTCAGGGTCCTTACCCGTCGTGTCAAGGAAGCCCTGAGCCCTCAGCCGCAAATTCTGTGCGTCAGTCTTGATGACCTCGGCCGTGTCCGCGAAGGTGCCCAGCGCCGAGGCCATCGACTCCAGGTCATCGGCCAGGGCGCCACTCGTTGTCTCCACCGGACTCATCGCCGCGTAGAGCGTCTCCTGCTCCGGGGCTTGGTAGCACGAGGTCATACCTGCCCAGGTCATTTTCAACGTCGAGCCCGACGTGCGCATGGTCCCCGCGTGTGAGGACAAGTCGGTCGCATTCGTCCGGATCGACTCGACATCAATGTCAAGACCGGGAATCTCACTGGGGATAATCGTCACCAGAAACCCTCACTACTCCGACACGGGGCCTACACGGCCTGGCGTTGATACTCCAGCGCTGCCTCCTCGTCCTGAGCGAGATAGCAGTCGACGGCATAGACCGTATTCGTCAGCACGTTGTTAATCGTGTTTGACATGCTCGTGAAATCAGTCTCATGAAGATTGAACCACTCCACGATCGCGGATGCCACCAGCGGCGCCTGAGTCTCGGTCGCGGAGACTGCACCCGTCTGAGCCGTCCCAAGACCCTCCAACGCAGGGCTCAAAACCGTGTCCACCTCATCCTGCTCCGTCATGAGCACAGCGGAGACGGCCTCCGGGTTGATGCTCCAGCCAGACACGCTCAGCCCATCCCCTCGACCGCCGCACCCGCCTTCGACAGCGCAGTCGACGCCGACTCATCAGTCCTCTGCATCGAGGCGCGCAAGTTGCTGATGATCGTGCGCACCTCCGACGCCGCCCGGTTCCACCGGGCCTCCTTCGCCCGGTAGTCCTCCGAGACCCCGTCGGCCTGGTACTGCGCCATCGCATCACGCACGTCCGCGTCACGCTGCGAGATCAGCGCCTCCAGCTGTGACGCCACATCATTGAAATTCGCCTGCGCAGCCTCCGACGCACCGATGTCGTATGAACGAAGCTCCATGTTGTTGGCCATAACTACCTCTCCTCAGTCAGATTCCCACACGAGCCACATCAGCGCCCGGATGAGAACCGGGCGGACTCAAAGTCGCTGGAGCTCTTCGCCGCCTGCGTGACCTCTACCATCTCCTGCTCGCCCTCGGTGAACGCCCTGTCCATACCGGCGATACCCGCCAGCACGCCCGCCAGCGCCGAGTTGATCTCCGCAGCGATCTCATCCGTGTGCGCCTTGAAGTCATCAAAAGTCTGACGCCCATGGCCGTTGAACTTGCCCTCCAACGGCTCAGCCGCCGTAGACAGCCGACGCACCAAGGCCCCCAGGTCATCACTCGACGTCGAGGTCTTCTTGGTCAGCGTCAGGAGCGTCGTCGCACCCATATCGAACTTCATACAAGCCTCCTCAGGATTCCAGGCACATCACGCACCAAACAGGGCAGAGAACAGCAACACACCATGCACTGTCCGGGCGCCGCACACGGCAACGTCGATCACAGTACTCACCTCATCGGGAGCGAGCCATCATGCAACCGACCCCGTCCCGAAACGCGAGACGGATGCCGAGAAGGTCACGGTCGTCACGCGTCCGTGACGTGAGAGCATGACGTGCAGGCGGCAGTCATCTCAGCCAGACTGGCGCCTGTCTCTGGCGTCTCACCGCGAAGGAGTGCCCCAGTGCCACGCGCCTCCTCATGGCCGGCATGCCGTACGGCGGAGGCTCCCGCCGTCGTGCGTTCTGCGCTCATCGACACCGCCGCCGTCCTCTCCCCGGCGATCCTCGCCGTCACCGTGCGCAGCGCACCCGCCATCCGGCTCGCCGAAGCCATCGCCTCACTCATCCTGCTCGTCGGCCTGCTCACCGCCCACTGCGTCGCAGGGCGCGGACTGGGAGGGCTGGCCCTCGGGCTGAGGTGCGTCGATGACGCGGCCGGGCTGCCACCGGCGTCCCCTATCGCCCTGCTCGCCGTCGTACACGCCGGCCATTACCGCAGCGCCACCGTGTACGACGTGCGCCACGGGGCGGACCCGAGTCGAGGCACACTGCGCGAGCTGTCTGCCCCCGCCCGGCACGCAGCCCCTCCCACTGCTCCAGTCCCGCCCGCCGCACCCGAGTACGCACCCACCCCGTACGTCGCGCCCCTCAATGCCGTCGACCCAGTTCGAACGCCCGTCCCCGCACCGCCACCACCGCCACCACCTCTGTCCTTCGCGCCGGCCACACGCCGCCCCCAGCTGCCCTGAGCACTCCAGAGAACGAGGTCCCGACCATGGCCCACCCCATCCCCTACCTCGACGATGGCATCGGCAGCGACACCGCCCTCACCTTCCTCGACGAGCCCGTCGTCTCCATGGACGAGGGCCTGTCCGCCTACCTGCATGCCATGCGCGCGCGCACCTCCCCCACCCGGCTCATCCTCGTTCTCTCCCACGGCGCGCACCTCACCCCCGCCTTCGACCGCTTCGTCGACGTCGCCGGCTGCGCCGTCCTCGTCAAGGACCCGTACGACGGCTACCGCACCCTGCGCTCCGGTCGCTGGGCGCCGAGCATCGACGCCTTCGCCACGGACGGGCCCGCCCCGGCCGCCTCCACCGTCCCCCCGCACTGGCAGCTCGACACCCGCATTCCGGTGCTCGGCCTGTCGGTCTCCCTCTTCCACCCGGCCAGGCGCAGCACCGTCCTCGGACGCTGCGCCGAGCTCGTCGTCGAGCACCTCATGCCACCGGACACCACACTGAGCTGGGGGCGCTACGAGCCCGCCGGGGCCCCCTGGAACCCGAAGGACATGACTACGCTGGCCCGCCGCGGCATGCCCAGTATCACCTTCATGCTCGCCGCCCACGGCCCTAACGGCACTGACGGCACTGACGGCTCTGTCCTGTCCGGCACCCTGAGCGTCTCGCGCACCTCCACCGGTCTCGAGGAGTACCTCGAGCTCGTTATCAACCCGCGGTGGCTCACGCTCCCCCAGTGGTCCTCCCACTACATGGCCGCCCTGTCCGCCATCGGCACCGTCCTCAAGCCGCAGTTCGCCCTCGCGCACCGCACCCTCGGATACGCGGACGGCTGCCTGCCAGCGGGCCCGCGCCCCGTCCCCACCCCCCTCGCCGTCCTCATCGGGGCCCCCGGCATCAAGCAGCTGGGTGTCGACGCCGCCGCCGTCGCCACCCAGCACCACGGGTCCCTCACTGGGACCGGGCGGCGCCACGGCATCCTCGTGCCCCTCGAGACCGGCACCGAGGCCGACTGGAACGCCCTGGCCCGCCTGCTCACCACCCTCGACGGCACCGGCGGCAACCTCGCCCGCGTCCTCGGCTCCACTGAGCAGGCCTGAGCATGGCACGTGACACCGACGCCGCCGTCCTCGACAGTGCCCGCGTCAGGCACCGGCGCCTGGCCTCCGCCCTCGAGCGCGGCTCTGCGCCCGGCCGGCCCCGCCCCGTCCTGCCACGGCTCATCGCCTCGCTTATCGTCGCCGCCCTCGCCTGCGCCGGGTGCGTCGGCTACTCCTTCATCACCACCCACCTCGATTCCCTCGCCACCACCGGTACGACCGGCACGACGAGCGCGCCCTCGGACTCGCCCGCCCCCGAGCTGGAGAGGCTGCCATGATCCCGTACACGCGCGTGACCGTCATCGCCCCGGACCGCCGAGCCGAGATGGTCCTGCCCTCCGACGAGCCCGTCGGCCTCCACCTGCCCGCCTTGCTCCACCTGCTCGGCACGACCAGCGGGACCGACCTGCCCGCCCTACAACTCGTCAGAGCCGACGCCAGCGTCCTCGACCCCGAGCAGGACCTCGCCACCCAGCACGTGCGCGACGGCGAGATCCTGCGACTCATGCCCGACGACGACGTCCCCCCGCCCGCCGAGGTCTCCGACGTCACCGGGATCCTCACCTCCGTCACCGACCACCATCCGTGGCGGTGGAAGGAGACCGACCGACTCCTGGGCACCGGCGCCCTCACCCTCATCGTCAGCGCCTACCTCGCCCACGTGCTCCTCGGCACCACGCCGGGAGCCGACAGCAGGAGCATGGTCGCCATCGGCACGCTCGGCCTCGTCGTCCTCGCCATCGGCGCCGCCGTCACCCGCATGAACGGCCTGCCGCACGAGCGCGCCCTGACGCTGCCGGGCGCCGGAGTCCTCGTCCAGTGCGTCGGCGTCGGCCTGCTTACCCGGCCCGTCCTCGCCTGGTACACCACCGACAACCCGGTGGCCGCCGTCCTCGCCGTCGCCGTCGCCCTCGCCCTCATCGCCACTGGCCTCCGGCACGAGGGGTGGATCGCCGGGGCGGTGCTCGCCGTCGGCTTCACCGCGGCATGGTTGCTGCTGGAGGACCTCTCCTTGCGCCCGCTCATGAGCGCGGGGCTCCTGGGGACGAGCGCTCTCGTCATCCTCGGCATCGTCCCCTGGGCCGCGCTCCTCGTCTCGGGTACCTCCCACCTCGACGACGAAGCCCTGGCCGGGCGTCTTCCCCGGCGCTCGCGCGTCGACCTCGCCGTACGGCGCTCGCACGACGCCATGGCCGCAGCCGTCCTCGCCTGCGCCGCTGCCACCGCCTGGTCGACCCACCTCCTTATCCAGGGCGCCGGGCTCTGGCCGATGACGCTGGCCGTCGTGCTCGTCATCGGGGTCCTACTGCGCTCACGGGCCTTCCCCCTGCGCCTGGAGGTCCTCGCTTTGTGGGCGTCGGCCCTCCCCGCCTTCGCCGCCCTGCCCGACAGCACGGTCAAGGTGCTCGTCGTCGCAGGCGCAGCCCTGGCCGCCGCGGGCCTGAGCCTGTACCGCCCGGCCGCGCACAACCGGGTCCGCCTGCGCCAACTCGGCAACCGTCTCGAGACCCTCACCGTCATCGCCACGCTCCCGCTCCTGTGCGGGATGCAGGGGCTCTACACCCACCTGCTCACCGTCTTCTCATGAGTCGACACGCCCTGCGCCACCGCCCCACCCGTCGTCTGCTCGACGCGACGTGTCTCCTCCTCACCGGAGCTGCCACGAGCCGCGCCCAGACGCAGGACCTCGGCCTGCGCCTACGACGCGTCCTCCCCCTGGCCTGCCGCAGCCTCATCATCCCCTCCGTCCCTCGGGTGGGCACAAGTACGCTGTCCATCCAGCTCGCCGCTCTGCTCACCCGCACCCGCGGTCTGCCCGGGCTCCTGCTCGACGCCTCCGAGAACCCCTACGACCCGAGCACGCCAACCTGGTCGGCGCGCCCGGGCGCCCGGCCGCCCACCACCGCCGCCCAGGCGCATGCACTCGTTGGTATCACCGACGACAACCTGCTGGGGCGCCTGCGTCTGCCCGCCTGGCGGGACGAGCGCCCACCACAGTGGGACGACGTGCGCACCCACCTGTTCCGCTTCCACGACACCGTCCTGACCGAGGCGGCGCTCATGCACGACGCCCACCTGCTCGCCTCCGCCCACCACGTCCACTCCGTCGTCCTCGTCTCGCGGGCCACACGCGCCGACGTCGAGGCCACGCGCAGGCGCATCGCGGCCCTCGCCGCACCGCTCGCACAGGTGCCGCGACGACCCCGACTCCTGCACGCCGTCGTCGCCACCGAGCCCGGCTCCGTCCTCATTCCCCGACTGCGCAAGCACGAGACCCTCATCCCCTTCGACTCGGTTCTCGCCCGGACGACGGCGACGCGGACCCCCGCCCCCGGTTTCATCGAGCGGCCCACCGGTCTGGCCCTGACGCGCCTGGCCGCCGACATCGTCGACGCTGTCGACGTCGTGGAAGCCGTCGACGCCGCACGTCCGCAGGGGAACTCATGATCGATGTCATCCACAGGCCGGGCAGGATTGTCCCCCCGGCTCTGCCTCCCGAGCCCGTGGTCGTCCCCGACCCCCCGCAGCTCACCGACACCGGGTCCGGACAGGGCTTCCCCTTCCAGATGCTCGTCCCGCTGCTCGGCGCCGGCTCCTCGATGCTCATGATGACCGTCATGCGTGCGAACCCCGTGTTCGCACTCCTGGGCGCCGTCATGATGGTCATCACCGCCGTCGCCATGATCTCGGCCCTGCTCTCACGCCGCTTCAGCGCCGCCCGAACCCGATCCGCCAAGCGCGAGCAGTACCTCGACAAGCTCCTCACAGCCAACGAAGAGGCCACCGCGCTCGCCAACGAGCTGCGCCGGGCCCTCACCGTCTCCCATCCCGGCCCCCAGGCGCTCGCCCGCCTCGCCACCGCGCCCGAGCGACGCTGGGAACGGCGGCGCTACCACCCTGACTTCCTCAGCCTGCGCGTAGGCGTCGGCGACATCCCCGTCACCCTCGCCACCGCCTCCCCGTCCACCACGCCCACCGAGACCGACCCGGTCCTGAAAGACCAGGCGCGGGCCATCGTTGACGCGCACTGCCTGCTGCGCACCGCCCCCGCCGTCGTCGATCTCGACAGTGCCGGGATCGTCTCCGTCGTCGGCCCGGTCGACGTCACCCGGACGCTCGCCCGCAGCCTCGTCGTCCAGGCGGCCGTCCTGCACGCCCCGGAGGACCTGCGCATCGCCCTCGCCTACGACACCGCTGACGCCGACGCGTGGGACAGCGTGTCGCGGCTGCCGCACCTGAGGATGCACGGCGTCTTCGACGGGCCGGTGGCGATGCGGCGCACCGCCCCCGACGTCGAGCAGCTCAGTGTCCTGCTCAAGCCCGAGCTGGCCGCCATCTCCCAGCAGGTCACCCAGTACCCGAGCATCGCAAGCGCCGGCCACACCACCGGCCCACGGACCCTCGCCGTCATCGAGGACGACGGGGCTGCTCACGAGCTCACCCTGCCGGACTCGGGCGTGCGCAGCGCCGACCTTGGCATCACCGAGCTCCATCTCGTCACCGACCGCCTCAACGAGCCCAGCGACCCGTCGGTGCGCCTGACCGCACGCCCCGACGGCACCGTCCTCATCGAAGACCTCCGCGAGCACGAGGACGCCCGGGCCCTCACCGCAGCGAGTCTTGTGTGCACCCCGGAGCCTCTGGGCCCCGCGATCGCCGAGGGCATCGTGCGCACGCTCACCCCACTGAGCCTCGGGCGGGTCGCTGAGAGAGAGGACGCCTCCGCCGAGTCCACTTCTCTGGAGGATCTGCTCGGCGTCGAGGACCCCCGGGCGATCGACATCGCCCGCGCCTGGGCACCGCGCTCCGCACGCGACTTCCTGCGCGTGCCCATTGGCTCCGACGACTCCGGCCGGCCCCTCCTGCTCGACCTCAAGGAGTCCGCCCAGCTCGGCCAGGGGCCCCACGGCCTGTGCGTCGGGGCCACCGGCTCGGGCAAGTCCGAGCTCCTGCGCACCCTCGTCACCGCCCTCGCCACCACCCACAGCCCCGAGGACCTGGCCATGATCCTCGTCGACTACAAGGGCGGGGCCGCCTTCGCCCCCTTCGAGACCCTGCCCCACGTCGTCGGCCTCATGGACAACCTGGCCGACGACCCCGGTCTCACCGAGCGGGCCCACGCCTCCATCCAGGGCGAGGTCGTGCGCCGCCAGCGCCAGTTGCGCGACGCCGGCAGCTCGCCGGACATCGGCCACTACCGCAGGCTGCGCGCCCAGCACCCCGAGATGGCGCCGATGCCGCACCTGTTCCTCATCATCGACGAGTTCGGTGAGCTGCTGACCGCCAACCCCGACTTCGTCGACCTGCTGCTGACCATCGGGCGGATCGGCCGCTCCATCGGCGTCCACCTGCTCCTGTCCAGCCAGCGCATCGAGGGCGGCAAGCTCCGCGGCCTCGACACCTACCTGTCCTACCGGATCTGCCTGCGCACCTTCACTGAGTCCGAGTCCTCCACCGTCATCGGCACGAACGACGCCTTCCACCTGCCCTCCTCCCCCGGCTACGGCTACCTCAAGGTGGACACGACGATCTTCACCCGCTTCCGTTCCGGCTTTGTCTCCGGCCCCGCCGACGAGCTCGAGGTGCAGGAGACGCCGGAGGAGGTGGCTGACAAGGAGCCCCTGCTCCTGCCCGTACACAATGGGCTCGCGCACAGCCCGGCCGTCCCGTCGGGCGAGGAGGATGTGCCCGAGGGTCACTCCGTGCAACGCACCGTCGTCGACGTCGTCGTCGAGCAGCTCACGGCGGCCACCGAGCGCCTTACGCCCGTGTGGCTTGAGCCCCTGCCTCGGCGCCTGAGCCTGGGAGCGCTCCTGAACCACCGCCTGACCGGCGGGCCGACGTCGCTCACGGCCACCGAGGCGGGAGCGCGCGCCGCCGCACCCGGCGGTACCCCCGGCGACGGGGCGGCGGCGCTCACCGCCGACGGCGAGGGGACGCTGAGCGTGCCGATCGGTCTTCTCGACGACCCCGCCCAGCAGCGCCAAGACGAGTGGCGGCTCGATCTCACCGTCGGTGGCGGGCACGTCTCGGTCCTTGGCGCACCCCAGTCGGGACGCACCACCTTCCTGTGGACGCTCGCCGCCTCCGCCGCCTTGTGCCTGTCTCCCCGGCGCCTGGCCTTCTACGGCCTCGACGCCACCGGGGGCGGCCTGTCCCGCCTCGTCGGCCTGCCCAACGTCGGGGGCATCGCCACCCGGGGCGACCGCGAGCGCATGCGCCGGGTCCTGGAGGAGATGGTCTCGATGCTCAACGACCGCGAGGCCGTTATGTCCCGCCACCGCCTCGACTCCCTCGAGGCCCTGCGTCACGAGCACGCCGCCGGCAGGCTGCCCGAGCTGCCCAGCGCTGACGTCGTGCTCCTCCTCGACGGCCTCGGGGCGCTACGCGCTGACTTCTCCGAGCTGGAGGACCTCGTCGACGACGTCCTGCGGCGCGGCGGCGGGCTCGGCGTCCACGTCGTGGCCACCCTCTCGCGCGCCAACGACCTGCGCATGGCCCAGCAGCCCCTCGTCGGCACGAAGCTGGAGCTGCGGCTCAACGACCCGCAGGACTCGGCGATCGCCCGTAAGCTCTCCCAGACCCTGAGAGCGGACGCGCCCGGGCGGGTGCTGCGACAGGACAAGCTCTTCGCCCACATCGCGCTGCCCCTGCTCGAGGGCGAGCACACGAACGTGGGCGCCGGCCTGGAGGCGCTGGCCCGCCGGACCGTCGACTCGTGGCCCGGCGCCCGGCCCGCCCAGGTGCGCCTGCTGCCGGAGGTCATCGACCCGCTCAGCCTGCCCGACGCCGAGGAGCTGCCCGACCTGCTGCCGCTGGGCCTCATGCAGGACACGATGGAGCCGGCCTGCCTCGACCCGACGTCGCTCGACCCGCACCTCGTGGTGCTCGGCGACTCCGGTTGCGGCAAGACGACCGTCCTGCGTGGCGTCGTAGAGACACTTGTGGAACGGCACACGCCCGCCGAGCTCGTCGTCGGCCTCTACGACGTGCGACGCGGCGTGCTGTCAGCCTGCCCGGAGGACTACCTCGGCGGGCACGCCACCTCCTCGGCGACGGCGATCGGCCTGTCCAACGCCATCGCCTCCGAGCTCGCCCAGCGCTCCGAGGCGTTGGCCTCCGGCAGCCACGTCGAGGGCCCGCGTATCGTCCTCGTCGTCGACGACTACGAGATCCTCGCCGCCGGCGGGCAGACGGTCCTGGCCCCCGTCCTGCCGTACCTGCCCTCCGCGCGCGACCTGCACCTCACCATCGTCCTGGCCCGCCCCGTCGCCGGCATCGGCTCGGCGATGTTCGAGCAGGCCCTCCAGGCGCTGCGCGACACGGGCGCCACCTGCCTGCTCATGGACGGCGACCGCTCCGAGGGGCAGATCTTCGGGATGCGTCCCGAGCACCTGGCACCCGGGCGCGGCTGGTGGATCCGGCGCGGGCGCAGGCCCCGCCTGTGCCAAGTCGCCGACTTCTCCGACCCCACCGCCCCCGCCCGTACGTGAGGCGCCGCCCTCGCACCCCGCACCACCAGACCACCACCCCGCCCGTACGTGAGGAGCTCTCATGCCGCGCATCGTCACCATTGTCTCCCCTGAGGTCCCGCACATCTCCCTGTTCACGGCGGCGGCGCTCGCACGCACCCCGGACTTCACCGTCTACCGCACGCCGGATGAGTCGCTCGTGCGGTACATCGACGGCCAGGACCGGCAGGTGGCCGCGCTCGACGTGCCGCACCCCTTCACCGTGACCGATCAGCGCGAGGTCGAGCGGGTCGTCGGCGTGCTGCCACCGACGACGTGGCAGCCGGTCGTCCTCACCCGCTGCATGCTGCCCATCTGGCACGCCTCCGACATGTGGGCACAGGTTGTGGCCGACGCCGCTGGGATGTCGAACGGTTACGCCGTCGAGCGGGGAGAGATCGTGAGGACCGTCCAGCCGTGGCCGTGGTCGCGGGACGAGGAGGGCGCGTGGCGCCCGGACCCGGCGTGGCACGACGCGCAGGTCGACGCCTACTACGCGCGCACCGGTCAGGAGCGTCCCGACAAGGACGCGGCCGGGCTGGGGGACGGCTCTTCAGCCCCCACAACTCAGTAGCCGGACCGGCAGTCGGCCCGGACGGCCACGTCGGCCAGCGGCGCCCGCCCTGCCCACGGTGGGCGAGGCGGGCGCCGACGCGTGGTGGGCTCTGCCGCTCAGGCGGTGTAGTTCTGGGCGGAGAGGAACCAGGCCTGCTGCTCGAGCTTCAGGGTGACGTCCTCGATGATGCCGGAGGACATGGCATCGGTCTCGTCGACGACCTTGTGGATACCACGCAGAGTGGTGACGACGGCGTTGATGGCCGCGACCTCGTAGGTGACGGCGTCGGCGACGATCGTGAGCTCGGCGGGCGCCGTCGGCAGAGTGGAGTCGGAGACGGTGTCGGGGCGGGCGTCGGGGACGGCGTTGACGGCGCGCATGCGCTCGGCGATGGTGTCGGAGGCGTCGCGGGCAATCGCGACGACCTCGTCGAGGCCCAGGTGGATGTCGCGGAAGTTGGGGCCGACGACGTTCCAGTGGATCTGCTTGGTGACGAGGGAAAGCGCGGTCACGTCAACGAGGGCGCGCTGGAGGGCGTCGGTGAGCTCAGGGGTGGCGGTGAAGGTGGGCAGAGTGGACGGAGCAGAAACTGTGTTCATCATGTTCCTTATGATACCAGGACCACTCATTAGAATCACCGACGATTCGGGGTGAGACCCGTCAGGCCTGCTCCTCCTGCATCTCGGCGATCTGCTTGCGCACCTCGTCCATGTCCAGCTCACGCGCCTGGACGATGAGCGCGTCGAGGGCCTTCGCCGGCAGGGCGCCCGCCTCGCGGTAGATGAGCACGTCGTCACGGAAGACCATGAGGGTCGGGATGGAGGAGATGCCCAGGGCGGCGGCCAGGCCCTGCTCGGCCTCAGTGTCCACCTTCGCGAAGGTCAGGTCCGGGTTGTCCTCGGAGGCCTTCTCGAAGATCGGGGCGAAGCGCCGGCACGGACCGCACCAGGACGCCCAGAAGTCCACGAGGGTGATGCCCTCGCCTCGGACGGTCTCGTTGAACTGCTCGCCGGTGATGTTGACGGTGGCCATGGGGTTTCCCTTCTCGGGCGTTGGGTGGACGCGAGGTGCAACGGTGCGGGCGGGCTACCTATTCCAGCCCGCCCGCACCCGCCAACAAGAGACCTTCGTCCCGGTGGCACCCGTCAGGCGCGCGCGGCCCGCAGCTCGGCAGCCACCAGCTCGGCAATCTCCACCGCGTTGAGCGCCGCACCCTTGCGCAGGTTGTCGCCGACGGCGAAGAAGGCAATACCGTGGCCGGGCTCCCACGCCTGGTCCGCACGCACCCGACCCACGAAGGTGCCGTCACGGCCGGCACTCTTGAGAGGGCTGGGCACGTCGTCGTAGGTGATCCCGGGCGCGGCGCGCAGCAGCTCGATCGCCCGCTCAGCGCTGATCGCCCGCTCGAACTCGGCGGACACGCTCACGCCGTGGCCGGAGAAGACCGGGATGCGCACGCAGGTGCCGGAGACCTTGAGGTCCGGGATCGACAGGATCCTGCGCGACTCGTTGCGCAGCTTCTGCTCCTCATCCGTCTCGCCCGAGCCGTCGCCGGCGTCGCCGCCCGCCCACGCGACCGCGTTGAAGGCGATGGTGTCGACGTAGACGCCCGGCTCGGGGAAGTCCACGGCGCGCCCGTCCAGGGCCAGGGCCTCGATGTCCTTCTCGGCGACGGCGCGCACCTGACCGGCGAGCTCGGCCACGCCGGCGCGCCCGGAGCCGGAGACCGCCTGGTAGGTGGAGGCGATGAAGCGCACGAGCCCGGCCTCCTCGTGCAGGACCTTGAGCGCCGACATGATCGCCATGGTCGTGCAGTTGGGGTTGGCGATGATGCCCTTGGAGCGCTCGGCGATGGCCTGCGGGTTGACCTCGGAGACCACCAGCGGGACCTCCGGGTCCTTGCGCCAGGCGGAGGAGTTGTCCACCACGACGGCGCCCGCGGCGGCGAAGCGGGGGGCGTGCTCCCGGGAGGCGGTGCCCCCGGCGGAGAAGATGGCGACGTCGATGCCCGACAGGTCCGCGGTGGCGACGTCCTCGACCTCCACCTTGGCGCCGCGGAACTCGACGACCTGCCCGGCGGAGCGGGCTGAGGAGAAGAAGCGCACGCGGGCGGCGGGGAAGTCGCGCTCGTCGAGCATGGCACGCATGACACGGCCGACCTGCCCGGTCGCACCGACGACGGCGACGCTCACGCCGTCGGCGGGGCCGACGTACTCGTTGACACTCATGTGGGACTCCTAGATGGTGGGGTGGAAGGGACCGACGGCGGGCGGTCAGCGGCCCGTGCCGCCGTAGACGACCGCCTCGGCGGTGGAGGCGTCCAGCCCGAAGGCCGTGTGGACGGCGCGCACGGCCTCGTCCAGGACGGCGTCGTCGACGACGACGGAGATGCGGATCTCCGAGGTCGAGATCATCTGGATGTTGACCCCCGCCTCACACAGGGCGGAGAAGAGCCGGGCCGAGACGCCGGGGTGGGAGCGCATACCCGCGCCCACGAGGGAGAGCTTGCCGATGTTCGGGTTGAACTCGAGGGCGGCGAAGCCCAGCTCGTCCTGTGCCGCCTCCAGGGCCTCACGGGCGGCGGCGGAGTCGCCGTCGGGACAGGTGAAGGAGATGTTCGTCAGGTTGCTGCCGGAGGCGGAGACGTCCTGGACGATCATGTCGATGTTGGTCTCGGTGCCCGCGACGATGGCAAAGATGCGGGCGGCGGCACCGGGGACGTCCGGGACCCCGACCAGGGTGATCTTGTCCTGGCTGCGGTCGTGGGCGATGCCGGAGATGACAGGGGCTTCCACGTTGTTCTCCTTGGCTGACGTGCGGGTGCGCGCCTGGGCGCGCGTGGCGATGGCGGTCTGATGGGCCTCGTCCACGAGCGTGGCGTTGGGCTGCTCGGCACCTTCGGGGGCGACGACGGTGCCAGTGACGGCGTCGACGCTCGCCACGCCCAGGGCGGAGAGGCTGCGTGCCGGCCTGGGGCCCCTGCGCTCGGCCGGGTGGGCCTCGGGGTCGTCGTCGAGGACCTTGTCAAGGTGGGCCGCAACGGCGGGGATGGCCGGGCGGTCCTCGCGGGAGCCATCGACGATCCAGGTGCCGGTCTTGTCCGAGAAGGAGGAGCGCACGTGGATCGGCACGCCGAAGCGTCGGGCGTACTCCACGGCCCGCAGGTGCAGGATCTTGGCGCCGTTGGCCGCCATCTCCAGGGTCTCCTCGCTGGTGAGGGACTCGATGCGGTGGGCGCTGGGCACGATGCGCGGGTCGGCGGAGAACAGGCCGTCGACGTCGGTGTAGATCTCGCAGACGTCGGCCTTGAGGGCGGCGGCCAGGGCGACGGCGGTGGTGTCGGAGCCGCCGCGGCCGAGCGTGGTGACGTCCTCGACCTCGTTGATGCCCTGGAAGCCGGCGACGACGGCGACGGCGCCGACCTGGATGGCGCGGGCCACGCGCTCGGGCAGGACGCCGACGATGGAGGCCTTGCCGTACTTGGAGTCGGTGAGGACGCCGGCCTGGGCGCCGGTGTAGGCGCGGGCGGGCACGCCGAGCTCGTTGATGGCCATGGCGAGCAGGCTCATGGAGATGCGCTCGCCTGCGGACAGGAGGATGTCCATCTCGCGCCCGGGAGCCTGGGCGGTCAGGGCGTCGGCCATGTCGAGCAGCTCGTCGGTGGTGTCACCCATGGCGGAGACGACCACGACGACGGTGTTGCCGGCGTTGCGGGTGGCGACGACGCGCTTGGCGACGCGACGCATCGCCTCGACGTCGCTCACGGACGAGCCGCCGTACTTCTGCACGACCAGGGCCATCGGGTTCTCCTCACCTCGGGGCCGCGCCGCTAGGGCTGGGGCGCGGCCAGGGCCCGCGGGGCCCTTCGGCTCGGCCCACGACGACGTGGCGTGAGCCCAGCATACGGCCAGCCCGACGACCGGCCGGCCACGTCCCCCATGGTGGGACCCGCGTGGGAAGAGGCCGTATCTCCGGCGCTGCCGTCGTCGCCATCCACGACGGGCGGGCAGTCTCAGGTGTCGAGATCGGCGAGCTCGACGGGCACGTCCGCGACCGCCTCGGCGATGGGGGTGCCGCCGTCGAAGAAGGGGATGACCCGGTGGATCGTCCGGTCATCCGCGAGCACGGCAGCGGCCACCGCGGCCACATTCGCGCGCGAGGTGAGGAGGCGCGCCCCCACGCCGTCGTCGGATCCCATCCGGGAAACGGTGATCCGGCCGCTCGACTCCTCGGCGGTGAGCACGCCGGGGCCGAGGATCGTCCAGTCCAGGCCCGTGGCCTGCAAGTGGCGGTCAGCGGCGAGCTTGGCCACGGCATAGGCGCGCAGCGGGTGGTCATCGGGGATGCGCCCGTGCGATCCGATGAAGGAGACCATGACATAGCGGCGCGCCCCGGCCCGCTCGGCGGCCTCCATGGTGCGGATGGCGGCTTGGCGGTCGACGGCATCGGTGCGCTGCGGCCCACCCTTGCCCGCGGCACCGGCGGACCAGACGATCGCGTCGGCCCCGGCGAAGGCCGCGGCCAGCTCGTCAACGCCGGCCTCCTCGACGCTCAGGACCAGCGGCTGCGCGCCGGTGGCCGCGACATCGTCGGCCTGGGCGGCGTCGCGGATGAGGGAGATGACGTCGTCGCCGCGCTCCACGAGCAGGGGCGCGAGCAACAGGGCGACCTTGCCGTGGCCGCCGACGATGACGATGCGGGACATGGGAGCTCCTTCCATCAGCGCTTCTCCGCCCACCCTACGCTCGGGCCCTCCCCGGCGCACCGCCCCCACCTTCGCTCTTCCCCACTCGACAGATGTGGGAGCGGATGGGAGGTGGCGGGTTGGCTGGCGGTCGATCTCGTTGGTTAAGCGTTGACCTCGCAGGCCGCGCGTTGACCTCGTAGGTTGCGCGTTGACCTCGTTCCTTGACCGAACGAGATCAACACCCAGGCAACGAGATCAACACCGGGGGAACGAGATCAACCTCCAGCGCCGGGGCCCTCAGGCGTCGACGCGGCGGCGGCCCTCGAAGGCGCGTCCGAGCGTGACCTCGTCGGCGTACTCCAGGTCGCTGCCGACCGGCAGACCGGAGGCGAGGCGGGAGACGGGCACGTCCATGGTGCGCAACATGCGGGTGAGGTAGGCGGCGGTGGCCTCCCCGACGACGTCGGGGTCCGTGGCCAGGATGACCTCGCCGACCTCCCCACCCAGGCGGGCGAAGAGCTCACGCACGCGCAGGTCGTCGGGGCCGACGCCGTTGATGGGGTCGATGGCCCCACCAAGGACGTGGTACAGACCCCGGTACTCGCGGGTGCGTTCGATGGCGACGACGTCCTTGGGCTCCTCGACCACGCAGATGACGCTCTGGTCGCGGCGCGGGTCGGCGCAGATAGTGCACTGCTCGGCCTCGGCGATATTGCCGCAGGTAGTGCAGAAGCGCACGCGGGCCTTGACGGCGCGCAGGGCGTCGATGAGGCGCTCGACGCTGGCGGTATCGGAAGACAGGATGTGGAAAGCCATCCGCTGGGCGGACTTGGGGCCGATGCCGGGCAGTTCCCCGAGCTCGTCGATAAGGTCCTGGACAGCGCCTTCGTAGACGGCGGGCATGGGTCAGGATCCTACCGGTCCGTGGTCGGTGATGACGACCTCCTCCAGGACGGTGGCGCCGAGCAGGCGCTTGACGACCTCGAGGCCGACGACGCCGGCCTCCTCGGCGTCCTCGTCGTCGTCGCTGATGACGTCGTCCTCGAGCCTCACAACCGGCCGCACCTGGACGGCACCGGGCGGTGGCGCCTCACCCCGGGCGGCGGCGCGGGCAGCGGCCATGGCGGCGGGTGAGGCGCCGGGGTGCTCAGGACCGGGGGTGGCAGAACCGGGGTGCTCAGGACCGGGGGTGGCAGGACCGGGGACCCGGCTAGCGGTGGTGTCTGAGCCGCCGTGGGCAGGGCCGGTGCCGGCCGGGTTGTAGGCCGACGGCTCGTCGGGCCCAGCGGCGGCGGGACTGTGGCTGCGGTCCGCAAGGACCGTGCCGGTGGCCGAGGGCGAGGAGGGAGTGACGGGCGCCGGGGCCGACTGGTGCTGAGGAGCGGACGACGAGGCCCTGCCGGGGATCTCCGGCAGGGCGTGGAGGCGATGGACGGTGGCCAGGGGTGGATCGTCCACCTCGGCGGGCGCCTCGACCCTGGATGGTGGCCGCGAAGGGACGGCCACGGGCGACACCTCGGCAGACGCACCCGTGTCCTGGGCCGGCTCGTCGGGGATCGGTGAGGGGTGTGGCCTGCGGGCCTGGCCGATGGGTGCGACCTCGCCCCAGCCGACAGGCTCAGGTGCCGCCTCCGGGGCGGGTGCCCGCCCCGGGGAGGTGCGGGAAGCATCGGGGGCCGCCGTCGGGGTGGGTGCAGGCAATGGGATCGGCCCGGCTGTCGAGGACGGCGCGACCTCTTCAAGGTCGGGAGGTACGAACTCGGGGATCGGCCCGGTTGTCGAAGACGGCGCGGAGGCGGTCGGCCCTGCCGCCGCCGAATCCGGTGCGACGGCCCGCGACGCTGGTCCTGCGGGCCCAACATGGGTGGGCTCACCCCAGCCAGAGGCGCCGACTCCTTCACGACCTCCGTCAGCGGCGGGGGCACCCGGGCCTCCTGCGGGCCCAGTCCCGCCTGACCCGCTGGGGCCTCCCGGGCCTCCGAGAAGGACGGCCTCGACCTGGACCTGGAGACCAAGCGCCTGATGGAGCGCCTGAGCGACAACAGGGGCATGCCCGTGGCTAAAGGCGTTGACGAGCCCTGGCGACCTGAACAGGACGTGGAAGACGCCCGCCTCGATGTCACCGGGCTGCGCGTGCGGCTCAACGAGCGCCCAGGTGGCGCGCCGCTCGCGCTTGATGGCCTCAAGAACCTCGCCCCACCGGGTGCGGATCATCTCCCCGTCGGCGCCGGCAGTGCCGGAGGCCTGCTGTGCCGTCCCCGGCTGGATGTCCTTCTCAGCATCGGCTGTGGGCTGCGGCGCTGCGGCGGACGGAGCCACGGGGGCGGAGGACGTGTCTGCCGGGCGGGACAGGGGCGCCTCGGGCGCGGCCGGGCCTGAGGACGATGCCGACGGCGTCGCCGCCACGGGGTGGCCAAGGCCCGTCGAGTCCGTCGCCACATCCTCATCTCCGCCGGAGGCCCGACGCGCGATGGCGGCGGCCAGGGCACGCGGGTCCTGCCCCGCTGGCGCGGCCTGCTGCTGAGCCATACCGGCCGGCTGCCGCGCCGTCCCGGGCTGCGACACCGCCGGAGCGCCGGCGGTCCTCTGAGGGACGGGCCCAACCTGTGAGTGCTGGGGCACCAGCAGGCGCGCCATGAGCAGCTCAAGCTGCAGGCGCGGGGAGGTGGCACCCACCATGTTGCTCAGGGCCTGGGCGGTAAGGTCCGCGTAGCGCGAGAGCGTGGCGGAACCGATGGTGCGGGCCTGGACCTCCATGCGCTCGAGCTCGTCCGCGGGCAGGGAGCCGAGAGCGGGCCCGGCCTCCGCCCCCGCGAGCGCGATGACCAGCAGGTCCCGCAACCGCTGGAGCAGGTCCTCAACGAAGCGCCGAGGGTCGTGCCCGGAGGCGATGACACGATCCACCACTCTAAAGACCCCCGCGCCGGAAGCGGCGGCGATGGAGTCCACGCACTGGTCGAGCATCGTCGTGTCCGTGTAGCCGAGCAGGGCGACGGCCCGCTGGTAGTCGACCTCGCCGTCGACGGCGCCGCCAATGAGCTGGTCCATGACGGACAGCGTGTCCCGCACGCTCCCACCACCGGCCCGGGTGACAAGGGGGAACACCCCCGGCCCCACCGCGACGCCCTCCGAGTGGCAGAGCTGGCCGAGGTACGTCTCCAGGGTCTCGGGTGGGACAAGGCGGAAGGGGTAGTGGTGGGTACGTGAGCGGATCGTGCCGATGACCTTCTCCGGCTCGGTGGTGGCGAAGATGAACTTCACGTGCGCCGGGGGCTCCTCGACGAGCTTGAGCAGGGCGTTGAAGCCCTGTGGCGTGACCATGTGGGCCTCATCGAGGATGAAGATCTTGAAGCGGTCACGGGCGGGGGCGAAGACGGCGCGCTCGCGCAGGTCGCGGGCATCGTCCACTCCGTTGTGGCTGGCGGCGTCGATCTCGACGACGTCGAGGCTGCCGGGGCCGCCGGTGGCCAGGTCCCGGCAGGAGGGGCACACCCCGCAGGGGGTGTCCGTGGGGAACTGCTCGCAGTTGAGACAGCGGGCGAGGATGCGGGCGCTCGTCGTCTTGCCGCAGCCGCGCGGGCCGGAGAAGAGGTAGGCGTGGGTGACGCGGTCACCGCACAGTGCCGCCATGAGGGGGGCGGTCACGTGCTCCTGCCCGATGACGTCCTGAAAGGTGTCCGGGCGGTAGCGGCGGTACAGAGCGGTGGTCACAGTCCGACTCTAAACGCGAGCACCGACACGATGCGACGAACGAACCGATTCCGCGTCGGAACCCGATCCAGTCCCGCATCAGAACCGACGGCGCCGCCCCAGCACCCCGGTCACGTGAGGACCCCCCGTGCACCCGCCAGAGCCCGCTTACCCTTGCTACCTTCCGGTCCTGGGGGGATTCACTGGATGACGCCGCACGAGGGGCCGCAAGCGAGTGTACCCGACGTCGCGCCCGCCCCGGCGCCCGGTCCAGCGGGTCAACCGGTCCGTGACCGATGCCACCGGCCCCGGTTTCCCACCGGCTGGCACCACGAGGCGCGGGTCGCATATAGTCCATTCCCGTTGCACGGGATCCTTCGCGGTCACGTCAGCGCCTGGAGGATTCGCCTAGTGGCCTATGGCGCACGCTTGGAAAGCGTGTTGGGTGCAAGCCCTCGGGGGTTCGAATCCCCCATCCTCCGCCACCACCTTCCCCCGGAATCGCAACGATTCGCGAGACGGTCCGGACCTGATGTCAACACACAGGTCAACAACGCACCTCAGATGAGAGGTCAGTCACACCAACCTCGCCCCGGTAGGACCTGACACGCAGGGCAGGCCCCCTCCCATCCCGTGCGGGGTGGGAGGGGGCCTGTCTCGTAGCCGGGGGGGCGGGCGGTCAGGTGCGGGCGGCGTGGATCTCTGCGCGCAGCCGCTCGTGCTCGACGTCGGAGTACGCATCGAGGCGGGTGAGCCGACGACGCGGAGGTGGACTCCGCCGTCGACCTCGCCCTGCACGCCCACCCCTGATCGTGGCGCACCGCACAGCAGACGGGTACTGCGACCCATAGCGCGTCTGGCCATCCCTTGAGATTCTTGGACCATGCGCACTATGACCCGTATCTTCGCTGTTCCCTTCGCCCTCCTTCTCGCTGCCGGCCTCGGCGCCTGTGGCGACCGGGTTCCTGTCACTTCCTCGGACGACACCACCACGACCGCCACCTCTAACGAGCAGAACCGCGAGGTGGAGTCGGAGACCGACTCCGTCATGAAGCTCCAGGTCGGCGACTGCTTCAACTACGACGACTCCGAGAGCACCGTCTCCAAGGTCGACTTCATCTCCTGCGACGACCCGCACCAGTTCGAGGTCTACAACAACTCCGACATCACCGCCGCCTCCCTCCCCGTCGGTGACGCCCTGGACGAGGAGATCTACAACGCCTGCTACGACGCCTTCAAGATGTACGTCGGCATCTCCTACGACGAGTCCTCCTACGCGGTCCAGTCCCTCCAGCCGACCCAAGCCTCCTGGTCGCGCGGTGACCGCACCATCAACTGCCTGATCGCCAGCGCGGACGGCTCGGACCTGGTCGGTTCCGCCCGCGACACCAAGAAGTGACCGCGTCAGCAACCCACGACTGATACCGCGAACGCCGTCGGCCCACCCCCTCGACAGGGGGTGGGCCGACGGCGTTCGTGCGCCCGAGGCACTATCTGCCCGGGCGGCGGGTGGGCGGTGCGCCACCCTGATGACGACACACGGGTCCTGTCGCACGCCACCTGCCGTTACGATGGGCGGGTGATCTTCAAGGCCGTTGGCGACCGTGCGCCATACCCCGACCACGGGGTGACGCAGCAGCGCGTATGGTCAACGATCGCTCCCCGGCAGGTCCGCCTGGACCTCCTGACGACGACCCGGGCCACCCTCGACCTGCGCAACCTCCTCGACGACGACTCCACCTTCTTCGGGGACCTGTTCGCGCACGTCGTGTCCTGGAACGGCGAGCTGTACCTCGAGACCGGCCTGCACCGGGCCCTGCGTGCGGCGCTCCAGGGCCGCACGCTCATCCATGCCCGCGTGCTCACGCTCGACCCTGCCGGCCGCCCGCAGATCGCTCCGCCACCTCCCGGCGCCTGAGCTCTCCTATCCGCCCGGCGGCAAGTCCATTACTGTGAGCGGGTGAGCCCCGCGAGCCCCCTGTCCGAGTACCGTCGTCGCCTGCAGCACAGGCAGACCACCATCATCGGCGGCCTTATCGTCACCATGGTCCTCACGACGGCGGCGTGCCTGGCGATCTGGACCGGGATGGTCCCGGCCCCTTTCGAGCCCGGCTTCTCCTCGCCCTCCGAGGAGATCTCTCCCCTGGTCCGGGTGTGCCCGCCCGCCGATGCCGTCACGACGACGGTCGGGGCGCTGACGACGAACGTCTTCAACGGTACCGATACGCCGGGCCTGGCCAAGGGCGTCGCGGACACCCTGGCGGAGGCCGGCATAGGGGTCACTGCGGTGGAGGACTGGCACATGGGCTCCTACAGCGGCAACGTCCTGCTCACCACCTCCGAGGCCGGCCTGGCCAACGCCTACACCCTCGCGCGGGCCTTCACCGGAGACGTGTCCATCACGCTGGATAAGACTCAGGACCCGGCCGACACCACCGTCAACGTCATCCTGGGCAACGCATACCAGCAGGGAGTCCTGTCCGCTGCGGAGATCGCCCAGCTCCAGGCGGACCAGCCCATCACCGCGCCCGACGGGTGCGTGGCCCCCGACGAGGCCTCGGCAGGAGCCGGAAGCACGCCATCGACGTAAGGGCCTCGAGCACAAGGTCTCGCCCGCGCGGAGCACGCATAGCAGGCGGACGGCCCGCACCCAAGCTGGGTGCGGGCCGCCTGCTGTGTGCGGGAGAGCGCGTGCCGGCTCGCTAGGACCTGAGTGGCGCTGAGCCTCAGTGCTGCTGACGTGCGCGACTGGCGTACGCCGGCCCCTCCAGGTCCGCCCCGGCCGGGGCAGAGGCCGGGGAGGCCTGCTCCAAGTTGGTGCCGCGCGCCTTCGAGATCCAGCGCATGACGTGGTAGACGACGATGGCCGCCATCGAGCCCAGGGCGATACCGGTGAAGGTCATGTCGCCCCAGTGCCAGGTGTAGTCGGCGATGGCCACGACCATGGCGACAGCCGCCGTGTTGAGGTTGACGGGATCGGCGAAGTCGACACGGTTCTGCACCCAGATGCGCACGCCGAGCATGCCGATCATGCCGTAGAGGATCGTAGCGGCACCGCCGAGGACCCCCGGGGGGATCGTTGCGATGATCTCGCCGAACTTCGGCAGCATGGACAGGCCCAGGGCTGTCAGGGCCGCGACGACGTAGGCGGCAGTGGAGTACACGCGCGTAGCCGCCATGACGCCGATGTTTTCGGCATAGGTGGTGGTGCCGGAGCCGCCGCCGGCGCCGGCCAGCGCCGTCGAGACGCCGTCGGCGAAGAGGGCGCGGCCAGTCACGCCGTCGAGGTTCTCCCCGGTCATAGCGGCCACGGACTTCACGTGGCCGATGTTCTCGGCCACGAGCACGAGGACCACGGGGACGAACAGGCCCAGGAGGCTGAGGTCGAAGGAGGGGGCCCGGAAGACGGGCACGCCCACCCAGTCCGCGCCGGCGATGGCGTCGAAGTTGACCTCGCCGCGCACGCAGGCGGTGGCGTAGCCGATGAGAACGCCGATGAGGATGCTCAGGCGGCCGATGATGCCCTTGAACAGGACGGTGATGAGCAGGATCGACACGATGGTGACCAGTGCCGTCACGGGCGCCGTCTTGACGTTGTTCCAGGCGCTCGGGGCGAGGTTGAAACCGATGAGGGAGACGATGGCACCGGTGACGATCGGCGGCATGAGCCGGTCGATCCAGGCGGTGCCGGCGAAGTGGACGATGACGCCGATGAGGGCCAGGGACACACCCGCAGCGATGATGCCGCCCTGCGCCAGGGAGGCCTTGGCCTGGTCGATGGGACCGCCGCCGTCGGCCACGTAGCCGGTGACGGCGCCGATGGGGGCGATGAGGGCGAAGGACGAGCCCAGGTAGGAGGGCAGGCGCCCGCTCGTGACAGCGAGGAACAGCAGAGTGCCGAAGCCGGTGAAGAACAGGGTCGTCGAGGGATCGAAGCCGGTGAGCAGCGGCACGAGGAAGGTCGCCCCGAACATGGCGACGACGTGCTGCACGCCGATGCCGATGGTGCGGGGCCAGGTGAGGCGCTCCTGGGGAGCGACGACCTCACCGGGGGCGATCGAGCGGCCGTCGCCGTGGAGGGTCCAGCCGCGCAGGCCGCGGCTACTGGTGGAGGAGGGCACGTGGGCTCCTGTCGCGTGGGAACGGAGACCGGCACCGTGAACGAGTCAGCATGGCACCGGAATGACAGGGCCCGGCAGAGCCCTGCCGGAACTCCAGTCTACGAGACCCCACCCCGTGTGTCGGGATGGGATCCTCCTGGCGCAGGATGCCGTCCACCACATACGCCGCCATCATGGGACCGTGACCTCCCAGCCGACCCCGCCCTCACGCCCGACGACGCCCTCCTGGGAGGACCAGGAGCCCTGGACCGCGCAGCGTCCGCCCTTCCCCGGCACCGAGCACCTGAACGCGGCGGAGGTCTTCTCCGGGCCCGGTTACCAGGCGCCGCGCTCGACCACGGACCCGGTCGCCGTCGTCGCCCTCGTGCTGGGGGTCTTCTCCGTGGTGCCGGGCGTGGGCCTGCTGGCGGCGGCCACGGGAACCTGGGCACTGCGCCGCCAACGCGGCCGGTGGGCGAGCGCCCTGGGCATGGCCTGGTTCGCCGTCGTCGTCGGCTGCACGACCTCGGTGGTGTGGCTGTGGGCGTGGTGGCTCTACAACGCGCTCGAGAGCCGATGAGCACCTGCCCTCTGCCCTCGTTCAAGCCGAGTCGTCGTTAGACTGCCAGACGTGAAGCCCTTCATCATGGTGTCGACGCGCCCCGAGATCGAGGCCGCCGAGCAGGAGTACGAGTCCTTCCGCATTGACGGCGGCCTGGCGACCGGGGACCTGCACCATGTGCGCCTGGAGGAGGTCGACTTCCTCAGCGGCTTCCAGGCGGGGGACGTCTCCGGCGTCTTCATCGGCGGCAGCCCCTATGACGTCTCGAGCCCCGAGGCCGCCAAGACGCGCACCCAGCTGCGCGTGGAGGAGCAGGTGCGCGAGCTGCTGTCGGTCGCCCTCAAGGAGGGCGTGCCGGTGCTTGCGACCGGCTTCGGCCTGGAGGTGCTGGCCCGATACCTGGGCACCGAGACCTCGACGCGCTTCGCCGAGTCGCTGGGATCCGCGGAGATCTACCTGACGGCCGATGGTCGCCAGGACCCGCTCCTGCAGGGCATGCCGGAGGTCTTCACGGCCTTCGTTGGCCACCACGCGGGCGTTGGCCAGGTTCCTGCGGGGGCGACCCTGCTGGCGACCTCCGCGGACTGCCCGGTGCAGATGGTTCGGGTGGGTGCGAGCGTCTACGGCACGCAGTTCAACCCCGAGCTCGACGTGGACCTGTTCCTGTCGCGCCTGTCGATCTACAAGGACGCCGGCTACGGGGACCCGGGCCTCATCGACGACCTCCTGAACCAGGCGCGCACAAGCACGTCCGGTCACGAGGCGGGACGCCTCATCCGCTCCTTCGTCGAACACTTCTCCCAGGACTGACCGGGGGCCGACGCGCCCGCGGGTCAAACCCGCCGCGCCCGGCCACCGGGCTGCCGCGCCTGGCCACCGGGCCGAACCGACCTCAGCCGATCTCGTCCAGGAGGGCCTCAACGGCCTCGTGCACGACCTGCGCGGCGGGGCGGGACGGCTCGGCGCTACTCACCCGGCCGACGGCGCGACGGCCCGTCGACCCGGGCGCGGCGCCGGCGCCGGTGTGGTCCACGCAGGCGAGGCAGGCCACGTGCACCCCGCGCGAGGCCAGGGCCATGGCCTCGGCGACGCTGTCCATGACGACGGCATCCACACCAAGACCGCGCATGATGAAGGACTCGGCCGGGGTGGGCCGGATGGGTCCGGGAACGAGGGCGACGACGCCCGCAGCACTCACGCCGTCCAGCTGAGTGAGGCGGACGAAGAGGTTCGGGTCCCAGGCCGCGTCGAGCGGGTCGGTGGCGGGGAACAGGGGCGCACCGGTGAGGTTGAGGTGGTCGCCGACGGCGAGAAGGTCACCTGCCTCGGTAAGAGCGCAGGCGCGGGTGACGAGGAGGGCGGCGCGTACCCCGGTGCCTGCAGCGATCCTCGCGAGGGCGGTCGTGCGGTGCGCCGGCCCACCCTCGTAGGCGGCGGTGCGGCCACGGGCGACGAGGACGCCGAGTCCCCCGCGGTCATAGGAGTCCAGGGCGTCCTCCTGCCCGGTGCCGCCGGGGGCGCTGACGCCGGGGAGGTAGGACAGGCGCACGCGCACGTCGGGCGCACCCCAGGCCTGGTCGATCTCGGTCAGGAGGGCCGGCTCGGCGACGACGAGAAGGTCGTGGTGGGCCCGGCCGGTGGACAGGAGGATGGAGACACCATCGGGGTCCTCGTCCCAGGTGTCTGCGGACTGCGCGGCCACGGCTCCTCCTCACTGGCAACTCGTCGTCGGCCCTGTGAGGCCCACTGGGCCGAGCCTACCTAACGCGCCCGAGACTCACCGACCGGTGTCAGATCGCGCGGTCGTAGGAGACCCTGGTGCCGAGGAGGGTGACGGTCATGAGCACCGAGATGACCGGCGGCGAGCGGGAGCGAAGGGTCGTAGAGCGGGAGCGAAGGGTCATACGTGCCCTTCTCGTGTCAAGCGTCCTTTCGTCCTTTCCATATCAGGTCCTTCCGCATCACGACCGCACACCAGCCGCACACCGACCACAGCCACGTAGCCTCGACCCGTGCCCACCATCACCGCCCTCATCGCCCACGCCCCCGAGCCTCAGGTCCGCGCCCTCCTGGCCCGCGTCTTCACCGAGGGCGGCTGGCGCGTGACCGACGACGTCGACACCCTCGTCGTCGAGCGCGGCTCACGGGGCAAGACCCTCCTGTTCGGCGCCGCCGCCGGGGAGGACTTCTACCTGCACCAGACGCTCACCCTGGAGCCCGGCGAGTACGAGGGCGCACCCACCACCGCCATCACCTACCCCACCTCCAGCGCCGTCATCACCCGCGGCGGTCCCTACGGCGCCGACCGCGAGATGCGCGTGCATGACGAGTACTCCCAGCGGATCATCACCGCCCTGCGCGAGGCCGGCATCGCCGTCGGCCACGCCTGAGCCGCCCGGCTCGCGGCGCACGTGCGACACCTCACCCCGCGTCCTCACAAGGTTTCACCGGTCTCCCAAGGTTGCACCGGCGCAACCTTGTGAGCCGACGGGCGGTGGGCGGCGGATGAGGCGGTCAGGCAGGGGGCGAGTGGGACGGGCAGGCTCAGCCCGCGAGCGCCTCGCGCATGACGTCCAGGCCCACCGAGCCGAGCCGCAGCGCGCGCATGTGGAAGTCCTTGAGCCCCTCACCCCGTGCACGCGCCTCGTCACGGGCCTCCTCCCACAGGCGCTGGCCGATCGAATACGACGGCGCCTGCCCCGGCCAGCCGAGGTAGCGGTCGAGCTCGAAGCGCAGGAAGGACTCCTCCATCGCCACCTGGTGGCGCAGGAAGACCCATGCCGACGCCGCGTCCCACCGACCGGGTCCGACCCCGGGCAGGTCGGCGAGCTCGACGGGCCGCTCCTTGCCCAAGTGAACGCCGATGTCGAGGACGACGCGCGCGGCCCGCAGCCGCTGGGAGTCGAGCATGCCCATACGGTCAGCCGGGTCGTCCTGGAAGCCGAGGTCGGCCATGAGACGCTCGGCGTACAGGGCCCAGCCCTCACCGTGCCCGCTCACCCAGCAAGCCAGACGGCGCCAGGAGTTGAGCTCGCCGCGCAGCCACGTCTGCAGCCCGATCTGGAGGTGGTGGCCCGGCACACCTTCGTGGAAGACAGTCGTGCGCTCCTGCCAGGTGGCGAAGTCCTCGGTGCCCGCGGGCACCGACCACCACATGCGCCCCGGCCGACTGAAGTCGTCGCTGGGACCCGTGTAGTAGATGCCGCCGGTCTGGGAGGGCGCGATGCGGCACTCCAGGCGGCGCAGCTCGGCCGGCAGGTCGAAGTGCACGCCGTCAAGCGCCGCGACGGCCTCGTCGGAGGTCGCCTGCATCCACTCCTGCAGCGCCCGCGTGCCGTGGACGGTGCGCGCCGGGTCCGCGCTCAGGCGCTCGAGGGCCTCGCGCACGCTCGTGCCGGGCCCGTACAGCTCTTGCGCGGTGCGCCGCTGCTGCGCGTCGACGTCGGCCAGCAGGGCGCGCCCCCACTCGTAGGTCTCATCGAGGTCGACCCGGGCGCCGAGGAACAGGCGTGAGAACCTCTCGTAGCGCTCAGCCCCGACGGCGTCATCCTCCAGGGCTCCCGGCAGGGCGTCGCGCTCAAGGGCGGTGGCGGTGTGGGCGTAGGCCTCGCGCGCTGTGGCGCCGGCGTCGCGCAGGTCGGCGGCCAGGCGGTCCCCCACGGGCACCCCGTCCGCTGTCGCAGCCGCGGCGATGAGCGCCTCGAAGGAGGAGGTGGAGGCCTCGGCCTGGTCCCGACACTGGCCGATGACGGCGCGCACCTGCCTGGCCGCGGGCAGCAGGCCGCGGTCACGGGCCAGACCGAGCGAGACGAGGTAGCCGTCCAGGGCGCGCGGGACGTCGCGCAGCGCCGAGGCGACGTCCTCCCAGTCGCCGACGGTGGCGGTCGGCATGATGTCGAACAGGTCGCGCACCCACTGCACGGGCGAGTCGATGTTGTTGAGCACGCGCAGGTCCTCGCCGGCGTCGGCGAGCTCCTGCTCGATCCCCAGGCGCTCTCGCATCGCCGCGACGGTGACGCGGTCGACGTCGTCGCCCGGCTCGACACCGTCGAGCTCGCACAGGGTGGCGGTCCGCAGGTCGGCGAGGGCCTCGTACCCGTCGGGGGAGACGTCATCGAGGGCGCCGCGCCGGCCCGGCAGGCCGACGTTCACGGCGAACTGGGGCGACAGCTCCGCCAGGCGGGCGACGTAGTGCTCGGCAACCGCGTCGACGGCGGTGGGGGTGCGTTTGGGGGCGGTGGTGGCGGGCTGGGGTGCGACGTCGAGAGGTTCGGTCATGGGCCGAGCGTAGGCCGGGGCGAGGCGCGCCGCCTCACCCCGGCCGTCAGTCACCGGCGATGGTGCGCAGGGCCTCCAGGTGCGCGCCCCACTGCTGGCGGCCCTCCGGCGTCAGCAACATCCGGGTGCGCGGACGCTTGCCCACGTAGCCCTTGGTGAGGGCGATGACGCTCACGACGGCGAACCAGGCCTCCCCCGCCCACACGGTGGTGCCGCCAGCAACGGCCGCCGCCCACAGCAGACCCCAGGCGACCATCGTCTGCGTCAGGCGCCTGCTGAAGCCGTGCATCGTCGCGCGGGTGCGGTGGATGAAGACGGCCAGCAGGATGCCGGTCCACCTCTCCCGGTTTGGACCACGCTCGTGCCGTTTGGACCACCTCGCCCGGTTTGGACCACGCTCGTGCCGTTTGGACCACCTATGTGGCGTAGCCAGGTGGTCCAAAACGACGCAAGTGGTCCAAAGCGACGCAAGTGGTCCACACCGGGTTGCCTGCAGGCGAGCAACGGGAGAACCTGTCCCGGTGACCGCCCTCCCAGCACCGCTCAACACCACCGGGCCCTACCGCGTCGCCATGGTGTGCACCGGCAACATCTGCCGCTCCGCCATGGCGCAGGTGGTCCTGGCCGACCGGCTGGCCGCCGCAGAACTGGGCTCCGACGTCATCGTCACCTCCTCCGGGATCAGCGACGAGGAGCACGGCAGGCCCATCGACCCGCGGGCCCTGCGACTGCTGCGCGAGCGCGGCTACGGCCAGGGCGACGACGACGCGGCCCGCGCGGCCGACAGGGTCATGTCCGGCCACCGGGCGCATCGCATCACCGACGCAGAGATCGTCGACCACGATCTCCTGCTCGCCATGACCGACGCCCACCGGCGCGAGCTCGTGCGCCGCGCGCAACTTACCGGTGCCGACGACGGGCGCGTGCGCATGTTCCGCGCCTGGGACCCCGAGGCCCCGGCGGGGGCCGACGGCCGGGAGCTGGACGTGCCGGACCCGTGGTACGGCACGATGGCGGACTTCGTCGACACCCTCGACGTGGTCGAGCGGGTCTGCGACGCCCTGGTGCCGGTCCTCGCCCAGCTCAGGCTCAACCGACCCGCGTCGCCAGCCAGCCGGTAAGCGCTGACAGGTAGTCGCTGCGCGCCGGCTCGGGCGAGAGCACCAGGTCGTGCACGCCCCCGGGGATCTGACGGACCGTGACGTCAGAGCCCAGGAAGGGGGCGCGCGCCACCATCTGGCTCACATCGAGCACAAGGTCCTGGCGCAGCGCCTCCTGCGGCGTCAGCCCCTCCCCGGCGGCACCCGTCGCCGAGGCGGTCGAGCAGCACAGGAGCACCGGCACCTCGATACCCAGACCGTGGTGGACATCACGGTGCGCCCGCCGCACGGCCGCCATGAAGCCCGCCCTCACGGGGAAGGACGGCGTGGGCTTGAGCGACAGGTCCCAGTCCCACTCGCCGCCCCACCGACGGTGCAGAGTGCGCCCGTACAGGTCGTCGGAGACATCCCCCAGCGTGGCG
The DNA here is from genome assembly GCF_014595995.2 of Actinomyces respiraculi. Taxonomy (NCBI): domain Bacteria; kingdom Bacillati; phylum Actinomycetota; class Actinomycetes; order Actinomycetales; family Actinomycetaceae; genus Actinomyces; species Actinomyces respiraculi. The sequence continues at coordinate 2,815,121 of NZ_CP063989.1, forward strand.
CCAAAAGCCCAGTCGGCGGGCTCGTCGCCGTCGCCCGCCCACCCGGGCACCCCCTGCGCCAGTGGATCGCTGACGACGATGCGGTCCGGGTCCCGGCGAGAGAGCAGGTCGACGAAGGCTGAACCGTAGGAGCGCATGAGGCCCCCCGCCTGAAGATCCAGCCACGGGGAGTTGAGCGTCACCGCCTCCACGGCCCCCGGGTGGTCGCCCGCCCACAGGGCTGCCTGGAGGCCGCCCGTGGAGTGGCCATTGAGGACGAGGACCGTGTGGCCGTGCTCCTCGCGGATGATCCTCGCCGCCTCGGTGATCTCCTCGTCGTACACACGCAGGTCGCGCACGTCGTGCGGGGAGCGGTAGCCGACGCCGGAGCGCCCGCAGGCGCGCAGGTCCAGGGCGTAGAACTCGTAGCCGGCGCCCGCAAGCGCGTCAGCGAGCCAGGTCTGGAAGAAGTAGTCGTTGCGGCCGTGCAGGTACAGGACGGCGCGCGTGTGGCGCGGCCCCTGGCCCGGCGCGGGCATGGCCTGGCGCTGGTGGACCAGGACGGCGTGGTCGGCGCCGGGGGCGTCCTCGCTCACCGTCACGGGCAGGCGTCGGGCGACCCACGGCTCGCCCAGGAGGTCCGTCTCGAGGAAGGGCTCGGTAGTCATAGCCACATCCTGGCACTGCGACCGAGCGGCGAGTGACCTTCATCCCTCACAGTGGGCTCGGCTTGACACGCTCCCGCGCCGGGCACCTATCGTGTACACAACCATCCAGAGCAACCGAGAGACCTGGCTCGACGACGTTGCAGCAACCCCCGCTTCGCGGTGAGGGTGCTTCCGCCAGGACCGATGGAGGATACGTGAGCGATCTGCACACCCCTACCGTTTCCGGCGCGGCCGGGACGGACCCCATGATCTCGCTGCGCGACGTCCACAAGGTCTACACGCTGCGCGACGGCACCGAGGTCCGTGCCCTCGACGGCCTGAGCCTCGACGTCGCCCCCGGCTCCATCCACGGCGTCGTCGGGACCTCCGGTGCCGGCAAGTCCACCCTCATCCGCTGTCTCACCGGGCTCGAGCCCGTCACCAGCGGACAGGTGCTCGTCTCCGGCCGGGACATCTCCCAGTTGTCCTCCCGTGAGCTGCGCGAGGCCCGCCGCCAGATCGGCATGGTCTTCCAGCACGCCAACCTCCTCGAGCAGCGCACCACCGCCCAGAACGTCGCCTACCCGCTCTACCTGGCGGGCGTGCGCAAGGGCGAGCGTCACGAGACCGTGGCCCGCATGCTTGAGCTCGTTGACCTGGCGGACCGCGGCTCCTCCTACCCGGCCCAGCTCTCCGGTGGCCAGCAGCAGCGCGTGGGCATCGCCCGCGCGCTCGCGGACCAGCCGGCGGTGCTCCTGTGTGACGAGCCCACCAGCGCCCTGGACCCGGAGACCACCCGCTCGATCCTCGAGCTCATCCGGGACGTGCGCGACCGCCTCGGTGTCACCGTCATCATCATCACCCACGAGATGAGCGTCGTGCGCTCGGTGTGCGACTCCGTCAGCCTCCTTGAGGCGGGCCGGATCGTTGAGTCCGGCCCCATCGAGGACGTCGTCTCCACAGTCACCTCCCGCCTGTCGCGCGAGCTGGTGCCCGTGCCGGCGGTGCCCGACGACGCCGTCCACCCGGGTGAGGCCGTCATCGACGTCGCCCTGACCGCCCACCCCGGACAGCCCGCCGCCGCCCAGATCCTGGCCCTCGTGGCCGCCCAGGGCGCCGATGTCGCCGGCGGTATCTTCGAGACCCTCGGTCAGGCGCAGGTGGGACGCCTTGCCCTCACCCTTCCGGCCGAGCGCACCGAGGCGGCCCTGGCCGTCCTGCGCGACGCCGGCGTCCACGCGGAGGTCCGCGCATGAGCACCCTGCCCACTCCGGCCCTGTCGGCCCACCCCGCCCACCCGGCTCTCAGCGCCCTGACGGCTGCCGCCGCGGGCGACGGCACCTGGTTCGAGCGCAACGTCATCAAGCAGAAACTCGTCACCGCGATCCTCGAGACCCTGGGGATGACCTTCATCTCCGGCGCGCTCGCCATCACCTTCGGTCTGCTGCTCGGTCTCGCACTGGTCACCACGGGCGCGCGCGGACAGCACCGCAACCGCCTGCTCTACGAGACCCTGTCGCAGCTCGTCAACTTCGGCCGCTCGATGCCCTTCATCATCCTGCTCGTCGCCATCATCGCCTTCACGCGCCTCATCGTGGGCACCTCCATCGGCTGGGAGGCGGCCTGCGTGCCGCTGACGGTCGGCGCGATCCCCTTCTACGCGCGCCTGGTGGAGAACGCGATCGCGGAGGTTGACGAGGGCAAGGTCGAGGCGGCCCTCATGATGGGCGCGACCCCCACCCAGATCACCTGGGGCGTACTTGTGCGTGAGGCCCTGCCCGGACTCATCAGCGCCGGGACGGTCACCTTCATCACCCTCCTCGGCTACTCCGCGATGGCCGGCACCGTCGGCGGCGGCGGGTTGGGCGACCTGGCCATCCAGTACGGGCACAACCGCAACTGGACGGACGTCATCATCCTCACCGTCGTCATCATCGCGATCATCGTCGCCGTCATCCAGGTCGCGGGTGACCTCCTCGCCCGCGTCGTCGACCACCGCCGTCGCTGACAGCCCCGCTGCAGCACGGCTCTCGCACCCCCACCCCCACAGAGAAGTAAGGACACCACTATGGCCTCCACCCTCACCCGTCGCTCGGTCATCGTCGGCGGACTCGCCTCCGCGCTTGCGCTCACCCTCGCCGCCTGCGGCGGCTCCGACTCCTCCATGAGCTCCGGCGAGTCCGGCGCGGTCGACGGCATCAGCGTCGACGGCGAGACCACCACCATCAAGATCGGTGCCACCCCGAACCCGCACGTCGAGATGCTGCAGTGGATCCAGGACAACCTGGCCGCCGACGCCGGGCTCACGCTCGACATCGTCGAGATCACCGACTACCAGACGCCCAACTCCTCCCTCGCGGACGGCTCCCTGGCCGCGAACTTCTACCAGACGCCCAACTTCCTCGCCCAGCAGATCGACGAGAAGGGCTACGACTTCGTCGCCGTCGCCGACGTGCACATCGAGCCGATGGGCATCTACTCCGCCACAGCCAAGGGTCTTGAGGAGATCGCTGACGGCTCCTCCATCACCCTCAACAACGACCCGGCGAACACCGCCCGTGGTCTCAGGCTGCTCGAGGCCGCCGGCCTCATCACCCTCGACGCCTCCGTCGAGCTGCCCTCCGACCTTGACATCACCGACAACCCGAAGAACCTCAAGATCGTCACGGTCGCCGGTGAGCAGGTTGCCACGACCATGGCGGACGCGAACGTCGGTGCCGTCGTCCTCAACGGCAACTACGCCATCGACGCGGGCCTGACCCCCTCCAAGGACGCCCTCGTCCTCGAGAAGGCCGCGGGCTCGCCCCACGTCAACCAGCTCGTCGTGCGCACCGCCGACAAGGACAACGAGGCCCTCAAGACCCTTGCCGGCCTCATGAACGCCCCCGAGTTCGGCGCCTGGATCGCTGAGCGCTGGACGGACGGCTCCGTCATCGCCGCCTTCTGAGCACGGCCGCGACCCCGGCGACCCGGGGCGCGAGCATGTGCGAGGACCCCGCCTCATCGTGAGGCGGGGTCCTTGTGCGTGATGGCTCAGCGGGCCGGGACATATCCGTACAGGGTGCCGGTGTCGAGGTCGTAGCCGACGGCGAGGCTCTCGGTCACCATCGACAACTGGTCCCCGTCCGCGACGTCCGTGCCCTCGAAGGTGATGGCCTCACCCGTGGAGGTGTTGTACATGAAGGCAAAGGCGTTGTCGGTCGGGCGGTCCGCGAGGCGGACCGTCATGACGGGGTGCTCGCGGGTCATCGTCACCCACGTGGCGCAGGAGAAACTGGTCTGGGCGATCACGGTGTCGGAGCCGCCGATCGCGATCGTGGGGATCTCGATGGTGGGACCGTCGATCGCCCACACCCGGTCGAGGCAGTCGCTGTCCTTCGGGTGGTGGCTCCAGCCGACGACGCTGCCGAGGTCGCCATCGGTCCACAGGTCCTTGAACTGCGCACGGGTACGCGGCTGGAAGCCGTACTGCGGAGTCTCGTTCTCCTTCCACGGCAGGGTGCCCTGGTAGTCCTCCGTCGCCTCGCCGCCCGCGAGCCTGTAGGAGTAGATGTGCCAGTACTCGTTGCTCGTGTCCCAGGAGGTGACGAGCCAGCCGTCGGCGGCCGACGCAACCGCCCAGTTCTGCAGCGCGGGCATCGTGAAGGAGACGACCTCGCCCGTGTCGATGTCGATTGCCGTGTAGAGGCCGATGAGGGTGTAGCGGGCGCCGTCGCGGTGGAGGACGATGAAGGGCTGGTTCACGGCCTCGAGGTCACGGTGGCCGTTGATGACGTCGGCGGTCCACAGCGGTGCGCTGGAGCCGGGTGCCCAGCCGTCGCAGTGATCGGAGACGGAGCAGGTGATGACCCGGTCCTCCAGGACGATGGGGCGGTTCGCCGCCGTCCACGGAGCACTGGAGACGGTCCCCGTAGCGAGGTCGATGAGCGTGCTGCCGTGCACGAGCGTGGTCGAGTCCCACACCTGGAAGGGCGCCTGTCCCACGGTACCCGCCGAAAGGTCGGCCGTCGCGGTCCACACCCGGGTGACACCTGAGGCGCTGACCGTGTATCCGGTGAGCGTGGCGGCCGTGTCCGTGGGACCCTCGCTCTCAACGGCCACCAGATAGTTCTCGGCGACGACAACCTCGGCATTCGCGGGGATCTGGGCGGACCAGGCCTGGGTCGCACCCTCGGCCCAGCCTCCCTCCGGCATGACGTAGGGGCGAACGTTGGTGGCGCTCATCGCCGTGCGCTGGTCGGCTGAGGTGGCCCACCCAAGGCCGACAACGCCCGCGAGGGTGAGGGCCCCGGCCAGGATGGCGGCGAGGACCGCCGGCGTCCCAGGTCTGTCAGGGCGACGCGCAGGTGAGGCGGACGATGAGGTCATGGTGTGATGCTACGGGGGTCGGCGCCGTCGGGCAGAGGCCTCGGGTGGGACGGCCCATTCAGTCGACGATGCCGTAGAGGCGGTCGCCGGCGTCGCCGAGGCCGGGGACGATGTAGGCCTTATCGTTGAGGCGCTCGTCCACGTGGGCGGTGACGATCGTGACGTTCGCGCGACCGCCGATGGCCTCCTCAAGGGTCTTCAGGCCCTCGGGGGCGGCGATGAGGCACAGGGCGGTGACGTCACGGGCGCCGTGGGCCAGCAGGTACTCGACGGCGGCGATGAGCGTGTGGCCCGTGGCGAGCATCGGGTCGACGATGAAGCACTGGCGGCCGGAGAGGTCGTCCGGGAGGCGGTTGGCGTAGGTCTCGATCTCAAGAGTGTCCTCGTCGCGCTTCATTCCGAGGAAGCCGACCTCGGCGGTCGGCAGGAGGCGGGTCATCCCCTCGAGCATGCCGAGCCCGGCGCGCAGGATCGGCACGACGATGGGGCGGGGGTCCGCCAAGTGGCGACACTGGGCGACGGCGACCGGGGTCTTGATGCTGACCTCCTCGGTTCTCACCTCGCGGGTGGCCTCATAGGCCAGGAGGGTGACGAGCTCATCGACGAGCTGGCGGAAGACCGCGGAGGGGGTCTTCTCGTCGCGCAGGACGGAGAGCTTGTGGTCGATGAGCGGGTGGTCGGCAACGTGCAGGCGCATAGGCACAGACTACGGCGCGGGCCGGGCTCACGCCGTCGTCCCGGAAGACGTCGGGGCGGAGTCAGCGTCGCTCGGCGAAGAATGAGCGGAGCAGGGCCTCGGACTCGGCGGCGCGCAGGCCGGCTCGGACCTCGACGCGGTGGTTGGCGCGCGGATCGCGCAGGATGTCGCGCACGCTGCCGCAGGCGCCGGTGCGCGGCTCCCACGCACCCAGGACGACGGTGGCCAGGCGGGCGAGCTGGATGGCGCCCGCGCACATCGTGCAGGGCTCCAGGGTGACGACGAGCGTGCAGCCGTCCAGGTGGGAGCGGCCCAGGGCGGCGCCGGCGGCCCTCAGCGCCCGCACCTCCGCGTGGGCGGTGGGGTCGTGCTCGGCCTCGCGGGCGTTGGCGGCCTCGGCCAGGATCCGGCCGTCGGGGGCGAGGACGACGGCGCCGACGGGTACCTCGCCCTGCTCGCCGGCGGTCCGGGCGAGGGTGAGGGCGCGGTCCATGGCGGCGCCGTAGCGCTCGTCGGTCAGGCTCACGGAGCCAGCCTTGCACGTCGGTGACCTTTGGTGGCGGTCGGCGACAGTGGCCCGGGTGGGCCAAGGGCGCCGACCGACAGGAGTGGCTGTTCGAGGCCTCATGCGGTCGATATCCTTCCCGTATGGCGGACACGGCAGAAACGATGACCCTTGACCGGTTCCTTGAGATGACGGCCCGCAACCAGGCCCTGCCTCACGACGAGGAGGTGCACGCCTTCATGGTGGCCGTGGGAGAGGAGAGCCGACGCCTGACCGCCCGCCTGAACTCCGAGTACCTGGAGCCGACTGAGAGGGCCGAGCTCTTCGGGCGGATCACCGGGGAAGGAGCACCGGAAGGGTTCCAGGTCTTCCCGCCCTTCACGACGGACTTCGGCCGCAACATCCACGTCTCTGAAGGTGTGTTCATCAACTCGGGGTGCCGCTTCCAGGACCAGGGCGGCATCTGGATCGGAGCGCGCAGCCTCATCGGGCACAACGTCGTGCTCGCGACCCTCAACCACGACCTGTCCGTGGCCCGGCGCGGTGACACGGTGCCCGCACCGATCCGCATCGGCCAGGACGTGTGGATCGGGGCGAATGCCACCGTGCTGGCGGGCGTGACCATCGGTGACGCCGCTGTGGTGGCCGCAGGGGCGGTTGTCACCAAGGATGTGCCTGCGCGGACCGTGGTCGCCGGCGTGCCGGCGCGGGTGGTGCGTGAGGTGCCTGAGGAGTAGGCGCGTGAGCGAGGTCGCAGGGATGCGGGATTGGGAGTGAGTGGCTCGTCCGTGTACCCTCGGTCTGCGAGGTAGTGTGTCCGAGCGGCCGAAGGTACAGATCTCGAAAGTCTGTGTGGTTCATAGCCACCCTGGGTTCGAATCCCAGCACTACCGCCAGCAGAAGGCCCGGCATCCCAACGAAAAGATGGAGTGTCGGGCCTCTCGTACGCACCGCGTGGAACGCACGTGGAACGTTGCGAGGCGAGTCTCGCACTCGGGTCTCGGCGGGTGCGGCTGCCTCCTGTGTTGTGCTCAGTGCGCGATAGGCAGACCGACCTCGACGCGGGCCTCGTCGGCCCCCACCTCCGTCTTGTGGGCGACGAGGTACGCGCAGCCGACGAAGATCGCGCCTCCGACGACGTTGCCCAGCCCGACCACGAGGAGGTTGCGCGCCGCGTGCGCCAGCGTCGCCGCCTCGTAGCCCTCGAACATGCCCAGGGAGAAGGTCGTCATGTTCGCCACCACGTGCTCGAAGCCGCTGGTGACGAAGGCAGCCATGCACCAGGCCATCGCGACGATCTTCGAGCCCTCGCTCGTCGAGCGGGTGGCCCACCAGATCGCCAGGCACACGAGGATGTTGCACAGGATCCCCCGCGCGAGCATCTCAAGCACCGAGTAGTCGACCCCCTTGTGGTGGACGGCGTACTCGACGAAGGCTCCCGCAGCGGTCCCGGGCTCCACGACACCCGCCCAGTGCACGAGCAGCGACAGCACGATGGCCCCCAGCAGGTTGCCCAGCAGCATGAACAGCAGGACACCACCCGCACGAACCCAGGTGATCGTCTGGCGCACGGCCCCGACGGTGAAGACCATCATCGCGCTCGTCGCGAGCTCTCCGCCGGCGAAGACGCACAGGATGAGGCCCATGCCGAACACGGCACCGGAGACGAGGGAGAACCACGGGTCATGGGCCTCACGCAAGGGGCCGGCCGCGGTGAACATGAAGACGTCAGCCAGGCCGATGAAGGCGCCCCCGAGCATGGAGGAGACAAGGAAGGGAAGGGGACGACGCGCCTCGCCGGTGCGGGTCACGGCGTAGCCGGCGTGGTAGTCGATGTTCTGGGTGAGGGAGAGCATGGGCAGATCCTCTCTCCCACACCACTGCGGCGCCGGGCTCAACAGCTCATCGTCGCCGTGGTGCGCGCCTCATTCCGGCAGGATGAAGGAGCAGCCGAGCGCGAAGGGGAAGCCGGGGGCCAGGACCGCATCCACAACGGGCTGGGCCATCTCAACCAGCCGCTCGACGTCGAGCCCCTCCTCGTCGCCTGTCCGGGTCACCAGGGTCGAGTAGGGCACCTCGAGGTCCAGCAGGGTCATACCGTCCTGGTGGGTCGCCTCCGCCCAGGCCGAGGTGTCGACGTCGAGCAGGGTCCCCAGGTGGAAGCGCATGACGGAGTCGGCATCGACCTCGCTGGGGACGGACAGCAGGTGGTGGGCCTCCGGGTCGCGCGGGGCGCGTAGCGTGAACAGGAGGATGGCGCCGTCGCGGGCGGCCCGCAGCATGAGCCGGGCGACGTGCACGCTGAACCCGGTGATGTCGAAGTCGGCGGCGGTGGCCCCCATCGCCTCCTGGACGGTCAGCGGCGGTCCTAGCGGCACGGGTGCACCGTCCCGTGGGTCGTTGACGGCCCGGGGTCCCGACGGCGTCACCGCCCTGAGCAGCAGGACTGGGCCCTCCTCGCCGTCCCGGGCGGGAAGAAGCGTGCCGGTCTCGACGTGCTCCACCCAGCCGGACGGCGTCGGCGAGGGCCCCGGCTCGGTCTCGACGTGCCCGAGGCCGAGGACGTGAGCGAGGTCCGTATCGTCAGTGGGGCGGTACCACTCGATCTCGGTGCCGTCGTGCCATAGCGGCACGACGCCGTTGAAGGGCATACCGAAGCGGACGTGGCGGGAACCGGTTGGCGTCTCAGGCCGCGGGGAGGCGCCGTCGGGAACCGTCCCGGGCGGCAGCGGTTCCATCGGATCCTCGACGTCGCCGGTGCCGGGCCTGCCCACGAAGTACTCGCTCACGCAGGCAGGCTACCAACGCGCGGGCCGTCGTCGGCCTGGGCCTCAGGCCCTGCCCAGCAGGACGCGAAGCACCTCCGGTGCCGCGAAGCGCCGCGTGCCCGATCCTCGGCCCACCTCGTGAAGGATGCCGAGATCCACGAGCTGGCCGACCAGCACGTTGGCCCGTCCGTAGGACACTCCGAGCTCGCCCGCGACCGTCCGGACCGTGAACGACGGGTGGGCGATGGCGAGGTCGACAACGGACAGGGCGTGGGCCGAGCGCAGGCGGGAGCCCCGTACCCGTTCGCTCAGTGTCTCCTGGACCTTGACGAGCTCGAGCATCTGCCGACGGGTCGTGGTGGCCGCCTCCGCGAGCCCGTGGGCGAAGAAGGTGAGGAAGGTGTCCCAGTCGCCGTCGGTGCTCACCCCCAGCAGGGCGTCGTCATACTCCGCGCGACGAGCCTCGAACCAGGGGGAGACCGTGAGTGCCGGTTCGGTCAGCAGGCCGTGACGCAGCAGGGTCAGGACGATGAGGTAGCGCCCAAGCCGCCCGTTGCCGTCACGGAAGGGGTGGAGCATCTCGAACTGGTAGTGGGCCATGCCGACGACGACAACCGGGTCGATGCGGTCGGTGTGGTCGGTGCCGACCCAGGTGAGCAGGTCCTCCACGCCCGCGCGCAGTTGGTCCCCCGGGGGCGCCGGGACGAATCGTGCCGCCTCAACAGGGGTCAGATCGCGTCCGGCGCCCGGCTGCCAGCCGATGACGACCTGGCTGGTGCGCAGCCGCCCCGACTCCGCCTCGAGCGCGGTGCCGCGCATGAGCCGACCGTGAAGGTCCTCCAGGAGCCCGAGGGTCAGGGGGCGCTCCTCGTCCACCCACTCGAAGCCGAGCTTCGCCATGGCGACATAGTTGAGGATCTCGCGCATCTCCACCGTCATCGGGGACTCGTCGTCGGCGGTCAGGACGTCTGCAAGCGGCGCATACGTGCCCTCAAGGGCGGAGGTGGCCTGCGCCTCCGTGCGCAGGGAGGGCATACGCAGCAGGTAGGGATTGGGGAGCCGACGGGCCGTGGCGTCGAGCGCGGCGAGGGCGCGGCCGGCTGCGGCCACAGCCCGGTACGTGGCGCCACCCAGCTCCGGCTCCGCGTGAGGCAAGGGGGTGGGAACGAAGGCCTTGTGCTCCCACGACCCGCGCAGGGGGTCGGAGCCCGAGATGGTGACGAGCTGCCCCATCGCAGGGTTCCTGAACATCGCCGCATCCACGCCGTCAGTCTAACGGGTGTTGTGTGACATGCCGAGGGCCTCGATGTCACACAAGGGGCCGTTGTGTGACATCGAGGCCCTCGGCATGTCCGCTAACAGATGTGGCGAACGTTGGTGGGTGGTGCCGACGGCGTTGGTCGGCGCCGTCGGACGCCGACCCACGGGGGCTCAGAAGTCCCAGTCCTCGTCCTCGGTCGCCTCGGCGGTACCGATGACGTAGGAGGAGCCCGAGCCGGAGAAGAAGTCGTGGTTCTCGTCCGCGTTCGGGGACAGGGAGGCGATGATCGCCGGGTTGACGTCCGTGGTCTCGGCCGGGAACAGCGCCTCGTAGCCGAGGTTCATCAGGGCCTTGTTCGCGTTGTAACGCAGGAACTTCTTGACGTCCTCGGTCAGACCCAGCTCGTCGTAGAGGCTCTCGGTATAGGACTCCTCGTTGTCGTACAGCTCCATGAGCAGGTCGAAGGTGTAGTCCTTGAGCTCGGCCTGACGGGCCTCGGAGGACTCGCGCACGGCCAGCTGGTACTTGTAGCCGATGTAGTAGCCGTGCACGGCCTCGTCACGGATGATGAGGCGGATGAGGTCGGCCGTGTTCGTCAGCTTGGCGTGGCTGGACCAGTACATCGGCGCATAGAAGCCGGAGTAGAAGAGGAAGGACTCGAGCATGGTCGAGGCGACCTTGCGCTTGAGCGGGTCGTCGCCGCGGTAGTAGTCGAGGATGATGTGCGCCTTGCGCTGCAGGTGCTCGTTCTCCTCGCTCCAGCGGAAAGCCTCGTCGATCTCCGCGGTGGAGATGAGGGTGGAGAAGATCGAGGAGTAGGAGCGCGCGTGCACGCTCTCCATGAAGGCGATGTTGGTGAGCACGGCCTCCTCGTGCGGGGTGCGCGCGTCAGGGATGAGGGAGACCGCGCCGACCGTGCCCTGGATCGTGTCCAGCAGGGTCAGGCCCGTGAAGACCCGCGTCGTCATGTTCTGCTCGGCCGCGTTGAGCGTGGCCCAGGACTGCACGTCGTTGGACAGCGGCACCTTCTCGGGCAGCCAGAAGTTGCCGGTGAGACGGTCCCAGACCTCGAGGTCCTTGTCATCATCGAGACGGTTCCAGTTGATGGCCTGGACACGGTCAATGAGCTTGATCGGCTCGGGCATAAGGGGCTCCTCCAGTCGGGTTCGCGAGTCGCCTGCGCGGGGTCGGGCGAGCTACCCCTCATGCTAACGACGGCGAGCCCCAGGCGCCTCCAACGCGGCGGCCGAATCGACACGCTCCACCCGGCGTTGGCGGCGTCCCGCCTTGCGCGAGCCCAGCCCGGGCGTCTACGTGGTGACGATCTCCAGCCCCAGCGTCTCGGCGGCGTCCTTGAGGCCACCGAGGTCGTGGACGTCCGTGAAGCCGGCCTCCTCCATGCGGGCGACCGCCTGAGCCGAGCGGTTGCCGCTGCGGCAGTAGACGCCGTAGGAGTTGGTCATGTCGAGGGCGGCGATGGCCTCGCCGAAGGAGTCGGAGGAGACGTCGATGTTGACGGCGCCCTCGATGTGCCCCTCGGCGAACTCCTCGGGGGTGCGCACATCGATGATGACGTTGGGGGCCGCCATGGGCTCCGAGGCCGCGTCCCCGGAGGAGGACTCGTCCGCCCCGCAGGCACTGAGCGTGACGGCAGCAGCGGTGGAGACGACGAGCGTGGCGAGGGTGCGCCGGGAAAGGGTTGACACGTGGGTCCTCTCGGGTGATCCATAAGATTCGTACGACCAGTGTGCCAGAACCGACGAGGATCGCTCATGGGTGGCCGCCCCGCCGAGGTCCTCGTCCCGGTCTACCGGCGCGACCTGCACGAGCCGGTCGCGGCCGGCTCGTGGCGCGCCACCGGGCCTTCGGGCGCGAGGCCGCCGACGCGACCCACTGGGTGCGCACGGTGGACGTGCCCAACGCCGAGCTGGTGGCGGCGACGGCGTCGCGCTGCGACGAGGTGTGGCAGGTCACCGACGACGCGCCCGCCGCACCTCAGGAGGCGGCGTCGAGAAGCCTCTCAGCCATGCTGAGGTCCTCGGCATCCGTCATCTCAGGGTCCGGGCGCAGGGGGCGCACGGAGGCGTCGATGGAGGTCGAGTGGTAGGCCTGCGCGCCGTCGTGGGCGAGTGAGAGAAGGTGACGCCACCGGGAGCGGTCCACGACCCTGATGACCTCCGCGGCGCGGTCATCGAAGGTGGAGCCGCTGCCGCTGAGGGGACCGGGGTCCATACCGTCGTTGTAGCGGACAGAGATCGTCATGTCGGCCGTCACCTGATGGAGGCCGGAGGGGGCGCTCCACTCGACCCGGACGGAGGACCGATTCTCATCGGAGGGGGAGGCCGTGGCGAGCGTGCCCGGGTCGTCCGGCCGCTCGCCCAGGACGCCCACGATCTCCGCCAGAGGGGCGGACTCCATGCTCTCGCCGACGATCGGGCTCACGAGGACCGGCCACCCCCCGAGCACCATGGTCTGCGTGAACGCCAGGTCCAGCGCGCTCGGTGCCAGCTGCGCGGGCGTCGTCATGAGGACGTCAGCCGGGACGGCATCGACCTGGCCCCAGTCGACCGTGAGGGAGGAGCCGACCGGGGACGGCCTGTGGCACACGGCGGTGCGACGCAGGGTGGTGGCTGCGTACTGGGTGCACTCCAGGCACTCGCGCAGGAGCTCCTCCGTCTTCAGCTCCCGGCCCTTGCCCATCTCAAGGTCGGTGACCTCGCAGCGCCCGCCGTCCGCGAACGCCCAGGCCAGGGAGAGGTCGATCTCCCCGAAGACGCTGGAGAGCTCCTCCTGGGCCGAGAGGCACAAGGCCAGCACCTCATCGACGGCGGCCCCGTCGCGCAGCGTGGCGTGCGCCCTCACGACCGGCGTCTTGCCCCAGTTCGGCCTGGCGTCCGTGGAGAAGCTCGTCACCAGGTCCTGGCCGTTCAGGTAGCGCTCCACCGCGCGCTCAGCCTGCGCGCCCGCGCAGGCCGTGAGGGCCGGGGCAACGGCGACCAGCGCGCCCAGGCGCAGGAGCGAACGGCGCGTGAGAGCGCTCCGGGGGGCATGGCTCCATCGGGGCCTCATGCGCGCGCTCCCTCACGCATCTGCTCACCGAGGCCCGTCGCGGTCTCCGACTCCGAGACCACTGTTGCCGGTGACGTCGAGGTGTCGAGGAGAACGTCCCGCACAGTGCCGCCACCCGTACCGCGCACACGGACGATGCCGTGCCACCCGTTCTTCTCCAGAGCCCGCACCGCAGCGGCCCCCAGGCTGACGAGCCCGTCCTCGTCGGAGACCTCCATCCCCACCCCGATCGCCACATCCTCGGGCAGGAGCGGGCTATCGCCGACGGTGAGCCACGAGTACCTGCTCGGCTGCGGCAGGGCCGCCACCAGCCCGTCCACCGGGACACCCTTGGCGCTCGCAGCCCCCTCCCGCGAGGTCACCGCCACGCTCACCTCCCAGTCGGCGAGCACCACCTTCTGCTCCAGGAGCACGTCGTAGCCGCCGCGGGCCAGGTCCTGCGGCAGGGTGAGGGCGACGTCGTCCGGCAGGGTGTCCGCGGAGCCGTGGTCCACGGTGTAGCTCAGGGCCGGGGCCTCGCCGTCGACCCGATCCGTGATCCGCCCGCACCCCACCGTCCGGGCGGTCCCGGTGGCCACCGTCAGAGCCCCCTCGACACCGGCGCGCAGCAGGTTACCGTCGTAGACCATGGAGGCGCTGGGCGCGTTGAAGACCGCCTGGGCGCACTTGTCCATGCGGACCCCGTGGTGGGACCAGGAGGCGGTCACGTAGACGGGGAACGTCGTTTCCTCGCGCAGGACGGGCTCGGCGTCGGCGAAGAGGGCGGCGACGTCGTCGGCGCTCACGTCCTCCTCGAGCTCGAGGTCGATGATGACCTGGTCGGCGGCGTCGGCGGTGTTGAAGGAGTCCTTGACACTGCGCACGCGGGGCCGGTCCGTGAAGTAGTTGGCGACCGTCCGCGTGTCCCGGGCCACCGCGCAGGAGACGAGCGCGGGTGTCAGTGCGAGCAGGCCGCCCAGGAGCAAGGCGCTACGACGTCGGATTCTCATAGCAGCAGGTTAACGACCTGACAGTGCAGGGCAATCGGCAGTTCTCCCCCTGCGGTTCCCGCCCGGCGCGCGGTCCGGACCACCTCGTTACTTCAACCAGGGGATCCGTACTCGCGAAGGTTGTCCACACGCGTGAAGGTGGTCCGGACTCGCACGGGCCGGGCGCCGTCGGAGCTACCGGCGCACCTCCTCCAACAGCTCCGCGGCCAGCCGGGTGTTGTTGACAGGATCGGTGAAGGCGCCGCTGAGCACGGCATCCTCGTTGACCTCCAGGTGCCCGCCCGTGCAGGTGTAGGCGACGTACCCGGTCGGGTGGGTGGCGTCACCCGCGTGCAGGATGACAGGGGTCTGGCCGCAGTCGTCGGCAGCGCGCAGGATGTCCACGGCCGCGTCCGCGTCGGGCCCCTCCTCGCCACCGGGCAGATTGCTCACTGTGAGGGCGTGGCCCTCCGAGTGGAGCTCGAGCTCGTTGGTGAGGTAGGAGATCCACGGGTCGTGGGCGTCGAGGATCCTGCCCACCAGGCCCGGCAGGGCCTCGGACACCGGGTCCCCGGGCTGAAAAGTGATGTTGACGTTCCACCGTCGTGTCTCGGCGCGGAAGCCGACGCCGCTCACGTCGGCGGGCGCAGCGGCGGCGACGGCAACCATCCCCTCGTGCAGGGAGTCCTCGTCCGGGTACGTCAGGGCGAGGACGTCCGGCGAGATCAGAAGGACGCGCTCGGCGCCGCGGGTGTCGACGCTCCGCACGGCGTCGATGAACCGCGCCTCGGCCTCGTGGTCACTGGGCTGCCCGGAACTGGTGATGACCAGGGCCGTGGGCACGTCCGTCACGCCCGCGATCTCGACGATGACCGTGAGGACCGCTCTGACGCTCGGGTTCTCACCAACCGCCTCACGGGGCAGGTTCCGGGCGAAAGCGGTCTGGACGTCGTCGACGAGGGAGAGGACGTCGTCGGTGCTCAGGTCCTTGCGCGGGGCCAGGCGCACGCTGAAGGTGGAGGATCCTCCGGCGCTGCGGACACGGGAGAAGGTGAGCTCGTCCGCGTGCTCGGCCAGGGCGTCCTCGAGGGTCTGGCCCATCGTCTCATCCGGCACTCGCCCCGGCGCCGGGCTGGCGGTGGCCGGGGAGGACCGCCAGTCGAAGGACATCTCGAGGTCCTCGAAGGGGTCCTCCTGCGCGGCACCGCAGGCGCCGACGGCGAGCGCGACGACCACCGCCACGAGGGCTGCCAGCGCGCGGGCGGCGCCACCGCCGTCGTTCACAGCATGCAGGACACGCAGCCCTCGACCTCGGTGCCCTCCAGCGCCATCTGGCGCAGACGGATGTAGTAGAGCGTCTTGATGCCCTTGCGCCAGGCGTAGATCTGAGCCTTGTTGACGTCTCGCGTCGTGGCCGTGTCCGGGAAGAACAGGGTGAGGCTCAGCCCCTGGTCCACGTGCTGGGTGGCAGCGGCGTAGGTGTCGATGATCTTCTCGGGACCGATCTCGTACGCGTCCTGGTAGTACTCCAGGTTCTCGTTCGTCATGTAGGGCGCCGGGTAGTAGACCCGCCCGATCTTGCCCTCCTTGCGGATCTCGATCTTGGAAACGATCGGGTGGATCGACGACGTCGAGTTGTTGATGTAGGAGATCGAGCCGGTGGGCGGCACGGCCTGGAGGTTGCGGTTGTACATGCCGCCCTCCTTGATGCGCGCCGCGAGCGCCGCCCAGTCCTCACGGGTGGGGACGCTGATGGAGGAGCGCTCGAAGATCTCCTTGACGCGCTCAGTCACCGGCAGGAAGTCCTGGGTCGTGTACTTCTCGAAAAAGGCACCGGAGTAGTAATCAGACTCCTCGAAGCCGACGAAGGACTCCCCGCGCTCGACGGCGAGCTCGTTGGTGGCCGTCAGGGCCGCATAGAGCACACAGGCGAAGTAGACGTTGGTGAAGTCCAGGCCCTCCTCAGAACCGTAGAAGATCCGCTCACGGGCGAGGAAGCCGTGAAGGTTCATCTGGCCCAGGCCGATGGCGTGGGACTCCTTGTTGCCGCGGTCGATGGAGGGAACGGAGGGCAGATCCACCTGGTCGGAGACGGCGGTCAGGCCACGCACCGCCGTGCGGACCGTGCGCATGAAGTCCGGCGAATCCATCGTCTTGGCGATGTTGAGCGAGCCGAGGTTGCAGGAGATGTCCTTGCCGACGTGGGCGAAGCTGAGGTCCTCATTGAGCACGCTGGGCTCGGAGACCTGAAGGATCTCGGAGCACAGGTTGGACATGATGACCTTGCCCTTGACGGGGTTGGCCCGGTTGACCGTGTCCTCGAACATGACGTACGGGTAGCCGGACTCGAACTGGATCTCCGCGAGAGTCTGGAAGAACTGGCGGGCGTCGATCTTGGTCTTCTTGATGCGCGGGTTATCCACCATCTCGCGGTACTTCTCGGTCACCGAGATGTCGGAGAAGGGCACCCCGTAGACGCGCTCGACGTCGTAGGGGCTGAAGAGGTACATCGGCTCCTTGTTGCGGGCGAGCTCGAAGGTGATGTCCGGGATGACCACGCCCAGGGACAGCGTCTTGATGCGGATCTTCTCGTCGGCGTTCTCGCGCTTGGTGTCGAGGAACCGCATGATGTCGGGGTGGTGGGCGTGCAGGTACACGGCACCGGCTCCCTGGCGCGCCCCGAGCTGGTTGGCATAGGAGAAGGAGTCCTCGAGCAGCTTCATCACCGGGATGACGCCGCTGGACTGGTTCTCGATGCGCTTGATGGGCGCACCCCTCTCACGCAGGTTGGTCAGCAGCAGGGCGACGCCACCGCCACGCTTGGACAGCTGGAGGGCGGAGTTGATGCCGCGGGCGATCGACTCCATGTTGTCCTCGATGCGCACCAGGAAGCAGGAGACGGGCTCACCGCGCTGAGCCTTGCCCTCGTTGAGGAAGGTGGGAGTGGCCGGCTGGAAGCGGCCCGTCATCATCTCCTCAACGAGGTCGAGGGCGAGCTGCTTGTCGCCGGCGGCGAGGGCGAGGGCCACCATGACGACGCGGTCCTCGAAGCGCTCGAGGTAACGCTTGCCGTCGAAGGTCTTGAGCGTGTACGAGGTGTAGTACTTGAAGGCGCCGAGGAAGGTCTCGAAGCGGTACTTGTGCGCGTAGGCCGCCTTGAAGACCGACTTGATGAAGTCGGGCTCGTAGTAGTCCAGGACATGCTTCTCGTAGTAGCCCTCCTCAACCAGGTACTCCAGCTTCTCCTCAAGGTCGTGGAAGAAGACGGTGTTCTGGTTGACGTGCTGGAGGAAGTACTGGCGCGCGGCCTCGTGGTCCGCGTCGAACTGGATCCTGCCGTTCGCGTCGTACAGGTTCAGCTTGGCGTTGAGGGCGTGGTAGTCCAGGCCCAGGGGGACCGACTCGGAGCCGGTGTCCGTCAGCGTGTCTGCCAAAACGTGTCCAATCCTTCTCTGACGCGTGCGACGTCGGTGGGAGTGCCAAGGAGCTCGTAGCGGTACATGTGGGGCACGCCGAGCTTGGCGGAGATGATGTCTCCGGCGATGCAGTAGGCCTCGCCGAAGTTGGTGTTGCCGGAAGAGATGACCCCGCGGCACAGCGCGCGGTTGTGCTCGTTATTGAGGAACTTGATGACCTGCTTGGGCACGGCGCCCTTGTGGTTGCCTCCGCCGTAGGTCGGCACGAACAGCACGTACTCGCGGTCGACGACGAGCGGCTCCTGCGTGGGGCGCAGCGGGATGCGCGCGCTGGGGAAGCCGAGCTTGGCCACGAACCGGTGCGTGTTCTCCGAGACGGAGGAGAAGTAGACGACGAAGGGTCCGTCGGTCTCCTGGATGCAAGTCACGGGGTGACGTGCGCTCAGATGGCGACGGCCTCGACGGCGGCGGCAAGGGACTTGATCTTGTCCGGGCGGAAGCCGGACCAGTGGTCCCCGCCCGCGACGACGACGGGCGCCTGGGCGTAACCGAGGGACTTGACCTGCGCAAGCGCCTCAGCGTCGACAGAGACGTCCACCGTGTTGTAGTCCAGGCCGGCCTTGTCCAGAGCACGGTAGGTGGCGTTGCACTGGACGCAGTTGGGCTTGCTGTAGACGGTGATGGCCATGTCAGTCGCTTCCTGGCTGTCGTGATCGGTGCCGGTCCCTGTGTCTGTGCGCGGTGGCGACCAAGGCCCCGCGCGGGGGGATCTCAGTCGTGTAAGCACACGGATGTAGTTCTCGGGAGGGCAGAGGTGCCTTACGAGGTAAGACACTACCCCTAGGGGTCGGCGCCTGCCAGCACCCCAACATGCTGTGTTTCGCCCTCGCCTGTGCATGGCGCGCTCCTTCCCTGTGGACAGGCCCGCGAGGACTGTGGACGAGCTCGCGGGCACCTCTCCAGAACGCCACCGGGTGGGGCCCGATGAGAGACGTCGGATCGGCAGAAACATGGTCACGCAAGGGTGTGACACGAATTCGGCGTCGACTCTCCATCACTCCCCAGGAGGTCAGCGGCGCGGGTCCCCAGGCTGGGGACGACCGTCGGCACATTCATCCCAAGCACCCGCACGCTCCGGCGTGTCGCACCCCCGCCCCGGCGTGTCGCACTCACCCCGCAGCATCCCTCCTGCCACACCCGCCCAGCACCTCTCCCGCCACACCCGCCCAGCACCTCTCCCGCCACACCCGCCCAGCACCCGTCCGCACGACGTCGGACGTGTTACGGTCCCGGCAACCCGCCCTCTTCACAAGGAGGACCATGGAAGCCGCGCGACGTCGTGAGCGAATCCTCGAGCGCCTCAACGCAGCCGGCACCCCCGTCCCGGCCTCCACCCTGGGCAGCGAGCTCGGCGTCTCGCGCCAGATCGTCGTCGGCGACGTCGCCCTGCTGCGCGCGGCGGGCCAGGCGATCCGGGCGACCAACCGCGGCTACGTCCTCGCACACCCCACCACACGCGCACGCCGCTCCTTCCACGTCACGCACGACCGCGATCTGCTCGACGCGGAGCTGAGCGCCATCATCGACGCCGGCGGAACCATGGTGGACCTGAGCATCCCGCACGCCGCCTACGGCCGAGTCACGGTGGACCTGCTCGTGCGCGACCAGGAGGACATCGCCCAGCTGCTCGAGCAGCTGGGCCGCTCTCCCCTGCTGTCCGAGCTCACCAACGGCTACCACTCCCACACGGTGGAGGCCGACGACGAAGCCACTCTCGACGCCGTGCACACGGCTCTCGACGCGCTCGGGATCCTCGTTCACGAGGATTAAGTCCCGCACCCTTGACTCCACGTGTCAAGACACCCCCGTCTTCCCGCGTCGCCACCCCAGGAGGCCCCGTGAACCACCTGCGCGCACTCGTCGGCAGGATCTTCGTCGAGGGCCTGACCGGCATGGCACACGGCCTCTTCGCCACCCTCATCATCGGGACGATCCTCACCCAGCTCGGCGGCTTCCTGCCCGACAGCATCGGCACCACCGTCGTCCTGCTCGGCCGCGTGGCCGCCAGCATCACGGGCGCCGGCATCGGGCTCGGCACCGCCCTGCGGCTCAAGGCCTCCACCTTCACCACCGTCAGCGCGGCCGTCGTCGGACAGATCGGCGCTCAGGCCGGTGCCCTCCTGTCCGGCAGCGCCCTGCACACCGACGACATCGGGGCGGCCCTGCTCCTGCGCGGCCCCGGAGAGCCCCTCGGCGCCTTCATCGCCGCCTACACGGCCATCGAGGTCGGCCGCCTCGTCTCCGGCCGCACCCCCGTCGACCTCCTCGCCACGCCACTGGCCACCGTCCTCGCCGGAGGCGGCGTCGGCCTGCTCATCGGCCCCCCGATCTCCACGGCCATGACCGCGCTCGGCGAGGTCGTCAACTGGGGCACGGAACGTCAGCCCCTGCTCATGGGGGCCGTCGTCGCCGTCGTCATGGGCATGGTCCTGACCCTGCCGATCTCCTCGGCCGCGCTGGGCATCATCCTCGGCCTGTCGGGGCTTGCCGCTGGCGCCGCCACCATTGGCTGCACCAGTCAGATGGTCGGCTTCGCCGTCGCCTCCTTCCGCGAGAACCGCTGGTCCGGACTGCTCGCACAGGGCCTGGGCACCTCCATGCTCCAAGTGCCCAACATCGTGCGCCATCCCCTCATCTGGCTGCCCCCGACACTGGCCTCGGCGATCCTCGGCCCCGTCTCCACCACCCTCATCGGCATGGAGTCCAACGCCGTCGGCTCCGGTATGGGCTCGGCCGGACTGGTTGGCCAGATCATGACGTGGCAGACCATGTCGCCGACGACGACGCCCGCCACGCTCTGGGCGATCATCCTCGGCTTCCAGATCCTCGCCCCGGCGGCACTCACGCTGGTCCTGAGCGAGGCGATGCGTCGGCGCGGATGGATCAAGCCCGGAGACATGCGCCTCGCCAAGGCCTGAGGCAGCAATCTCCGGCTGAGCCGACGACGACGCCCACCAACCGCCGTCGGCCACCAACGCCCGTCGACCGCCGGATCAGGGCTCGACGCGTACCCAGGCGGTGGCGTCGGCGGGCAGGACCCGCACGCTGCGCCCGTCATCTGCCACGCGCTCCTCGACGGGGGCGGAGGAGACGAGGACGCGCCCGTCCGGCAGCTCAACCTCCGCACCGAAGGCGGTCCATGACTGCACGGCGGAGCGAGCGAAGGCGAGCACGCCCTCTTCGCGCCGCACCCACGTGAAATCGTCGCCGACACCGCCGACACTGTTGGCCACCAGCGCCCGGCGAGCCGCGAGCGCCCGGCGGTAGAAGGAGAGGAAGGAGTCGTCCTCGGCCTCCTGGCGCTCGACGGACAGGCCGCCCCACCAGCCGGGCTGCGGAAGGTGCGCCTCGGCGCCGCCGTCGGGACCGAAGCCGCAGGAGGTGCCGGAAGCCGTCCACGGCAGCGGCACGCGGCACCCGTCCCGCCCCTTCTCCACGGCGCGGTTGCGCGTGGCGATCGGGTCCTGCAACCGCTCCTCCACGATGTCGGGGACCTCCAGCAGACCAAGCTCATCGCCCTGCCACACGTACATCGAGCCCGGCAGCGCCATGACCGCCAGCGCGCCGGCCGCGGCCCGGCGCCGACCCGCGTCGGCGTCGTAGCGGAAGCGGGCGTCGTCGCCGTCGGCCAGCAGCCAACGGCGCGACAGGTCCAGCGAGCGCCCGAAGACCGCCTCCTGGACGCCCGCAGTCCGGGCCGCGCTCTCCCCCGACTCCTCGTCCCCGACGGGCACCCGGTGGGTGGGGTCGAAGCCGTAGCGGCTGGCGACGCGCACGACGTCGTGGCAGCCCAGGACCCAGGTGGTCGAGCCGCTGCTTGCCAGGTCCGCGAGCCCCGCGGAGATCGCCCACTCGTAGGAGGCGGAGGTGAAGTCCGCATCCTGCATCTGGAAGTTGAAAGCCTGGCCGACGCTGCGCGCATAGGCGGCGCGGCGGTTCGGCATGACGCCGGCCTCGGCGACGGCGAAGCGGGGCGGGTCGTAGGACTCCAGGACCGGGCGCCACTCGGCGTAGATGGCGTGGACCTCGTCGCGGTCGAGGAGCGGGTGGGAGCCGTCGTCGGTCAGCGGCCAGGGCAGCTCGGACCACGGGCGGTCCAGCTGGCTCAGGTCCTTCGCCAGGCCCGAGGCGACGTCGATGCGGAAGCCGTCGACGCCGTGGTCGCACCAGAAGCGCAGGGTCTCGATGAAGTCGGCGTGAACGGCGGGATCCTCCCAGTTCAGGTCCGGCTGTTCGGACGCGAAGAGGTGCATGTACCACTGGTAGGGGCGGCCGGTGCCGGGGCCGGTGAGGGGGCGGCCAGCGGCGTCGACGTCGTCGATGCGCTCCCAGATGGAGCCGCCGAAGAGGGACCGCCAGTCGTTCGGGGGGAGCTCGCCGTCGGCGCCCGTGCCCTCGCGGATGACGTAGTGGCGCCGTTCGGGGGCGTCGGGGCCTCCGGCCAGGGCCGCGCGGAACCAGGCGTGTCGGTCGGAGGTGTGGTTGGGGACGATGTCGACCAGAACGCGGATGCCGGCGCCGTGGAGCGCGGCGACCATCTCATCGAAATCGGCCATCGTGCCGATCTCGGGGGCGACGTCGCGGTGGTCGTCGACGTCGTAGCCGCCGTCGGCGAGGGCGGAGGGGTAGAAGGGGGAGAGCCACACGGCGTCGACGCCGAGCGCGCGCAGGTAGGGCACGCGGCTGGTGACGCCCTTGAGGTCTCCGATGCCGTTGCCGTCGAGGTCCGCGAAGGAGCGGGGGTAGACCTGGTAGATGACGGCGTCGTGCCACCACTGGCGGGCGGCGTCGGCCCGGGTGGTGGGCTGTACGACGGCGTCGTCGCGGGAGGTGTGGTCAGTCACGCGCGTCAGCGTGCCACAAGCGTCGGAGAGCACCGAATCGGGGCCGGGTCCCGCTCCGCTTGGACCACCACAGTGCGTTCAGGACCACTGCTCCGCATGTGGACCACCTACGAACGCGTTCCAGGTGGTCCACATGCGGGACAGTGGTCCGAACCGACCGATGATGGTCCAAACTCAGCACTTCTCAGCACTCTCAGCACTTCTCAGCACTCGACGACGTGGACAGCCAGGCCGCCGCGGCTCGTCCTTGGAAGGCGCGCGGTCAACCGGTCAACCCTTGACTGCGCCGGAGACCAGGCCCGAGGTCATTCGGTTCTGGACGAAGATGAACAGGAACATCACCGGTAGGGCGATGAGCGTCGAACCCGCCATCACCCCACCCCAGTCGGCTCCACGCAACCCCTGGAGGAAGCCCTGAAGCCACAACGGCAGCGTGACGGCACTGTCCCTGGAGAGGATGATCAGCGCGAGGGTGTACTCGTTCCACGCGTGCAGGAAGCCGAAGATGCTTGTCGCGACGAGGCCCGGAGCCAGTAGCGGCAGCGTGATCCGGACGAACGCTTGAAACTTCGAGCACCCGTCGACGGTGGCGGCGTCCTCGAGCTCAGTGGGCACACCGTCGACGTAACCGCGCATCATCCAGATCACGAAGGGCAGCACACCACCGACGTAGAGCAGCGACAGGCCGAGGACGGAGTTCAGCAGGTTCCAGCTGTCGAGCATCCGGTACTGCGAGATGAAGAGGGCCTCGGCCGGGACCATCTGGATCAGGAGCACGAGCACGATGAGCGTGCGACGGCCGAAGAAGCGGTAGCGCGACAGCGCCCACGCCGCGAGCAGCGCGCACGACGTCGTGGCCACCACGGTGATAACCGCGGCGGTGAGCGAGACGCGGAGCGCGGACCAGTAGGTCGGATCGGTGAGGACCGTGACGAAGTTGTCGACCGTGACGTGCACGGGCACGACGTTGGGCGGCACGGAGAGCAGGTCGCGCTCGGGCTGGAAGGCCGAGTTGAGCATCCAGTACACCGGAACCGCCCACAGCAGCGCCACGAACGAGAGCAGGACGTTGACCGCGATTCGCCCCGTGGTCTTGCGCGTCATCAGTTGACCTCCCCGCGGGTGAACAGCATGTGGATGTACTTGCCCGTGATCACCAAGGTGATGAGCAGGATGATCGTGGCGAGCGCCGAGGCCATGCCGTAGTCGCCTTCGGCGATGCCCACCTGGTAGACGTACGTGCCGAGCAGGTTGGTCTCTGTCGAGATGCCTCCTGCCCCCTGGAGGACGTAGATGTGAGTGAACACGCGCAGGTCCCAGATCACCTGCAGGACGCCGATGAGCGAGATGACAGGTGCGATCGTCGGCATGATCACGTGGCGCAACCGCTGGAGGTAGCCGGCACCGTCGAGCTGCGCGGCCTCGATCTGCGCTTCATCGACCTGGGTGAGCGCAGCGTAGATCGAGATCGTCGCCAGCGGCATCGACGCCCACACGATCACGGCGGAGGCGATCAGGTAGAAGGTCCAGAAGCTGTTCGCGAGCCACGAGAAGCCCGCGAACTGTTCAAGCCCCATGCTGACAAGCGCGTGGTTCACAAGGCCGAAGTTGGGGTCGACGAGCCACTGCCACAGCGTCAGCGAGGCCATAAGCGGCATCGCCCACACGATGATGAGCACGACGTTCATCGCGGTGCGCACCACCGGTGACGCGGCGCGCATCAACAATGCGAAGAGGACCGCAAGGATCATCGTCCAGCCGGCGGTCCACGCGCAGAAGCCGAGCGACTTCGCCAGCACAGCCCAGAAGTAGGGATCCTTGACAATGGTCGCGTAGTTGTCAAGGAACACCCATGTCGGCGGCTGCCCGAACTGCTGGGCGAGGCCGAACTCCTGGAACGACATGATGAACTGCCGCAGCATCGGCCATCCGAGCGCAACCAGCACCAGGGCTGCCGCGGGCAGCATGAGCAGGTACGGGGTCGTCTGACGCGAGAGCGTAGCCGACTTTCTTGGTGTTCGGGCCATGGTGTCCTCTCCCGGGTCGGGCGGGGGCGTGAGCCCCCGCCCGCTTCATGGGTCACTTCGAGTTGAGGATGTCCTCGATCTTCTGGCCGTACTCGGCCGCGGTGGCCTCGACCTCATTGCCTTGGGCGAGGGCCGTGTAGAAGTCCCGGATGAGGTTGTTGCTCGTGGCAACACCCCACTGCGGCGTGTTCGGCGTCAGCTTGGCGTCGGCGACGATCTCGGCCTGCAGCGGGCCCATCCTTCCGGTGGCCTCCTTGCCGTAGGTGACGTTGCCGGGCACCCAGCCGTCCTTTGCGACGAGGATTTGGAAGTCCTCGGCGAAGATGATCTCCAGCGCCTTGCGGGCGAGCTCGGGGTTTTGAGACTTCGTCGGCAGGGAGATGTTGGAGCCGCCCGCGAACGAGTGCCCGATCTCGCCCTCCTTCAAGCCGGGGATGGCCATGACGCCGACCTTGTCCGCGTCCCACAGCTCGTCGCTGATCTTGCCGCCCACGTTGTCGGTGGCGACCAGAACGCCGACCTTGGCGTCGTTGAAGTACTTCTCGAAGGCGGTCTGCGCGGCCTGGCTGTCGAGCGCGTAGGCCGTGCCCTCGTTGAACAGCCGCTGGATGCGCTTGATTGCCGAGATGCTCTGCGGCGCAGTGAGCTGCTGCACCCACGTGCCGCCGTCCATTGTCGCGAACTCGCCGCCGCCGGCGAAGAAGAGGGAGTTGGCGCTGTGCTGATCCACTGCGGCCAAGTACATGCCGGAGAACCCAGGAACGTTCTCGGGGTTCGCCTTGCCGAGCTCGATGACCGTGTCGGCGAACTCGTCGAGGGTCTTGGGCTCGCTGAGCCCGGCGGCCTCAATCAGGTCCTTGCGGTAGAAGACCCCTCTGGCACCCGCGTAGAGCGGCAGGGCGTAGAGCTTGCCGTCCCATGTGCCGGCCTCGATGAAGCTCGGGATCAGGTCGGCACCGCCCAGCGTGTCGTACATGTCGTCCACCTGCGCGAATGCACCGACACTGGAGAAGATGGAGGACTGGGTGTTGCCCGTCTCGATGAGATCCGGACACTCCTTGTCAGAGGCCAGCGCGGTCTGCATCTTCGCGACGATGCCATCCCACGGCTGGATCTCGACCTTGAGCACGTTGCCCTCGTTCTCCTGTGCGAAGGTCGTCTCAAGCAGGGAGATCGCCTCGTCGCTGATGGAGCCCTCCATGAACCACACCCGGACGGTCTGGCCCGTCACGCCTGTGCCATCCGAGGTCGTTGCGCTCGTGGGCTTCGCATCGTCGCCGCAAGCCGACAAACCCATGGCCGCGAGCGCCGCCGTCGAGACGGCGAGCATCCCGCGACGAGAGAACGTGTTCGACATCTTTGTCTCCTTCAGAAGGTGGTACCCGCGAGCCTCGGTCAAGGCGCGGGTCGATCGATGACCCACTGGGTACTACGTTAAGGTGATAGTAACACCGCGCGAAGACCCTGCAATAGGGCGTGTTCACCGTCCCATTCGCGATAGAACTATACTCTCCTGGGCATAGCGCGAGCATGGCTTGGAAGGAGGAATCGTGGTCACCCCACCGTTGATCCCCACGGGCTCCACACCCGCCCGCCACAGGTGGCGAGGCCTGCACTTGGACAGCGCCCGGACCTTCTGGCCGCCCGACGTCGTGCTCGAACTCCTCGACGTCATGGCGCGCTACCGTCTGAATCGGCTGCACTGGCATCTCACCGACGACGCGGGCTGGCGCTTCGCCGTGCCGGACTACCCGCTGCTGCTCACCGTGGCCGCACAGCTCCCGCGCGAACGCTTCTCCTGGTACACGAACGTGAACCACGACAAGCGTCGCGCCGCGCTCGACGCAGCACCCGACAGCTCCACCCGTGGCTGGTACCGCGACGAGGACATCCGGCGAATCGTCGCCCACGCGAAGGACGTGGGCATCGAGATCATGCCGGAGGTCGACCTGCCCGGGCACATGGCGGCCGCCATCCGCGCGTATCCCGAGCTGGGCGACCCGTCCTTGGTCGGCGTTGAGCCGGACACGTGGCCCCACCGCAACGACCTGCTCTGGCCCGGTGAGCGCTCGGAAGCCTTCCTCCGCGCAGTACTCGACCACGTGGCCACGCTCTTCAGCTTCGAGTACGTGCACGTCGGCGGAGACGAATGCAATCACAGCGCATGGCGTGCGGATGAGGCGCTCATGCGCACAGTCGACGGTGACCCACTTGCCCTGCACCGGCACTTCATGCAGTTCGCCCGCACCCATCTCCGTGGCCTTGGTCGGCGTACCGCGGTCTGGGACGAGGCTGTGGACAGTGGTCTCGCGGGCGACGAACTCGTCTTCGCCTGGCGAGACGAGCAGAGGGTCCTCGCCGCAGCGCACTCAGGCAACCCATGGGTTTTCGCGGAGGCCTCGTACCTGTACCTCAATCACCTGTCCGGGCCGGAGGAGGATGAGCCCGCCGGGATGCGTGAGATCATCACAGCCCGCGACGTGCTCGAAGCACCGGTCCCCGACAGTGCCGTCGGCGTGCAGGCAGCCTGCTGGACTGAGTTCATCACGGACAGGGCCGGCCTGCACTACCACCTGTTCCCCAGATTGCTCGCTGTGGCAGAGTTGGCGTGGAACGGGCCGTCCACCTCCTGGCACACCTTCGCCCCCGCACTGGCACATGAGATGAAGGTCCTCCATGAGTTGGGCATCGGCGGTCGATCAATCTCGATGGACGCCTACGGATGAAGGAGCGTTGCGATGAAGCCGGACTTCCCCTTGCTGGGACTGTTGGCGAGGCGTCCCGCGTCGGGCTACGACCTCGGAAAGTGGTTGCAGGGCGACGGCCGGTTCCTCGGACGCAAAAGCTCGATGAGCCCGATCTATCGGGCGCTGGCGGATTTCGAGGCACGCGGATGGGTCACGGTGTCGCGCATCGAGTCCGATCAGGGGCCAGCGGCGAACGTGCACAGACTCACCCCCGAGGGGCGGGAAGCGCTCGTTGTGTGGGCCAAAACTCCCCACACCCCGACCGCACGGCCGATGGATGTCGACTTCATGGTGAAGCTCAACTTTGCTGGGCAGCTCGGCCCCGAGTATGCACTGCCGATCGTCCAGACGGAGCTGGCCTTCCGCAGGCATCAGAGGGAGCAGGAGCTCTCCAACCCTTCTCCCAGCCACGACATCGACCCGATCCCAGAGATTGACGCAGCATGGTTGGAGGAGATCTACCACCTCACAGAGGACCGCGGGTGGCAGAACACCTCGCTGCTGATCTCGTGGCTCGAAACCACCGAGCGCTACCTGAAACGACTCATCCAGCGACAGCAGGCCACCACCGCGTGATGTCTCAGGACATCGGTGCCACGTTGAACCTCAGGACATGACAACGGCGATTCGGCGTACGTTCGAGCGCACATCGAGGAGCTCAGCGGGCGAGCCGGGTGGGGGTGGGGGTGACAGGCGCCGGCCCGCCCCGTCGTCAGCACTCGACGACGTTGACGGCCAGGCCGCCGCGGCTCGTCTCCTTGTACTTGGCGAGCATGTCCTCGCCGGTCTGACGCATCGTCTCGATCACCGTGTCCAGGGACACGGCGTGCCGGCCCTCCCCCCACAGCGCCATGCGCGCGGCGTTGATCGCCTTGACCGCCGCCACCGCGTTGCGCTCGATGCACGGGATCTGAACGAGCCCGCCCACCGGGTCGCAGGTGAGCCCCAGGTTGTGCTCCATCGCGATCTCCGCGGCGTTCTCCACCTGAGCGGGCGCGCCACCCAGGGCCTCGGCAAGCCCCGCCGCCGCCATCGACGACGCCGAGCCCACCTCCCCCTGGCAGCCGACCTCCGCCCCGGCGATGGAGGCGTTGATCTTGATGAGGGAGCCGACGGCGGTCGCCGCCAGCAGGAAACGGCGCGCCCCGTCGTCGTCGGCCCCGGGGACGAAGTCCTGGTAGTAGCGCAGGACCGCCGGGACGATGCCGGCCGCCCCGTTGGTCGGGGCGGTGACGACGCGACGCCCGGCCGCGTTCTCCTCGTTGACGGCCAGGGCGAACAGGTCCACCCAGTCCATGCCGCGCAGGGGGTCGGCCTGGGTGTAGGCGGCAGCGGGGCCGGCGGCCTGGGCGAGCAGCCGCTCACGCAGGGCCTTGGCGCGACGCCGGACGCCGAGGCCGCCGGGCAGGACGCCGTCGGTCCTCATCCCCGCCTCGATGCAGGCGTTCATTGTCGCGCGCAGACGGTCGAGGTAGGCGTCGACCTCCTCCTCGCTGCGGGCGGAGACCTCATTGGCGCGCACGACGTCGGAGACCCGCAGCCCCTCGCGCTCGCAGATGGCCAGCAGCTCCGCAGAGGAGGAGAAGGGGAAGGGGGCGGGCGTCGCGTGCGCCTCGGCGCTTGAGACGGTGGCGAGCGCGCGGATGGACGGGGCGCCGGGCACGCCGACGTCCTCCATGACGAAGCCGCCGCCCACCGAGTAGTAGGTGCGACACAGGACCTCCTGGCCCTCGGAGCGGTAGGCGCTGATCGTCATGCCGTTGACGTGGTAGGGCAGGACGCGGCCGGGAAGGAAGTGGATGTCGGTGGCCGGGTCGAAGGGGACGTCACCAACGCCGTCGACCGTGAGCGTCCCGACGGCGGCGACCTCCTCGATCTGGCGGGCGCAGACCTCGGCGGGCACCGTCTCGGGCTCGTAGCCCGCCAGGCCCATGACGACGGCCCGGTCGGTGGCGTGGCCGCGGCCGGTGGCGCCGAGCGAGCCGTAGAGCTCGACGGTCAGGCGGGCGACCCGCTCGGCGCCACCGGGTTCCGTGGGCTCCACGGCCAGGTGCACGACGTCGTCGGGGACGACGACGGCGGCCAGCTCGTCGGCAAAGGCCCGCCCGGCCCGCATGGGGCCCACGGTGTGGGAGGAGGAGGGGCCGATGCCGATGCGCATGAGATCGAAGACGCTCAGGGGCCGTGAGGCCTGCTCTGCGGAGATCTCACCTGCCAGGAGCGCGGCGGGCGTGGTGGCGTCCAAGGTCGCGCGGTGCAGGGTGGTGCCGGCGCAGTCGTCCGCGGAGAGGGCGGAGACAGCGCTCGGCGTGGGCAGGGCCGCGGGCCGGTCGCTCACGGCGCTGGCCGCACCGACAGTGCCGACGGCGGTTCCGACGGCGCCCGGTCCGGTCCCCACAAGGTCACTGGTCATAGGGACATGATGCCCTGAATTGGTGGCCTCGCCCACACCTGACGGACGCAGCGGTTGGTTGCCCCGTCCTCATCGCCTGACGATCCCTCACGCAGTTAGTCGACCTCGCCCGGGGCCTGCGCCCGGGGAAGAACCACGTGCTCAACCCCATCGAGCAGCGAGGCGATGAGGAGCTCGAAGTACTCGTCACTCACCCTGTCCTCGTGGTCGCCCGAGCTCAGGGGGCCGAACAGGTGCTCGATCATCAGGCGCGTGCCCGGCGACTGCCGGGCGAGGGGCTCCATGTGGTCGATCATTCGGGCCAGGTCGTGCCGACGCTCACCTTGCTGGGCGGACCGACGGTTGCGCGCCGCGATGGCGGACACTGCCGAGTTGCTGATCATCGCGTAGGCGATGGGGGCGAAGTCGGCGAATCCGGCCTCCTGGAGCTTGGCGACGGCGGTGTCGATCATGGGTGTGAAGCCCCGGGTGAGCTCCCCGCGCATGATCCGGTCGGCCACTCCGTGGTACGTCAGCAGGACCGGCCGGGCGTTGAGGAGCATGGTCATGAACCACTCCTTCCACCCCAGCTCCGGGTCGGGCAGTTCGATGAGGGTGCTGACGCGCTCGACGATGGCGTCGCAAATGTCCCCCTTCGTCGGGTAGTAGTGGTAGACGACCGAGGGGACAACGTCGAGCTCCTCCGCCAACCGGCGCAGAGACCAGCCGTCGAGGCCCAGCTGTTCGGTGAGCTCCTGGGCTCGGTCGACCACGAGCTCGGCCGTGAGGCCGACCCGCCGTGCCGTCGTGCCCTTCGGCTCTACGTCCCGTGCGGCCGTCGCCTGCGTCATTGCTTCCCGTGCCCTTGCCATAGACCCACCATAGTGACCTTGACAGTACTAGGTCACCGTTCTAGTTTCCTTGCTAGACCAGCGTTCTAGCGCGAGAGGATCACCATGACCGCATCTGCCCCACTTGCCGACGTCGAGGACGCCCAGACATCCGGCTCCACCCAGTCCCGGCTCATCCTCATGACCGTCTTCCTGGCCTTCATGGGACAGATGATGCTCAACCCGATCATCGCTCCACTCTCCCGCAGCATGGGACTGCGAGAGTGGCATATCGGCGCCGCGGTGTCCCTCGCGGCCCTCACCCTGGCCTCCCTCAGCCAGTTCTGGGGACGACGCTCCCAGAAGAGCGGAGTCAGGGTGGTGCTCACGACCTCCATGACCGTCGGAGCCGTCGCTCTGGCCTCCTTCGCCGGCCTGGCGTGGCTGGGCGTGCGCGGCATCTGGACGGGCACCGGGCTCGCGCTCGGGGTCATTCTGACCCGGGGGATCCTCTACGGTTCAGGAATCTCCGCGATCCTGCCGACGGCGCAGACCTACTTCGTCACGCGCGCCCGAAGCGAGAACGAGCGCGTCAAGCTCCTGGGGGCCACGGGTGCCGCCCAGGGCCTGGCCACCATCCTCGGGGCGGTCCTCGGCGGGGCATTGGCCACCGTCGGCGGTCTCCTCCTGCCGGTGACGGTCATGCCTCTGCTCATGGTCTGCGCCATCGCCGTTGTCCTGGTTGCCCTGAAGCCGGAGAAGCCGACCGCGCTGATCGATCGCCCGGCCACGATCTCCTACACCGACCCGCGCGTGCTCCCCTTCCTGCTCACCGGCTTCATGATGTTCCTGTCCTTCGCCGCCCTTCAGACGCTCCTCGGCTTCGCCGTCCAGGACCGCTTCGGGCTGTCCGACTCCGGCACGGCAGGGCTGACCTCCGCGGTCATGGTGGCAATGTCGGTGTCCATGGTGATTACCCAGGGCGTGGTGGTTCCCCGGCTCGGCTGGAGCTCTCGACGCCTGCTGCGCACAGGTCTTGTGGTCCTGGTCGTCGCAACCGCCTGCCTCCTGCCGACCGCCTCGTACGTGCTGCTCGTGGCAGGCTGCGTCCTGACCGGACTCGGTCTCGGCATGGCCATCCCCGGCTACAACACCGGCCCCACCCTGGAGATGAGCAAGGAGGAGCAGGGGTCCGTCGCCGGGCTCATCAACGCCAACAACGGCGTCACGTACGCCATCGCCCCCATCGCCTCCACGGCGGCCTATGGATGGGACCCCGCCGCACCATTCGTGGGGATCCTCGCACTCATGGGCACCGCGGCCGTCTTCAGTCTCCTGCATCCCGCACTGCGGGTTCGCCGCCAGGCCTGAGGCCTCGACCCGGGGCGGGTGGGGGTCGACGGCGGGGCCCCAGGTGGGCGGCCCACCCGACGCGGGCGAGCCAGTCCAGCAGCCGCCCAGCGGGACTCATTCTTCGGGCGGCCCACCCCACGCGGGCGAGCACCCTGCGGGCGGACGGGTCCGACGGTGGTGCCGCCGTCGGCCCTCAGTCGGTGGGGCGCACAAGCCACCAGGCGGCATACGGGGGCACCGGGACGAGCCCATCGCCCGCGCCCTCCAGCGTCGTCGACCACTCCGGGATCGTGTCTGTCAGCACGTCGATGGCGCCCAGCACCCCGTACTCGGCCAGACGCGAGGCCGGCACTGAGCGCCAGTCGGGCGTCACGTTGTAGACGCCCACGAAGCTGCCCCGTGGGTGGTCGCGGAAGGTGACGAGGACGCCGTCGTCGTCGACCGGCGCGACGAGGGTGCGCACGTCCGCACGCAGCTGCGGCAGCAAGGCCCGCACCCGTCCCATCCTCACGAGGTCGCCAAAGACGCGGCCGGTGACCGTCGTCGGATCATGGCGCTGGGCCACCAGGGCGTCGGACAGGACCGGGCGGCCGGCCCACCGCGAGTCGGCCTCGTGCCCGGGCTCGGTGTCCCAGTTGGGGTCGTTGTACTGGCCGAGCTCGTCGCCGCTCCACAGGACGGGCACACCGCCCCAGCCGTAGATGATGGCGTTGGCCAGGCGCAGCGCGTCCAGGCGCTGGGCGAGCCAGGTGCGCAGTTCCTCCTCCCGCCACTGGGGCGTATCGTCCGTGATCCCCTCGACGGCCTCCGCGGCCGCCTCGATGCCGATGAGGGAGGCGGATGTGCCACTGATGCGGCGGTCCTGGGTGACGGGGTTGTACTGGAAGACCAGCCCCCGTGCGTCACTCATGGGGTAGACGCCGCGGTACCAGTCGGCGAGGAACTGGCGGTGCCAGAAGCCGTTGAGGCCCACCGACTCGGCGTCGGCGTCGTCAATGGCCCAGCCGATGTCGTCGTGGCAGCGGATGTAGGTGATCCACGTGGCCGTGGCCGGCTCGACCGGCAGGCAGGACAGGGCCCGGGCCGCGAGGCGGACGTTGCGCGAGGCGAGCATGGACCAGACCTGGACCATGAGGGAGTTGTGGTAGGCGAGGTCGGAGACCTTGCCCGTGTAGCGGCCCTGGCCCAGGTACTGCAGGAGCTCGGTGGGGGCGACGATCGCCTCGGCCTTGAGGTCCACCGCAGGGCAGGCGATGCGGGTGAGGGCGCGCAGGACCTGGGTGATGGCGTGGACCTCGGGCTGGCCCTGGCAGTCGGTGCCCTTGCGCTTGATGGTGAAGGCGATGGCGTCCAGGCGCAGCACCTCGACGCCCCGGTTGGCCAGGTCGAGCACGATCGAGGCGTACTCCTCCATGACGTGGGGGTTGCGCCAGTTGATGTCCCACTGGAAGGAGTTGAAGGTGGTCCACACCCAGCCGCCGGCCTCCTCCTCCCAGGTGAAGTTGCCCGGGGCGAAGTCGGGGAAGATCTCGGGCAGGGTCCGCTCGTACTCGTCCGGCTCAGTGCGGTCGGGGAAGATGTGGAAGTAGTCGCGGTAGCGCTGCTCACCGGCGCGGGCGCGCACCGCCCACTCGTGCTCGCGTGCGACGTGGTTGAGCACGAGGTCGATGACGAGGCTGATGCCGCGGGCGCGCAACTGCCCTGCCAGGTGGGCGAGGTCCTCCATGTCGCCCAGGTCCGGGCGGACCGAGCGGTAGTCGGCGACGGCGTAGCCGCCGTCGGAGTCGCCGGGGCGCGGGGTGAGCAGAGGCATGAGGTGCAGGTAGGTCACGCCCAGCTCACGCAGGTAGCCGATGCGCTCCTCGACGCCGCGCAGGTCCCCGGCGAAGCGCTCGGTGTAGGCGGCGTAGCCGATGCGGGAGGAGTCCTGGACCCAGGTGGGGTCGAGGGTGCGGGCGAGGTCGAGGCGGCGCAGCTGCGGGTCGCGCGCGACCCAGGCGGTGGCCGCCTCGGTGAGGAGGTGGACCGCGGTAGCGCGTACGACGTCGTCGCCGCGCTCACCGTAGAGGGTGACCAGACCGTCGATGACGTCGGGGTACCAGCGCTCGACGCGGGTGGTGAGGACCTCGCGCTCGGGCTCCGGCAGGGCGGCGTCGTCGAGAACGGCGTCGACGGCGCTGCGGACCTGCTCGGGGACGACGCTGTCCGTGGACCAGGGGCTGCGGGAGGATGTGATGGCGCTCATAGGGTAATGGTCGCAAATCCCGCCTGCCGGAGGGAAGGACTAGGGGTGCACCGTTTGCACCGAGCCCCTGGCCAGGGCACGCTTCATCCCATGACCAGCACTGACACGTCACTCCCGCCCATCGCCCTCGCCATCGCAGGGACGGAGGCCTCCGGCGGCGCCGGTGCGCAGACGGACCTCAAGACCTTCACCCAGCTCGGCGTGTACGGCTGCGTGGCCCTGACCTGCATCGTCTCCATGGACCCCGCCCACGACTTCAACCACCGCGTCGTCGGCGTCGAGCCGCAGGTGATCCTGGACCAGGTGGAGGCCTGCGTGGGGGTCAACCCCCGCATTGACGCGGTCAAGATCGGCATGCTCGGCTCCCTGCCGACGATCGACGCCGTGGACCGGGCGCTGGAGACTCACGGCTTCACCAACGTGGTGCTTGACCCGGTGCTGGTGTGCAAGGGTCAGGAGTTCGCCGAGGCGAAGGCTGTCGACGACGAGCTGCGCGCCCGCATCCTGCCGCGCGCGCGGATGACGACGCCGAACCTCTTCGAGTCGGCCACCCTCGCCGGCATGGAGGAGATCACGACCGTCGCGCAGCTCAAGGACGCGGCTAAGCGCATCCACGACCACGGTGTGCCGAACGTGCTGGCGAAGGCCGGCCCGAGCCTGGGCACGGGCACCGCGCTCGACGTCTTCTACGACGGTACGAACCTCGAGGTCCTGGAGACGGAGGTCGTCGGCAATGTGCGCGTGCACGGCGCGGGCTGCACGCTCGCCGCGGCTGTGACGGCCGAGCTCGCCAAGGGCGCGACGCCGCTTGAGGCGGCCGTGACGGCGAAGAACGTCGTCAACGCCTCCATCGGCATGCGCGGGAACATTCCCTTCACCTACGTCTGGCAGGGCTGGTACCAGGCCTGAGGAGCTGCAGCGCCAGCGGAGCCGGGGGCGGGCGGGTGTGGGCGGGCGGGCGCACCCGCACGGCCCCGCCCGCCCCCGCTCAGTACTCCGGCTCGGCCGGCCCCGCACAGCCCCGCAGGCGCCCGCTCAGTACTCCGGCTCGGCCGGGGCGATGTCGCGGGCCATGTTCGCAAAACGCGACAGGTGGCCCTGGAAGGCGACCGGGATCGTCTGGGTGCGCCCATTGCGGTGCTTGGCAACGATGATGTCGGCCTCGCCGGGCCGGTCCTCCGGCTGGTAGTACTCCGGGCGGTGCAGCAGCATGATGATGTCCGCGTCCTGCTCCAGTGAGCCCGACTCACGCAGGTCGGACATCTGCGGTTTGTTGCCCGTGCGCTGCTCGGGCCCGCGGTTGAGCTGTGCCACGGCGATCAGTGGAATCTCGAGCTCCTTGGCGAGCAGCTTGAGCGAGCGCGAGAACTCGGAGACCTCCTGCTGACGCGACTCCACACGCTTGCCCGAGCTCATGAGCTGCAGATAGTCGATGACCATGAGGCCCAGGTTGTGCTGCTGCTTGAGACGCAGCGCCTTCGAGCGGATCTCAGGCATGGTGAGGTTCGGGGAGTCGTCGATGAACAGAGGCGCCTCGCTCACGGGGTTGTAGGCGAGGGCGACGTCCGTCCAGTCGCGGTCATTCATCTTCTTGCCGCCGCGCAACTTGGTCATCTCGACGCCGGACTCGGCGGCCAGCACACGCATCATGAGCTCGCTGCGGCCCATCTCGAGCGAGAAGTAGCAGGAGGTGATGGCCCTGCCACTCTCGTCACGCGAGTGGATCGAGGCCGAGCGGCAGATGTCGACGGCGAGCGTGGACTTTCCCATGGCGGGGCGCGCCGCGATGATGACCATCTGCCCGCCCTTGAGTCCGCCGGTGAAGAGGTCATCCAGCTCGATGAAGCCCGTGGGGACGCCGAAGGAGGCGCCTCGGTCCTGGGACTGGCCGGCCTCGATCTCGAGATTGGTCTCGTTGAGGAGCTGTCCGACGGCGATGTAGTCCTCACGGTCGCCCTCGCGGTGGGCGACGGCGTAGACCTCGGCCTCCGCCATGGTGACGAGCTCGTCGATGTCCCCCGCGTCGGTGGAGAAGCCGAGCTGGGTGATGCGTGTGCCCGCCTGGACGAGCCCGCGCATGAGGGACTTCTCCTTGACGATGCGCGCGTAGTAGGCGGCGTTGGCGGCAACCTGGACGCCGGCGATGAGGTCGGTGAGGTAGGAGGCGCCGCCGACGATCTCGAGCTCGCCGCGCTTGGCCAGTTCATCGGCGACGATGAGGGCGTCAGCCGGCTCAGAGCGGTTATAGACCTCGACGATGGCGTCGAAGATCATCTCGTGCGCGGGCTTGTAGAACTCGGGTCCGCGCAGGACCTCGATGACGTCGGTAACGGCCTCCTTGCTCATGAGCATGCCGCCGAGCGTGGCCATCTCCGCGGCGAGGTCCTGTGGGGGGACGCGGTCGAAGACGCCGTCGAATCGGGCGCCCCGCGAGTTGCGGCGGTCGTTGCGCTCGTGTGTGTCCCGACGGCGGCCGCCCCAGTCCTCACCTCCGGCACGGGTGCCGACCGCGTCCGGGTGGCCGGGCTCGTAGGAGGGGGCGTCCCCCGGGTCGATGTCCGTCATGCGCTCCTCCTGGCGGTCCGTGGACTCGGCGGGGGTGGTCCCCCACACCGTCGTTCAGGCCCGTGCGCGCGCACCTTAACCATCGTCGGCATCACGGGCAAACGCTCGGGGACGGCATCATGTGGACAACGGGGAACAGCCTGTGGAAGGGCGGAGAAGTCTTGTGTCCGACACGCACAAGGCATGTGGACAACCGTGTGACGAACTCGCATGACGAGAAACACATGGCGTACTGACCCTTATGATTCCAACGTTTTCCGGGCCCGGATGAAGCTGTGGGAGCAGCAGAGACAATCTGTGGACAAGTCTGCCGACCTGTGGATGAACCTCAACCAGTCCCTGAGATGTGGACCCGCGTGCGGTGGTCCTGGGAAGACAGCCCGCCCGGCCTCTTACGGGTATATGTGGACCCGCGTGCGGTGGTCCTGGGCCTCTTCAGCGCATGAGACACTGTCCGCCCCCGACCCGTGGAGAGACCCGTGCCGCCAGCACCCTCAGGACCCCATCCTCCGGACGGCGCCGCCGCGAACCCGTCGACGGACGGCACCGCCCCGGGCCCGTCGACGGACGGCACCGCCGCGAACCCGTCGACGGACAGCACCGCCACGGGCCCGTCGAGGCACGGCACCGCCCCGGGCCCGTCGGCCCGCCCCACTCGCGCGCTCGACCGGCGCATCCTGTCCCTGGCCCTCCCCGCGCTCGGCGCGCTGGTGGCCGAGCCCCTCTTCGTCATCATCGACTCCGCGATGGTTGGGCACCTGGGCGCGACAAGCCTGGCCGGCCTGTCCCTGGCCTCGACGGTGCTCACCACCGTCGTCGGCCTGTTCGTCTTCCTCGCCTACGCCACCACGGCCACCACCTCCCGGCTCTTCGGCGCTGGAGACCGTGGGGGTGGCCTGCGCGCCGGCGTCGACGGCCTGTGGCTCGCCGCGCTTCTCGGAGTTGCTGCCGCGGTCCTGCTGTGGTCAACGGCCCCCTGGGTCGCAGCTGCGCTCGGGGCCGACGCCGAGGTGGCGCGCGCGTCGGTCGCCTACCTGCGTGCCTCCGCACCAGGTCTGCCGGGCATGCTCGTGGTCTACGCCGCCACGGGGACCTTGCGAGGACTGCTGGACACGCGCACGCCCTTCGTCGTCGCCACAGCCGGCGCGGTGGTCAACGTGGGTCTCAACGCGATCTTCCTGTACGCCGTCGGCATGGGGGTGGCGGGCTCGGGCCTGGGCACGGCCATCACCCAGACGCTCATGGCGGCGGCCCTTACCCTGCCGGTGGTGCTCACCGCCCGCACGGAGGGCGTGAGCCTGGCGCCGCGGCGCGCGGGGCTGGGGGCGTCTCTCGGTGCCGGGGCGCCGTTGCTCGTGCGCACACTCACGCTCCGGATCGCGATCCTCGCGACCGTGTGGACGGCGACGGCGCTGGGTGAGGTGCCGCTCGCCGCCCACCAGGTCGTGAACTCCCTGTGGGGCTTCACCGCCTTCTGCCTGGACGCGCTGGCGATCGCGGCGCAGGCGCTCATTGGCACAGCCCTGGGGCAGGCGGACGCCGTGGCGAGCGAAGGCCGGACGGGGGAGGCCACGTCGCAGCCGGACAAGGCCTCGTCGTCGCAGCCGGGCGAGGCCTCGTCGTCGCAGCGGGGCTCCGTGAAGCTCGGCGAGGTCCCCTCACAGCCGGGCAGGGCCGGGGCGCTGCTGGGCGGCGTCGGAGAGCCAACTCCCGAACCTCCTCTGTCGATTGATGCGGTGCTGCGCCGGTCGCTGGCGTGGGGCGTGGGCACCGGCGCTCTCATCGGCGTCGTCCTGGCAGCCCTCGCCCCGTGGCTACCGCGACTGTTCAGCTCCGACACGCAGGTCGTCGACGCAGCCGTGCCCGTACTGCTCGTGGCGGCATCCGCCCTGCCGCTGGCCGGCGCCGTCTTCCTTTTTGACGGCGTGCTCATGGGTGCCGGGGACGGGGTGTACCTGGCGAAGGCGGGGGTCGTCACCCTCATGCCGTACCTGCCGCTGGCGGTGGCGGTCCATGCCGGGTGGCCGGCGGGCGGCGCCGCAGGCCTGGTGTGGTTGTGGGTGGCCTTCGCGTGGGTGTTCATGGGCGCGCGCCTGGTGACGACGGGCCTGCGCACCCGCACCGACGCCTGGCGCTCCTAGGGCTCCTAGGCATGCTCACCTCGGCGTCGTCGTCCTGAGTGGGGATCTCCCGTCCGTCCATCTCGTTCCCCAGCGCTCCACCCGCCCGTCCACCTCGTTCCCCAGCGCTCCACCCGCCCGTCCACCTCGTTCCCCGCCCGTCCATCTCGTTCCCCAGCGCTCCACCCGCCCGTCCACCTCGTTCCCCGCCCGTCCATCTCGTTCGCCAGCGCTCGACCTCGTTCGGTTAAGGAACGAGATCGACTTGTGGGGAACGAGATCAGAACCTGAGGAACGAGATCAACGGCAGTAGTCGAGTCCTCTGTGGGCCACGACGGACGCCAGCCGCACTCACCAAGCCCGACCACACCAACCATGCCCGCCGCACTCACCAAGCCCGACCACGCCAACACACCAGCCGCGCTCAAGCAAGCCCGACCAGGCCCGACCACGCCCGCCTGTCCGTCCGCCACACCCGGGAACACGAGGAGGGGCCCCTGTCACAGCGCACACCCCCGGGCTGCACAGGCCTGCGCCACCGCACCCTCGTCCACAGGGACCCGATAGGGCCGCCCGCCCACCCGTCAGGATGCTGGCATGGACGCCATCGACCACCAGCACGAACCTCTGCCCGTTGTTCTGGTCAATGCAGGGCCGCCGCGCTTCATGGACCATCCCATCAGGCTGGGCCGGGGACTATTCGCGGACCTCGACCCCACTGGCCTGTCCCCCTGGGAGAGCAGCAGACGCCTCAGCCTCGCCCGCTGCTCGGCCGCCGTGCTGCGCGTGCCCTCAGCCCGGTGCCTCAGCCACGAGGCGGCGGCCCTCGTGCACGGCCTCGCCGTCGCCCGCGCGGAACCGGATATCAGCCTCATCCTGCCCACCTGGCCCAGCCGCTCCTCGGTTCCCCTCCCCACCGCACCGGGCGGCGGCCCCCAGGTCCAGCTGCGACGACGCACCCTGCGGATCTCGGCGGAGGACATCACCGTCGTCGACGGCCTGCCCGTCACCACCGTGCTTCGCACCGCCGTCGACTGCGCCTTTGACCTGCCGGCGCAGGAGGCGATCTGCGTAGTGGACGCGGCGCTGCGACGGATCTGCCAGCCCGATCGGCGTCGCCCCGACGAGGCGGCCCGGCTGACGCAGGTGCTGCGCCACCGTCTCACCACCATGATCGCGGCCTGCGGCCGTCGGCGCGGTGCCCGGCGAGCCAGGGCAGTGGCCTCCATCGCCTCACCCCTGTCCGAGTCACCGGGCGAGTCCGTCCTCCGGTGCTTCGTCGCGGCGCTCGGGCTACCGACACCGCAGCTGCAGCACGGTATCGTCCTCGAGGAGGGGCGCACCGTCTTCCCCGACCTCGCCTGGCCCGAGGTCCTCGTCTCCCTGGAGTTCGATGGCCGCCTCAAGTACACGTCCCCGGAGGCGCTGTGGCGGGAGAAGCAGCGCCGCGACGCTCTGAATCGGCTGGGATGGCGTTGTGAGCACGTGACCTGGGGCGACCTTCAGGACCTCGGTTCCCTCAGGTCCAGGATCTTCCGGCTCTTCCCGCCGCAGGTGCTACGGGCCGCACACCCCGAGCCCCTCCTGTGGTCCTGACGAATCCGACGACGCTCCGCCGCACCGCAGGCCGGAGCCCTCGCCAACGACCGCGCGCCCACCGACGACCGCGCCCACCGAGTCCGCCTCGTACCCTCCACGTTCATCTCGTCCCTCGCGGGTCCACCTCGTCCCTTAAACGAACGAGGTCGAGCAAGAAGGAACGAGGTCAAGCAGAGCGAACGAGATCAAGGCAGCAGGGACGAGGTCAGCGGCCGACCGACGCGACCCCGGCACGGCACCGATCCTGGCCGCGAGAACGCCCATGGGCCCGCCACCCCACCACCAACGCCCCGCCAACCCGGTCAGCACAACACCCATGAAGCCCGCCACCCCACCGCCGACGCCCCGCCAACCCGGTCAGCACAACACCCATGAAGCCCGCCACCCCACCGCCGACGCCCCGCCAACCCGGTCAGCACAACACCCGTGGGGCCCGCTACCTCGCCAGGTAGCGGGCCCCACGGGCGTTGAGGAGTCGGAGACGCTCAGCGCTCGCCGCCCAGCGCGCGCCGCACGCCGCTCAGCGCACGCCGCGCCCCGCTCAGCGCGCGGCGACGACGCTGACCTCGAGGGGGGCGACGACGTCGGCGTGCAGGCGCACGGAGGCCGAGTGGCGACCGGTCGACTTGATCGGAGGAACGACCTCGATCTTGCGGCGGTCGATGGCGGGGCCGCCAGCGGCCTTGACGGCCTCGGCGAGCTCGGCGGTGGTGACGGCGCCGAAGAGGCGGCCGTTGGCGCCCGCGGTGGCGGTCACCGTGATGACGTTCTCCTGCAGCCAGGCGCGGCCGGCCTGGGCCTGCTCGAGCGACTCGATGGTGCGCTTGCGGCGGGCCTCGGCCATCTGGTCGATCTGGCGCTGGGCGCCCTTGGTCCACGGCGTGGCCAGCTTGCGGGGGACGAGGTAGTTGCGGGCGTAGCCGTCCTTGACCTCGACCACGTCACCGGCGGAGCCGAGCTTGGCCACGTCGTGCGTGAGGATGAGCTTGGTGGTCATGTCGGTGTCCTCCGATCAACGAGCAGAGCTCGAGTAGGGCAGCAGGGCCATCTCGCGGGCGTTCTTGACGGCCTTGGCGATCTTGCGCTGGTCCTGGACGGAGACGCCGGTGACGCGGCGGGCGCGGATCTTGCCGCGGTCCGAGATGAACTTCCGCAGGGTGGCGGTGTCCTTGTAGTCGATAGTGCCGACCCTGATCGCCTTGACCGGGCCGAGCTTCTTCTTCGGCTTACGAAGCTGAGGCTTCGCCATAGTGGTACTCCTTGGTTCGAGCGCCCGAGGCGCTCATACGAGATGGGGTGGGGGCACTGCGCGCGGGCGCGGCGCCGAGGGAAACGATCAGAACGGGGGCTCGTCGCCGAAGTTGGTGGCACCGCCCGTGGCCCACGGGTCATCCGTGGCGCCACCGGAGGGGGCGTTATACGAGGCCTGCTGGCCTCCGCCGTAGCCACCCTGGCCACCACCCTGGTAGCCGCCCTGCTGGCCGCCACCCTGGTTGTAGCCTCCGTGGCCGCCACCCTGGCCGCCACCCGGAGTGCGGGTGACCTGAGCCTTGGCGCGCCACAGGGACGGGCCGATCTCGTCGACCTGCATCTCCACGACGGTGCGCTGGGCGCCCTCGCGGTCCGTGTAGGAACGCTGCTGCAGGCGGC
Organism: Actinomyces respiraculi; assembly: GCF_014595995.2. Classification (NCBI taxonomy): domain Bacteria; kingdom Bacillati; phylum Actinomycetota; class Actinomycetes; order Actinomycetales; family Actinomycetaceae; genus Actinomyces; species Actinomyces respiraculi. The sequence continues at coordinate 2,857,231 of NZ_CP063989.1, forward strand.
CCTGGGCGATGACGCGCATGCCCTTGTCCAGGCTGTCAGCAACGTTCTCCGCCATATCGCGCCAGGCAGAGCAGCGCATGAACAGCGTCTGGCCCTCCTGCCACTCGTTCGCCTGGCGGTTGAAGGTCCGCGGCGTCGACGCGATGGTGAAGGACGCCACCGGCGCGCCGGAGTTGGTGTAGCGGATCTCCGGCTTGGCCGTGAGGTTGCCGATGATTGTGATGACGGTGTCGCCAGCCATAGTTCTCTACCGTTTCCCGTCCAAGGCTCAGGCCTCGGGACGCAGCAGCTTCGTGCGCAGGACGGACTCGTTGAGGCCGAGCTGGCGGTCGAGCTCCTGGGCGATGGCCGGCGTGGTGGTCATGTCGACGACGACGTAGAAGCCCTCGGACTTCTTCTTGATGTCGTACGCAAGACGGCGCTTGCCCCAGACGTCGACCTTGTCGACGGTGCCCCCGTTGCTGGGAACGACCTGCAGCAGCTTCTCGAGAGACGCGGCGACGGTGCGCTCGTCGGTCTCGGGCTCGAGAATGATCATGATCTCGTAATGACGCATGCTTGGTACCCACCTCCTCTGGTCTGTGGCGGTCACGGTCTTTCCGTGACAGGAGGGTGATGCGTAAGCCGTGCCGTCCAGGCGGGTGCCCGACGGCGCAACCGAGCCACAACCTTACCGGAGTGCCGCGGGACAGGGGAAGGCGAGGGGCCGCCTCAGCGCGTGGGATCCAGCACGCCGACGACGACCCCTCAGCCCGCAGGGCGACTATCCCCCCGGGCCCCGGGTGGGGGCCTCGGACCCCTCATCCGACGGCTGCGTCGGCACCTGCTGCGTCGGCTCCGGCGCGGGCGGTGGCCCGACAGGCTGGGTCGGCGGCGCCGTCTGCTCAGGCTCGGCGGGCACCTCAGCCGTCTGGACCGGGATGGGCTCCTCGGCGGGGGTCGGCGTCAGCGTCGCCTCGGGCTGGGGAGTGCCGAACAGGCCGCCGCGCTTGTAGGAGCCCGCGGTGCGGTCGGGGAAGCCCACCACAGGCAGGTCCGCGAGCGCGGTGGCCATGTACTCGGTGAAGATGTCAGCAGGGTAGGTGGAGCCGGTGATCTCCTCGTACTCGCCCCAGGGGGTGATCGACTCCTCCGAGCCGTCCGCGCCCGTCTGGTACAGGGTGACGGCCGTTGTGATCTGGGGGGTGTAGCCGACGAACTGGGCGGACTTGTTGTCCGACGACGAGCCCGTCTTGGCGGCGACCGGCCGGCCGAGCTCGAGGGCCGTCGTGCCGGAGCCGTACTGGACGACCTGCTGCATCGCGTAGGTGGCGTCCGCCATGACGCCGGTGTCGAAGACCCGCTCACCGTCCGTCGAGGGCTGGTAGGCGACCGAGCCCGCGGAGTTCGTCACCGAGGCGACGATGTGCGTGTCATGGCGCACGCCCTGGGCGGAGAAGGTCGCGTAGGCGGTGGCGATGTCGATCGTGCGCGGCGCGGCGGAGCCCAGGACGTTCTGGGCGTAGGCGTCCAGGCCGTAGGTGTCCTTGGGGTAGCCGGCGCGCACGGCGACCTCGTTGGTGACCTGCGCACCCAGGTCATAGTTGAGCTGGACGTAGGAGGTGTTGATCGAGTAAGCCGTCATCTTCACCAGGTCCGACCACGGATAGGACACGTCGCCGTAGTTCCTGAAGGTGTTGCCGTCGATCTCCATGGGGGAGGCGCCGCTGTAGCCGTTGGCGAGGGTGGCACCGTTCTCGAGGGCGGCAACGAGGGCGAAGGGCTTGAAGGTCGAGCCGGCCTGGGCGATGGCGTCGGTGGCGGCGTTGACCTGGTTGGTGAGGTAGTCCGAGCCTCCGTAGAGGGCGCGGATCCCACCGGTGGCGGAGTCGATGGAGACCAGGGCGACCCTGAGGTTCTCGGAGTGCCCCTCGGGGAGGTTGTTGACGGCGGCGACGGCGGCGTCCTGATCCGTCTTGTTGATGGTGGTGACGATGGTGTAGCCGCCGGTGTCGATCTGCTCGGCGGTCAGGCCGGCGTCGGCCTGGAGCTCGGCGCGTGCCAACTGCAGGAGGTAGCCGTTGGGACCGCCGTAGACCTGCTCGTTGTTGTCGGCGATGGTCTCGGGCATGACGGCGGCGTCGCGCTCAGCCTGAGTGATGCGGCCGTCCTCAAGCATGAGGTCGAGGACGCGCTCGAAGCGCGCGGCGGCCTGCTCGGGGTCGACGGCGGGGTCCCAGGCGCTGGGGGCGGGCAGGATGCCGGCGAGCAGGGCGGACTCGGCGACCGTCAGTTCACTCGCGGGGTGGCCGAAGAAGGCCTGAGAGGCGGCCTCAATGCCGTAGGCGCCACGGCCGAAGTAGACGGTGTTGAGGTAGGAGTCGAGGATCTGCTCCTTGGGCAGCTCACGGTCGATCTTGATGGCCATGATGGCCTGCTGGAACTTGCCGAGGTAGGAGCTGGTCGTGTCGACGTAGTAGTTCTTGATGTACTGCTGGGTGAGGGTGGAGGCGCCCTGTCTGCCGCCGCCGCTCAGGTTGTTCCACAGGGCGCGGAGGATGCCCTTGGGGTCGACACCGCTGTTGGTCCAGAAGGTGCGGTCCTCACTGGCGACGACGGCGTTGCCGACGTAGTCCGGCAGGGTCGAGGTGTCGATGATGGTGCGGTCGACCTCAGCGAAGGTGCCCATCGGGGTTACGCCGTCGGCGTAGTAGACGGTGGTGGACTGGGCCTGGGCGAACTCACTGGGCTCGGGGACGTCAATGACGCTGTAGGCGACGATGAAGGTGGTGGCCAGGGCGGCGATGAGGAGGAAGAAGGAGCCCAGGAGGAAGCGCCAGCCGGGCAGCCAGCGCATGATGGGGCCCTTGCCCGCACGGGGGTAGTTGATGAGCCGACGGCGCCCGGCGGGGTGGCCCTTGGCGGTGCCGCGGCTCTTGGCCGACGTGCTCATGGCGGGCCGACGGCGGGTGTCGCGCCCGCTCTTGCCGGCACGGGAGGTCCCCTTGCTGCTGCTCCTGGCCACGTCGGCCAGGCGTCGCCCGGTGGGGCGGCCGCCGCTGCTCGCGCTGGTGTTAGCCACGCACTCCTCGTTTCCAGTTCGTTTCCAGTCGGGTTTACGGCCCTGCAACCGTATGAATGCTTCCAGTATGGCGGCCGTAGGCTGGGAGGGACAGGACGCAGGTCACGGCGCGTGCCTGGGCGGCTCCTGGGACCTGCCGGCCTCGGATGCCCGCCGACGGCGAAAGGACATGACATCCGACCACTCGGTCCGCCAGGGTGAGATCATGACGATCCCACCCACCGCCCCCTGGAGCGAGACCGCCGAGGCGGTCACCTCCGCCGTCGGAACTGACCCCGCTGTCGGCCTGAGTCCCGAGGAGGCGGCGCGCCGGCTCACCGCCGACGGGCCCAACGAGCTGCCCTCGAAGCCGCCGACACCCGCCTGGCGACGCTTCCTCGCCCAGTTCCAGGACCCGCTCGTCTACCTACTCATCGCCGCCATCCTCATCTCGGCCATCGCCTGGGTCCTCGAGGGCGCCCACGGCGTGCCGGTGGACTCCCTCGTCATCCTGGCCGTCATCACCCTCAACGCGGTCCTCGGCTTCGTCCAGGAGAGCAAGGCGGCCGACGCCGTCGCCGCCCTGTCCGCCATGACCGAGGCCCAGTCCACCGTGCTGCGTGGCGGCAGCCGCGTCCTCGTGCCCTCCCGCGAGCTCGTCGTCGGAGACGTCCTGCTCCTGGGTGAGGGCGACCAGGTGGGGGCCGACGCGCGCCTGACCCAGTCGGCGGCGCTGCGCGTCATCGAGTCCTCCCTCACCGGAGAGGCCGACGCCGTCGCCAAGACCTCGCAGGCCGTAGGCGCGGACACGGACCTCGCCGACCGCACCTGCATGGTCTACCGTGGCACCTCCGTCGCCCAGGGCACGGGTCGCGCCGTCGTCACCGCCACCGGCGCGAACACGGAGATGGGCGCCATCGCCCAGATGCTCGACTCGGTCGAGGAGGAGCCCACGCCCCTGTCGCGCGAGATCACCCAGATCTCCAAGATGCTCGGCCTCATCGTCGTCATCATCGCCGTCGTCACCGTGGCCACGCTGCTGCTGCTCGCCGACGACCTGACCAGTCACACCGTCATCGATGCCCTCCTGCTGGGCGTGTCCCTCGCCGTCGCCGCCGTGCCCGAGGGTCTTCCTGCGATCCTGTCGGTGGTGCTCGCGCTGGGCGTGCAGCGCATGGCCCTGCACCAGGCGGTCGTCAAGAAGCTCACGAGCGTCGAGACGCTCGGCTCCGCCTCGGTCATCTGCTCGGACAAGACCGGCACGCTCACCCGCTCGGAGATGACGATTCAGGAGGTCGTCACCCTCTCCGGCGACGCCGTCGTCACCGGTATCGGTTATGTGCCCGAGGGGGAGGTCTCCCCCGACGCCGACGGCGACGGCGTGCCCGACGTCGAGGAGCTCGTCGGCGACCACCTCGCCGAGGTCACGGTGGTGCTCTCCGGTGGCGCCATGGCCTCCGACGCCGAGCTCGCCGCCGACGCGGGCGTGTGGTCCGTCATCGGCGACCCCACCGAGGGCGCCTTCCTCGTCGCGGAGCGCAAGCTCGGCACCAACGGTCACCGCGAGGGCCGCTTCGAGCGCGTCGGGGAGGTTCCCTTCACCTCCGAGCGCAAGCTCATGAGCGTCATCTACACCGACGCCCACCACGAGGGGAGGATGACGATCATCTCCAAGGGCGCCCCGGACGTCCTGCTTGAGCGCTGCACGCATGTGCGACGGGGCGCGGGTGAGGAGGAGCTGGACGACGGCGTGCGCCGTCACTTCGCGGATGCCATCGCTGCGATGTCGGGGCGGGCGCTGCGCACTCTCGGTGTCGCCTCGCGTCTGCTGACGGCCGAGGAGAGCGCCACGGTCAGCAAGGCGCTGGCAGCCGGCGGGGACGCCGACTTCTCCGGCCTGGAGCGCGACCTGGTCATGGCGGGCGTTGTCGGGATCATCGACCCGCCGCGCCCCGAGGCGGCGGCCGCCGTCGCCGAGGCCCACCGTGCGGGCATCCGCGTGCTCATGATCACCGGCGACCACCCGGCCACCGCCGGGCGCATTGCCGCGGACCTTGGGATCGCCGAGGCCGGGGCGAGCGTCCTCACTGGCCGCGAGCTGTCCACCATGGACGACGCCGCCCTGAGCGAGGCGGTGGCGCGCACGAGCGTGTACGCGCGCGTCGCGCCCGAGCACAAGATGCGCATCGTGGCCGCCCTGAAGTCCCAGGGTCACACGGTCTCCATGACGGGTGACGGCGTTAACGACGCCCCGGCGCTGCGCCGCGCGGATATCGGGGTGGCCATGGGGATCACCGGCACTCAGGTGACGAAGGAGGCCGCGACGATGGTCCTGGCGGACGACAACTTCGCCACGATCGTTGCCGCCGTCGCCGAGGGGCGGCGCATCTTCGACAACATCAAGAAGTTCCTGCGCTATCTGCTGTCGTCGAACATGGGCGAGGTCATCACCGTCTTCGGTGGCGTGGTGCTCGCCGGGGTCATGGGGCTGAGTGACCACTCGACGTCGGGCGTGGTGCTGCCGCTGGTGGCCACCCAGATCCTGTGGATCAACCTTGTGACCGACTCCGGTCCGGCCCTGGCCATGGGTGTGGACCCGAGTGTGGAGGACGTCATGGGGCGCGCGCCGCGCAAGCCCACCGACCGGGTCATCGACGCCTCGATGTGGGCGGGCGTCATCATGATCGGTGCGGTCATGGGCTTGGCGACGCTGGCGACCCTCGACATCTTCCTGCCCGGTGGCCTCATCGACGTCGCGGGGATGTCCGTGGATGACCTGACGACGGCACGCACGGCCGCCTTTACCACCCTGGTGTTCGCCCAGCTGTTCAACACGGTCAACTCCCGCTCGGAGAGCGTGTCCGCCTTCAGTCACCTGTTCGTCAACCGCTGGCTGTGGGGCGCGATCGCGCTGGGCGTCATGCTCCAGGTGGCGGTTGTGGAGGTGCCGCTGCTGCAGACGGCATTCTCGACGGCGTCGCTCGACCTCACCCACTGGGCGGTGTGTCTGGCGATGGGTTCGCTTGTCCTGTGGTTCGACGAGCTGCGCAAGGTGGTGCGCCGGGCCCGCGCGAGGTCCTGACCACCGCGGCCGCACCCAGCGGACACGATCGCTGGCCATAGGTGAGTCCCGTAGCCATGGTGGTGACTCCCGCGGTGGCCGGTACTGTCGGGGGATGCACGCTCACGCACATCGGTCTGCGACAGAATCCGCGTAATCCTGCGGTTTTCTGGCTCGGCGGTTTCACGTCCTTCGGCTCCCATGTGCATGAGCAACCCCCATGCACATGGGAGCCTCAGAAGCGGTTTTGGGCGAAAGGGCTCAAACGGCGGAATACCAACGAAAAGTCCGAATTGCCCAAATCACACCAGTAACTTGAGCGTGCAGCCCCCGCCCGGCGCCTCGGTCCGGGCTCATCCCGGTCTCCCGGTAGACGAGGACCTGGTGAAGGCGGGCGACGTCGTCGGCGCCCTCGGTGTCACGGTCGCGCCGCCGGGTCGTCACGGTCCCCGTCTCCTCCTGTGCGGTGCTCACGTGCCTGAGCCTGGGCCCTCACGTCACGTGAGGGTCAAGGGGGCCGGAGAACCGGACCGGGCGGTGATCCGGCACCGTCAGATGAGCCCCCCGCGTACCGCGAGGACGGCCACCTGGGTCCGGTTGCGCGCCCCGAGCCGCCCCTGCGCGCTGCTCAGCAGGGTCTTGACGGTGGACGCGGAGACGTAGAGCCGCGCTCCGATCTCCTCGTTGCTCAGCCCCTCGGCGGCACCGGCCACCGCCTCCCGCTCGCGCGGGGTGAGCTCCACCCCCGCGGTCGGTCCCGACGTCGGCCCGGTCTGGGGCATCAGCCCGGTCGACGGCGTCGCCTCGTCCGTGGGGGGCCACGGACCGTCGGGGCCGGTCTGCTGGGTCCGCACGTGCTCGAGGAGCTGGCGCATCGCCCCCGGGGAGAGGACCGGCTCACCGGTGACGACCCGCGTGAGCGCCGCCGCCAGCTGCCCCGGCGCCTCGACCTTGAGCAGGTAGCCGGAGGCACCCGCCTCGATCGCTCGCACGACGGCGTCGTCCACGTCCCACGTCGTGAGCACGACGACCTGCGGGGCGGTCGGCGCGGCGCAGATACGTCGGGTCGCCTCCACGCCGTCCATCACCGGCATGCCCAGGTCCATGAGGACGACGTCCACCGGGAGCCCTTCGACGGCCTCGACGGCCTGCTCGCCGTCGGCACACTCGCCGACGACGGTGAAGCGGTCGGGCGGACGCAGGAACTGACGGATGGCCGAACGGGTCAGGGGGTCGTCGTCGACGAGGAGCACGCGGATCGGCCCCGCCGGCGGGGAGGAGGAGGTGCCGGCGACCGGGGAGTCAGTGCTGGAGGACACGAGCCCCAGCCTACGGGTGGGCAGGCCCTCATGCGCTGCGCCACGGCAGGTGGCAGGAGACGACGAAGTCGCCGCGCTCGTCGACGTCGGCATGGAAGGTGCCGCCGCAGATCTGCGCACGCTTCGCCATGCCGTTGAGGCCGGAGCCACCTGACGGGGACCGTGGCGCCGGCCCAGTCCCCGGATCGTTGCCGGCCCCGGCGTCGGCCCCGACCGCCCCCGGTGCGGCGGTCATCGCGGCAGTCCGCGGGACCGGGTTGGAGCACGTGATGTCGACGCCCGTGTCCGGACCGCCCTCGACGCGCAGGCGCACGACGCTCTGCGGGGCGTACTTGCGCGCGTTCGTCAGCGACTCCTGGACGATGCGGTAGACGGCACGGGAGAGGACCTCATCCGCCTCGGAGGCGCGCTCGAGGTAGATCGAGGAGCTCAGGGGCTGCCGGGCCGCGAGGACGCGGTCAACCACGTCGCGCAGGTCCTGCAGTCGCGGGGCCGGCTCCACGCTGCCCATCGGCTCGCGCAGGACCGCGAGCAGGGAGCGCAGGTCCGTCATGGCGCCCTGCGCCTCCTCGCGCAGGAGCCGAGCCGAGTCCTGGACCGACGCCGGGGTGGGCCTGTCGGACGGGTCCCCGACGGCGACCTCGAGGGCTCCTGCGTGCATGGCGAGCAGGGAGAGGCGGTGGCCGAGGCCGTCATGAACCTCCCGGGCGACGCGCTCGCGCTCCTCCTGGAGATCGACCCTGTCCGCCAGGCGCGTCGAGGTCCGGGCGTGCGCCTGGGCCTGGTACTCCGCCTGGCGCACCGCGGCCGCCGCCCGCACCCGAGCCTCCACGTCGATATCACGGCTACGCAGCACGAACCCGACGACGACCGGTACGGCCATGAGGAGCACGGAGGTGATGGGAATGGCGCCCCACGGGACCTCCCCGACCCCGTCGTTGCCTGAGAAGAGGAGGGTGCCGAGCATCGAGTTCCCCGTCGACGCCCGGCTCGCGTCCCGCCAGACCGCGACGGTGGTCGCGAGCCACAGCAGGCCCCCAAGGCTCCACGGCGCCGGGTCGCGCACGCCCGCGGCCCGGCGCACCACGGTCGTGAAGGCCGCGAGGCCGACGGTGACGTCCATCTTGAGGACGAGGGCCGCGAGCGCGGAGGCGGTCGTCACCTGTCTCGGCCACCGCAGGCGCAGGCCGAGGGCGGGGAATGTGGCGAACATGGCGAGCACGGCGAGGACGTCGAGCAGCGTCGGTTGGCTCACATTCATGCCGAGAGCCTCTTCATGCGCCCACCTGCTGCCGAGAGCGATGATGACACCGAGTCCGCACGCCAGGACGAGGAGCACAGTGCGCAGGACCACTCCGGAGGACCTGCCGGGAGGCACGGTCGAGCGCGGCAGCCCGGGCGGAGGCATCCTGCGCGGCCCCCACACCGGTCCCGCAACCGGAGCAGGAGGGCGGGCATACGACGACATGCGGTCACTGTAGGTCAGGGGTGCGACACGACCCCTCCCCCGTCCGGGCAGGAGTCGGACCGGACGGCCTGACCACTCGGACAACCGGCCCTACCCGTCCGGGCGATGCGACCACCGGGGCGCGATCGGCATCGTCGAGGCGTCATCGGCGCCGCACCACCGCAGCGCCCCCTCCCAGCCCAAGGAGCACACCATGGCCACGCCGCCCCCTACCGCCCCGTCCGCCCCCTACCCGCACTCCCCTGTGCCGCCCTCGAACCCCGGCCCTCAGCCCTTCGCGCCCAAGCGCTCCTGGTTCGCCCGTCACAAGGTCCTCACCGGCCTCGGCGCCGTCGTCGTCATCGGTGCCGTGGCCTCCGCCCTCGGCGGTGGTCACGGCACATCCTCCACCGCCGGCCCCCACGCCGACGGCACCACGGTCGCCAGCGCCCCCGCCACCCCCTCCGATCCCGCCCAGGCCGACACCGCCCAGGACAGCGAGGAGACGACTGAGGAGGCAGGCTCCGAGGTCACCTTCCCGGGCATGAAGTCCGGCGACGTCGTCGCGAGCGGCGGGGAGACGGTGACGAGCGACGACGTGCAGATCACGACGACGGCGCTCACCGCGGGTGACGCGACGCTGGGCCCGACGGCGTGCACAAGCGTCACGATCGTCAACAACAGCAAGAACCCGCTCGACGTCAACGCCTTCGACTTCACGCTCCAGACGCCGACCGGTGCGATCATCAACCCCACCTTCTCCGGTACCGACAACTTCCTGCAGTCCTCGACGCTCATCGCGGGCGGCACCGTCACCGGCGATGTCTGCTTCGACCAGGACCTGACGGGCGGCGGCCAGTACGTCGTCCTCTACAAGCCGACGCTGTCCTTCTTCAAGGACCGCGTCGCCTGGGTCAACACTCTCTGACCCGGCCGGACCCCGGCTGAGCCTGTGGAGCCGGTGCCTGCTCCGGTCGCCTGGGTCAACACGCTCTGACCCGGCCGGACCGGCCCCACTGCGCGGCGTGCGGCGGGGCCGGCTCAGGCTGGCGGCAGGTCCACCGCCGCGCGCTCGCCCGCCCCGTCGTCTGCCACCTCGCGCGGCCGGTCGCCCAGTCGGCGCACGCCGCGCAGGTACCAGGTGGCCACGCACCAGACAAAGACCACGAGGAGCACCTGGACGGGGCGCGACCAGCCGACGTCGGGCAGCACCAGCACGGCCACGCCCGCCGCGATGCACTCGGCGGTGTTGAACAGGACGTCGTAGATGGAGAAGGCACGCCCGCGGTAGGCGTCGGCGGTGTCCGACTGGACGATGGTGTCGACGGCGATCTTCGCGCCCTGGACGCCGACACCGAAGACGAAGATCCCCACCGTCATCACCGGCTGGGCGTGGGAGACGACAAGCGCGAGCTGGCCCAGGCTCCCGCCCAGCAGGCACATGACGATCCAGGTGGAGGGGGCGAGCCTCTCGTGTGCCAGGGGGGTGAGCACAATGGACAGGCCGTGCCCGGCAATCATGGCGCCCATGAACACACCGAAGAGGGCCAGGCCCCGGTCCGCGTCCTCGGGGGCGGCCATAAGGTTGCGGGCGGTGAGAATCATGGTGATGAGCTGCATGCCGTAGACGAAGCGGTGCAGCGCCATGGTGGTCAGGGCCAGAGCGGGGGTGCCGCGTCGGCGCAGGTAGCGCACGGCGTCGGTGAGCTCGCCGACGGTGGCGGCCAGCGCCCGGGCCGTGCCCTCGACCGTGGGGCGGACGGGCCCGAGCTCGTCGCGGCCCAGGCGGGTGACAACTGCGGCCGCGAGCACGTAAAGGACGACGGCGCTCACCAGGCTCGCGGTGTCCTGGACGGTCCCGGCCGGAAGCAGCAGGCGCAGGGCAAGGCCGATGAGCGCACCGGTCGCCGTCGCCGCACCACCCAGGGTGGGCACGAGGGAGTTGGCGACGAGCAGGCGCCGGTGGTCGATGACCTGCGGCAGTCCGGCGGAGAGCACGGACAGCAAGAAGCGGTTGACGCCCAGGGCCAGCAGGACGAGCACATAGACGGCCGCCCCGACACCGACGTGGTGGAGGACAAGCGCGGTGAGTGCGATGAGTCCGGCGCGCAGCAGGTTGCCCCACAGCAGGGTCTGGCGGCGGCGCCACCGGTCGATGAAGGGGCCGGTGAAGGGGCCAACAAGGCTGAAGGGCAGGAGCATGACGACGAGGGCGGAGGCGACCCCGGTCGCCGTCGTCATGTTCTGGGGCTGGAAGAAGAACAGGGTGGCCAGACCGGCCTGGACCATACCGTCACCGGTCTGGGCGACCAGACGCACACCCAGCAGCGTGCGGAAGGCCCGGACGGTGGCGAGGTCCGTGAGGTCGTCGGTCAGGCGCATGGGCCCAGCCTCTCGCACCCGGCGACGCCCAGGCGAGCCGGTCCCCAATCCGGTCCCCAAGCCGGCCCCACCGGGCGCACGGCACCCCCGCGGCTAGGATCCCCGTCATGAGCCCCACGACCGCCAAGCGCGTCCGTCTCACCGCTGAGGCGCGGCGCGAGCAGATCGTTGAGGCCGCCACCGAGCTCGTCGCCCGCAAGGGTTTCAACGGCCTGGCCCTGCAGGAGGTGGCCGACGCCGTCGGCATCACCCAGGCGGGGCTGCTGCACTACATCGGCACGAAGGACGGGCTGCTCACCCTCCTGCTGTCGGAGCGCTACGACCGCCAGGGCACCCCGCAGGACTTCATCGACTCCGGTGACCCCGCGGCCACGCACCCCGATGGCATGAGCCTGCCCGCCTACTTGCGCTACCTCGTGGCCTACAACGAGGCCCGGCCCGCGCTCATGGGCCTGTACATGACGCTCGGCGCCGAGTGCGCCAACGACCCCGACCACCCGGCCTATGAGCGTTTCATCGACCGTCCCGACGCCGTGTGGGACTACTACTCGCAGTTCACGTGGCGCCTGCCCCCCGAGGTTGAGGCCGACGGCGGCTGGGCGAGCATGCGGCCACTGGTGGAGCTCGCGATCCAGGCGATGGACGGCGCACAGACGCGTTTCTTCCGCCGTCCCGCCGTGTCCTTGGCGGCCTTGTGGGCGGTGTGGGAGGCGGTCCTCTTCCCCTCGCCCGTCTGGGACGGCTACCGCTGAGGCGCTGCTGGCTGATCCCGGTAAGGCCGGGAGGCGGCCGGTGCGGGCGTCAGGCACCGCGCCTATAGTCCCGCGTATGCGAGTGGCTGCGCGTCCCCGACGCCACGCCCGGACCGCCGGGCTGCTGGCCCTGCTCGCGGTGCTGCCCGCGCTGGCGCTCCTGGCCACGGCGCCGCTTGCGCTGACGGCCTGCGCGCCGGAGTCCGCGTGGACCCGGATGACCCGGGCGCCCGCACCAGTTGCCAACCCGCTCAAGGGGATGCTGCCCTACGCACCCGAGGACCCCGCGCAGGCCCCCGCCTGGTCCGATGCGGCCGTGGAGGTGACGATGGAGTGGGTGTACCTGCCGGTCTCCGCCGTCGTGACTGGTCCCGGCGCCCATGACTGGGGCGCCCTGGAGGAGCGGCTGGAGGCCGTTGCCTCCCGCGGCCACCAGGTGGTGCTGCGCCTCTACCTCGACTTCCCGGGGCGGCCCAGCGGGCTGCCCGGCTACCTGCTCGACCAGGGGGTCGAGACCCGCCCGTACACGGTGCACGGCAACGGGCCCGGCGCCGTCGGCACCTCCGTCAGTCCCGATTACGACGACCCGCGGGTCATGGACATGCTCACCGGTCTCGTGCGTGCCTTCGGGGCCGCTTACGACGGCGACTCACGGCTGGGCTTCATCACCCAGGGTCTTGTGGGCTTCTGGGGGGAGGGGCACACCTGGCCTTTCGACGGGGAGGTGTCGGCGGACAACCCGACGGGCGAGGACTGGATGCCGTCCGAGGCCCATCAGGCCCTGCTGCTGCAGGTCTGGGACGAGGCCTTCGACACCACCCCCACCCAGGTGCGCTACCCCACGGCCCTGAGCACTGCCCACGACCTGGGCTACCACGACGACTCCTTCGGCTATGCGACCCTGCCCGAGCTCGACTGGCACTTCTGGAGCCTCATGAGCGCCCAGGGGCCGGCGGCGACCGAGGCCTGGCGTCGGCGCCCCATGGGCGGTGAGATCTACCCGCCGCTTCAGTCCTGCATCTTTGACGGCCCCGGGCGCTGCGAGCAGGCAACGGGGCTGGCGGCCCAGGACCTCACCGAAGCGGTCGGGCTGACGCACGCCACCTGGCTGCTGGCCGAGGAGGTCTTCGACCCGGGCCTGACCGGGCGCGCCCGCGAGCGCGCCCGCGCCCTCAACGCGCAGATGGGCTACACGTTCACCGTCCCGCGCTGGCGCTACGAGGCGGAGACCTCGACGCTGGACGTCGAGGTGACCAACACCGGCGTCGCCCCCTTCTCCTACGACTGGGACCTGGAGGCCGTCGCGTTGGACGGCGGCGGCCAGGTGCTGGCCAGGACGGTGCTCGAGGGGGACCTGCGCACGCTCCTGCCGGGGCAGACCTCTATCTGGTCGGGGACCGTGGCCCCGCCGTCGGGAACGACGAACCTGCTGCTGCGGGTCGTCAACCCGCTGGAGGGCGGGGTGGCGCTGCGCTTCGCCAACGCCGAGCAGGACACGGTGCTGCCGGGCTACCTGACCCTGGGGCCGCCGACCGGCTGAGCAGCCCCAGGCGAGGGGCCTCAGGCGAGCAACTCGGCGGGGAGAGCGATGGTGGAGAAGGAGTCCGCGGGCAGGGTCGCCTCAATGATCTTGCCCCTGGCGGCGAAGGAGATCGGCATGGGCACCGACATGTCGTTCTGGGCGGCGATGACCACTGAGCCGTCGGGGTTGAGGAAGGACAGGATGTTCTCGTAGCCGGTGTAGGACAGGGTCTCAACGAAGCGCGCGCCGCGCTGCACGAAGTGGGACAGGTGCTTGAAGACGTAGTACTCGTGGTTGAACCGGTACGTGCCCGCCTCCGGGTTGACGGTGACGAAGGAGTTCTGGCTCCAGCCCCAGCGTGAGACGCCGCCCTCGTCGAGCGAGAGGTTCCAGTAGTCATAGACGTTGGCCCCGTGACGGAAGTAGTGGCGCATCATGGACCAGGCGTAGCGGGCGTAGCGCCAGTCGTTTGCGCCGTCGCCGCACTCCTGCTCGGACTGGTAGATCTTGAGCTCGGGGTGGTGCCAGTGGATCTTGGCGACCGCGCCCTTGCCGGCCCACTGGAAGCCGACGCCGCCGATGCGTCCGCCGATCTCCTCGTCTGCCAGGACCTCCTCGACCAGGCGCTCGTTGGCGCGCTCCATGGTGCCGAGGAAGACCTCGACGCCGCGCGCCTCCATCTGGGGCACGAGGTGTCGCAGGAACCGGGCCAGGCCCGCCGGGGTCCAGGTGCAGGAGGGGAAGACCTGGTCGGAGTTGAACTCGTTCTGCGGCATCACCATGGAGATGTCGATGCCGCGCTCGGCGTAGGCGTCGATGAACTTGCCGAAGTAGCGGGCGTAGGCGTCCAGGTGGGCGTCATCGAGAATGAAGCCGTCCGTGCCCTCGGCGATGGCGCGCTCGGGGGTCAGGCCGTTGTCGTACCTGGTCTGCTGGGCCATGGGGGAGGGCACGGCGCAGGCGTAGTGGTGGTTGGTCTTCATCCAGGTGGGCGGGCACCACGGGGAGGCCCACAGCCTGAGGTCCGGCCGCACGGCCTGGGCGGCCTTGATGAAGGGCACGAGGGTGGCCTCATCGTGCTCGATGGAGAAGTCCCTGAGCTCAAGGTCACCGGGGGTCTCGTCGTAGGAGTACCAGTCGACGGAGAAGTCGTTGGCGCCCACGGGCATGCGGCATACGTGGGCGTTGGCGCCCTCGGGGGAGAAGATCTCCGTCATGATCTCGGCGCGCTCGGCCTCGGTCAGGCGCGACAGGCTCATCCAGCCGAGCTCGTTGAAGCACACGCCGAAGCCGTCGACCTCCTGCAGCGGCGACTCCGTCTGGAGCAGGGCCTTGGGGAAGACGTCCATGTCGCGGACGGTGACTGCCTCCTGCTTCTGCCAGGGGGAGGTCTCGGTGGTGACGATCCAGGTGGGGGTGGCGGTCATGGGGGGCTCCTGTGTGGTGCGTCGTTGCGGTGCTCGGGTGGTGTGTGGGTGGTGGTCCGACGGCGGTGCACGGGCCGGGCGCACCGCCGTCGGACAGAAGGGCTCAGGCCCGGGTGCCTTCGAGGACGAGCGAGGGCACACCCCGTCACTCACGGGCGCGGCCCTCAGGCCCGGGTGCCTTCGAGGACGAGGACGCCCCAGGCGGGGACGGTGACCGTCTGGCCGGCCGCGAGCGCGCTGCCCGCCTGGCCGGTGGTGCCCAGGACGTCGGTGCCGGACACCGGGAGGGTGAGCTCGACGTCGTCCTTGGAGTAGTTGAGGAGGTAGGCCAGGGGGTTGTCGACGGCGTTGACGCCCTTGCGCACGGTGATGGTGCCGGCGAGGTCGCCGGCCCAGTCGGTCACGCCGGCCCGCTCGGCCACGAGGGCGAGGACGGCGCGCAGGACCTCGGCTGAGGCCCAGGCGCCCAGGTGGGTGATGGTGCCGGCCCCGACGCTGCGGGTGGCGATGGCGGGACCGGACCAGGCGTGGTGGTCGTAGGTGGCCAGGACCTCGACGTCGGATCCGGCCTCGGGGGCCTCGACGGGGGTGAGGAGCTCAAGGACGTGGCTCAGGCCCAGGTCCGTCCCCTGGCCCAGGCGCTCGGCGAGGGCGCCGACCGGGGCCAGACGCACGCCGTCGGGCGTGGTGAACTGGTCGGTGCCCAGTCCCAGGAGGCCGGACAGGCCGTGGGGCTGGCGGTCCGCCCACACCTGGACGTTCTCGTCGGCGACGGCGGTGCGGAAGGTGGTCACGAGGTGGCCGCCGCCGGTGGTGTAGGCGCGCAGGGTGTCGATGGTGGTCTGCGGGGCCGCGTACAGCGCGGGGGTGATGAGGGCGTCGTAGCGCTCCAGCCGCTCCAGGGGGGTGTCGGCGGGCACGACGTCGGCCTCGAGGTTGAGATCGAAGAGGGCGTCGTAGACCCAGCGGAAGACGTCGTTGTAGTTGACCCCGCCACCGGCGTACGTGCGGGGGAAGCCGCTGGCGATGGAGAACCACTCCAGGGCGGTGTAGGCCTCGTTGGAGACCATGATGGCGATCCTGTTGGTCTTGGTCAGGCTCAGGCTGGCGGCGTGCTCGCGCATCTCCTGGCCGAGGACGCAGGCCTCGCGGTAGGTGGGGTTGGGCGAGTAGTCCTGGGAGAGCAGGCCCTTCCAGTAGGTCTCGAAGGCGTTGTGGGTGGAGCCCCAGTGCCAGTACATGAGGCCCAAGGCGCCGCTGGCCAGGTGGGAGTAGCCCTGCAGGCGCAGCTGGCCGGGGTAGGGCAGCCAGCCCATCTGGCCCTGGGCCTGGGTCTCAAGGACGAGGTAGGGGGCGCCGTCTTTGAGGCAGCGGCTGATGTCGCCGCCGAAGGCGATCTCCTTGCCGGTGAGCCGGTCCTCACCGGGGTGGTAGATGTCGACGCCGGCCAGGGTCAGGGCGTCGGCGGCTGTGAAGTGGTCGACGGCGCCTTGGATGCCGAAGGAGTGCCCGCGCCACTCGTAGTCGAAGTTGTGGGTGACGAACTGGTCCTCGCGGCGGTAGTCGTCGACGATGGCGCGCTGCCAGGCGAGGAAGTCGGTGACGAGGCTGCGGCGGAACTCATCGAAGGCGGCACCGAGCGAGCCGTTGATCGTGGCGCTCACGTCCGGGAACTCCTCCCAGGCGCCCACGCGGTTGGCCCAGTAGTTCAGGCCGTAGGCGGCGTTGAGGGCGTCGAGGTCGCCGTTGAAGCGGGCTTTGAGCCAGTCGATGAAGGCGCGTTGGATGTCGGGGTTGTAGGCGTCGTAGTACTTGGTCTCGTTGTCGAGCTGGAAGCCGACGACGTTGGCTCGCGGCGCGGTGTGCTCGACGAGGGCGCGGATGGCCTGCTCGCCGTAGTAGCGGTAGGCGGGGGCCGTGATGTCCATGTTCTGGCGGGGGCCGTACTGGTTGGGTTGGCCGGAGGCGGATACGCCCATGATCTCGGGGTGGCGGGCGGCGAGCCAGGTGGGTACGGCGGCGGTGGGGGTGCCGATGATGACGTCGAGGCTATGGGCGGCGGCGGCGTCGATGGCGCGGTCGATGTGGTGCCAGTCGAAGATGCCGGGGGCGGGGTTCCAGGTGCCCCAGGTGAACTCGGCGATGCGGATGGTGGTGAAGCCGGCGTCGACCATCATCTGCATGTCGCGCTCGAGGCGGTCGGGGCCCGCGGAGGCGGGGGTGTATTCGTCGTAGTAGGCGGCTCCGAATATGAGACGCTGCGTGTGCCCTGTCATCCTTGACCTCCTGCGGCACCCTTGCCGCCTATCTAGTATTTACTAGATGGTAGGTCAGCGAGGGTGCCGCAGGGAAGGGGCAGGGCGAGGCGGCCTCAGGCCTTCGACGGGATGGCCCGCGCGGAGATGACGCCCTCGATGGCGGTCAGCTGCTCCAGGACGCGGCCGGCCACCTCACCGTCGATGTCGGCGAGCGTCACCGCGATCTCACCGCGCGAGCGGTTGAGGAGGTTGGCGATGTTGAGGCCGGCCTGCGCGACGATGGTCGAGACCTGACCGACCATGTTCGGCACGTTGCGGTTGACGATGACGAGGCGGTGCGTGCCCGACTCACGCTCCATGACGGCCTCGGGGAAGTTGACCGAGTTGCGCACCTGCCCGTCCTCGAGGAAGCCGCGCAGCTCGTCGACGGCCATGACCGCGCAGTTGCGCTCCGCCTCCTTCGTCGAGGCACCCAGGTGCGGCAGGGAGATGCACCGGGGGTGCTTGTGCACCGCCGTCGACGGGAAGTCGCAGACGTAGCCGCGCAGGTATCCCTGGTCGAGGGCGGAGACGACGGCGGCCTCGTCAACGATCTCGGCACGGGCGAAGTTCAGGATGACGGCGGAGTGCTTCATCATCGCCAGGTGCTGGGTGGACACGAGGCCCCGGGTCGCCTCAATGAGGGGCACGTGGACGGTCAGGATGTCCGCCTGCCGGAAAACGTCCTCGATGGTGCGGGCGCGCTCGACCTCCGACGACAGGTTCCAGGCGTGGTCCACGCTGATGGCCGGGTCGAAGCCGATGACCTTGAGGCCCAGTCCCAGGGCGGCGTTGGCGACCTGGACGCCGATGGCCCCCAGGCCGATGACGCCGAGGGTCTTGCCGGGCAGCTCGAAGCCGACGAACTGCTTCTTGCCCGCCTCGACGGCCTTGGAAATGGCGGCGTCGTCGCCCTCGAGCTCGTGGGCGAAGCGGGCCGCCGGGATGAGGTTGCGCGAGGCGATGAACAGGCCGGCCAGGACGAGCTCCTTGACGGCGTTGGCGTTGGCGCCCGGGGTGTTGAAGACTGGGACGCCGCGCTCGGTCATGGCGGCGACGGGGATGTTGTTCGTGCCGGCACCGGCGCGGGCGATGGCCAGGACGGTGTCCGGGATCGGGGTGTCGTGCAGCTTGGCGGAGCGCACGAGGAGGGCGTCCGGGGAGGTGACGGACTCGCCGACCTCGTAGATCTCAGCGGGGAAGCGGGTCAGGCCCGAGCCCGAGATGGCGTTGAGGGTCTTGACGCGGAACTGCTTGGTCACGGGTGGGGTCCTTACTGTCGGTGCCGCGGGTCGTGATGTCGGTGACGCTGCTCAGGCGCGGGTGCGCTCGAACTCGGCCATGTAGTCGATGAGGGCGCTCACGCCGTCGTCGGTCATGGCGTTGTAGAGGGAGGCCCTCATGCCGCCGACGGACCGGTGGCCCTTGAGGTTCGTCAGTCCGGCGTCCTCGGCGCCGGCGAGGAAGGCGGTGTCGAGGGAGGGGTCGGCGAGGGTGAAGGGGATGTTCATCGCCGAGCGCGAGCGCTTCTCCACGGGGTTGGAGTAGAAGTCCGAGGTGTCGATGGCGTCGTAGAGACGCTGCGCCTTGGCGTCGTTGCGCTCGGCCATGGCCGCCAGGCCGCCGGAGTCCTCGATCCAGTGCAGGATGAGGCCCAGCAGGTAGATGGAGAAGGTGGGTGGGGTGTTGAGCATCGAGTCGGCCTCGGCCATGACCTTCCAGTCCCAGATGGCGGGGACGTCGGCGCGGGCGCGGCCCAGCAGGTCCTTGCGGATGAGGGAGATGTCCATGCCGGCCGGGCCGAGGTTCTTCTGGGCGCCGCCGAAGATGACGCCGAAGGCGTCGACGTCGACGGGGCGCGAGAGGTACATGGAGGAGACGTCGGCGACGATCGGCACGCCGGCGGCCTCGGCGGTGGGCACGTAGGGCATGGCGACGCCGCCGATGGTCTCGTTGGCGCAGTAGTAGAGGTAGCGGGCACCCTCGGGGACGGTGAAGGAACCGGCGTCGGGGGTGGTGGTGTAGGAGGAGTCGGCCTCGTCGGCGACGACGACGGCGTCCACCCCCTGGCGCTGGGCCTCCTTGATGGCCTTGGCGGACCACTGGCCGGTGTTGAGGAAGGCGGCGGTGTCCCCGCGCTCGGTGAGATTGCCGGGGATGGCGGAGAACTGGCCGGTGGCGCCGCCGGCGAGGAAGAGGACGGCGTAGTCGTCGCTCGCGCCGGTCAGGCGGCGGATGGTGGCCTCGGCGTCGGCGGCGCAGGCGGTGAAGTCCTTGCCGCGGTGGGAGACCTCGAGGACGCTCATGCCGGAGGACCGCCAGTCGGTGAGCTCGGAGGCGGCCCGCTCGAGGACGGGCAGGGGGAGCTGGGCGGGACCGGCGGAGAAGTTGTGCACGCGCATGGGGGCAGGGTAGCCGGGGCCGGGGCGCGGGCGTCGCGGTGTCCCAGCCTGAGGGCGGCCGGCCTACCGGGCCGAGCCTGGCGTGAGAGTCAGAGGGGCGCGCTACGATGGTCAAAACGCTGGCTTGAGACCGAACGCCGGCAGTCTCGACAGTAGCTGACAGCCCGCCAGAGCCCGGCGGGGCATGAGGAGGCAAGGCCCGTGGCACGAGCAGATCTTCTCCTCGATCTCGTCGAGGCCGAACGTCGCGGGGACCGGGACCGCTTCCGGATCGTCGTCGAGGGTCTCATTGCCGAGGAGCGGGCGAATCAGCACCATCTGCTTGCGGACCGCCTCTCTGAGATCATCATGACGACGGGGCAGGGGCTGCCTCGCGACGACTACACAGCATCGGTCCGCGATCTCATTCACGAGGTCGCGGCGCGGCGGCGCCTGGAGGAGCTGGAGCTCGCACCAGTGCCTCACCGTGTCATTGCCGAGCTCATCGAGGAGCAGCAGCGGGCAGACCTGTTGCGCAGCTACGGCATCGACCCCCGGCATCGGCTCCTGCTGGCGGGCCCGCCCGGCAACGGTAAGACGAGCGTGGCCGAGGCCATCGCCGCCGAGCTCATGCTCCCGCTCTATGTCATCCGCTACGAGGGCGTGGTCTCCAGCTTCCTCGGCGAGACCGCGGCCCGCCTGGACAGTGCTTTCGAGTTCGTTCGAACCCGCCGCTGTGTGCTCTTCTTCGACGAGCTCGACACCATTGCCAAGGAACGCGCCGACGAGCATGAGACGGGGGAGATCAAGCGGGTCGTGTCGACCCTGCTCCTCCAGATCGACCGCCTGCCCCCGCACGTCGTCCTCGTGGGCGCGACCAACCACAGCGAGCTCCTCGACCGGGCGGCGTGGAGACGATTCCAGGTGCGCACCGAACTGCTGCCACCGTCACGGTCACAGGCGACGAGGTTCCTGGAGCGGCTAGCGGGCCGCTTCGGCGGTGACCTCGGCTACGCTCCTCGCACACTCGCTGAACGGCTCGCCGGTGCGAGCTACGCGGAGCTCGAGGAGTTCGCCTTGGATGTCCGACGCCGAGCGATTCTTGAGATGCCCGGCGCCGACATGCGCCGGATCGCAAAAGAGCGCCTTGAGCACTGGCAGGGCTCGGTACGGTCGTGACCGCCCGGACGCGGCCGCTCCTGGCCTTCAACCCACCACAGGCGCCTGAGGCCGGTCGCCCCAAGCAGCCGCGACGTCTGTTGCCCAGGGCCTCAGGTCCTGGAGGTCAGCGGCAGGGCGAACGACTGGGCCCCAAGTTCGCGGAGCTCGTTGATGCCTTCAACGCTCAGCGCGTGACGAGTGGGGTCGGCACGCCGACCGCGATGGACCCGTCCCTCGTCGTCGTCCTTGACCTCGCCGGATCCGTTCGCGACTTTCACAAGGCCGTCACGAAGGTGGAGGGTCTTGAGTTCCTCGCCGAGATGGTCGCCGACGACACCGAGCCGGACGATGACTTCTACATGACGGAGGGCAAGAAAGGCCGCACTAATAAGACGGTGCCGCACTCGCTCTACCTGGTGATGTCGAACGCCACGGCCATCGACCAGATGCTCAGCCTCTTCAAGCGATGGCAAGAGGACCCTACGACGACATTCGAGCGCGGTCTCGGCAGGTTCAAGGCGGTCTTCGCTCAGCTGGTGGATCTGCGCCGTTGGGGTCCTGAGGACCGCGTACGAGAGACCGGTCTCCTCGACCACTGGCGTGAGACCATTGCGATGATCAGCCAGTCCGACAGCAGTCCCGTGCGGGTGGAGATCGAGCTGTGGTACCACCATGACCGCGGGCGGCGGGTTGACGCCGAACGCACCATCACACAGATTCTGGATGACTGCGGTGGGAGGCTCGTCAGCCGGGCTCGGATCGAGGAGATCGGCTATCACGCCCTTCTCGCGGCGCTCCCCCGCAAGCAGGTTGAGGACGTCGTGAGTCAAGGCCCTCAGGCGATCCGGCTTCTCACGGCGGAGAACGTCATGTTCGTCAGCCCGTTCAGGCCGATGAGCATCTCCTCACCTCTGCCCTCGGAGACCGGATCCGCTTCATTCCCTGCCGAGGGACCTAGTGATCTCAAGCCACGGATCGCGCTGCTTGACGGTCTTCCCTTCCAGAACCACGACGCCTTGGCAGGCAGGTTAATTGTCGACGACGCCGACGACGTGACGGGCGGCTACCAGATCGCTGCTCGCTCCCACGGAACAGCGATGGCGTCCCTCATCATCCACGGGGATCTTTCCGACCCAGGAGAACCGCTGGACCGCCCGGTCTACGTGCGACCGATCATGCGCGCGCAGGACACAGCGTCCGGGCAGCCCACTGAGAGCGTCCTGCCCGACACCCTCTTCGTCGACCTTCTTCACCGTGCCGTAAGAAGGCTCTTCATAGGTGAGTCAGGGCGGCAGGCATGGGCCCCGAGCGTACGTCTCATCAACCTGTCTATCGGTGACCGTGCCCGTCCTCTCGTGCGAAGAATGAGTCCCGCTGGGCGGCTGCTGGACTGGCTCGCCCTTGAGTTCAACGTCCTGTTCATCGTCAGTGCGGGAAACTACGACACCCCGATCCCGCTTCCCCGGGATGCGGCGACGGATACGATCCGCGCCAGGTCAGCGGCGGAGCAGGCGGTTCACGGTACCGGGATTCTCCGAAGCATCCTGCCGCCAGGGGACTCCATGAACGCGTTGACTGTTGGCGCGGTCCACGCCGACGCTGCGCCCGCTCCACCCGAGTCCGCAACCGCTTGGGACCTCACCGCGCCCGGCGCACCTGCGCTGTACTCAGCAACGGGTCCCGGCGTCAGTCGCTCGGTCAAGCCGGACCTGTACCACGTTGGTGGACGTCTCCTCTTCGCCAGGCCGCTGCCGGTATCGGATGGCACGCCGTCGTCATCGGGTGGCACGGTTGATCTGGAGGTTGCTCGGACTGGCCGGACGGGTCCAGGTGTGCAGGTTGCCGCACCCTCAGACGGAGGACGGACCAACCGGACAACCTTCGACTGCGGCACCAGTCACGCCGCGGCACTCGTGACCCGCGAGGCCAGCTCGCTCTTCGACATCCTTGAGGCGGGTCCAGGCGAAGGAGTGAGAGCCTTCCCCGACGCCCTGTTTCACCCGCTTCTCGTTCGGGCGCTGCTCGCCCATTCCTGCTCCTGGGGTGACTGGGGCAAGGAGCTCGCCCCACAGTCGTCCCGTGGGGCGCGGACCGCCCTGTTCGGCTACGGCCGACTCGACCCTGACGTCGCTCGGGGCGCGGTCAACCGGGCGGTCGTCGTTGCTGGCAATGAGATCGGCATTGATGAGCGTCACACGTACGAGCTGCCGCTCCCCTTGTCGATCCGCAGCAAGGCCGAGTGGCGCCGGTTCGTCATTACTCTCGCCTACTGGGCGCCAACGACACATGGTCTTCAGACCTATCGGGCGGCCAAGGTCTACTTCGACACACCTGACACGAAGTTGGCCGGCGGGGACCGTGTGGATGCCGACCATCACGCCGTACGTCGCGGGAGTCTGCAGCACGAGGTCATCGACGGAGGTCGCTCGATGAACTTCGACGACGGCGCCACCTTCCCGATCCATGTGGACTGCATGAGGGATGGGCAGAAGAGCGGTGACATCGGACGTATCCGCTACGCTCTGGTGGTGTCGATCGAGACGGCGGCGACGACCTCATCGACAATCCATGACGAGGTCCACGCGGGCCTCATTCGGTTGCGCAACCAATACGCTGCTCAGCAGCGCAGCCGGGTGCGTCTGGTCTGAGCCGTCCTACCGGCCTCGCACCGCGACGAGGCCGCCCGGGCCGCGCCTCGTCGCTCAGTCCCGAATGGTCAGGGGTGACAGGTCATGGACGATCTGGTGGGTGCGGACTGACACCGTGGTGACGCGGGCGATGAGGTCGAGGAGGTTGAGCGGCTGGGCGGGGGCTCCCGGCTCCACGCCAGCCCCCTCGTCCATCCAGTCATTGGGGTCGTTGACGATGCCGGAAGCCTTGTCAAACTTGATCTGGTAGCGGTCGAGGAGCCAGTCCAGGGCACTGCATGAGCCGACCAGGTAGTCCTGCGCCTGCTCCGGGATGCCGGAGATCGTGATGTGCTCGTTGTAGACGATGGCGCTCTTGTCATCGACCTTCGTGCCGTCCTCGCGGGTCGTGGCGTAGCGCATCTTCTCCACCCGCAGGCGGGAGGGGTCGAGGCCGGCCCGCTCCGCCCAGGACACCTAGATCCCGTTCACGGCGAGGGTCAGCGGCCAAGGCTCGACCTCCTCGTAGTCGAGGTGCAGGTCCGCTACGGCGCGCCCGGCCGTGGCCAGGGCGGTGAAGTCCTCACGGGTGGACACCAGCGGAATACGGGGCAGGGATTTCTTGAGGTCGGCGCCGTGGCGGGCGCGATACTCCGGGTGGTGGAGGAAGCCGTAGACGTAGTAGAAGACGTCGGCCTTCCCAGTCTCGGGCCCGTAGGCGGCGCGGTAGGCGTTGAGTGTGGCGTCTGTCATGTTGTCCACACGCCGGTGGTCGCCGATGACTTCGCCCTCGCGTCCGACGGCGGAACCCGCCTCGCCCGGCGGCTCGCTGAGCGCGTCGAGGTTGAAGCCGTCGTCCTCGGCGGCGTGACGGCCCCAGACCTTCTCCCACGTCCACCGCGGGAAGAACTGGCCGGTATCCAGCGGATGCAGGTTCGGCACCGAGTCCACCAACAGTGCGCTGAAGTCGTGACGCGAGCTGACGCCGGTCAGGTAGAACCCCAGGTTGTCGTGCGCCGGCGTGGGAAAGCACTCGTAGAGCCGGCACATCATGTCGTTGAGCTGCCAGTCGAAGCAGCCATGCTTGACGAAGGGGCGGTAGACCGAGGTGTACAGGCGCCCCGCATCGGACCGGTAGGTGCGATGCTTTCTAACGTTCGCCTTGTCCACCCGGTTCCAGGAGAACAGGGGGGGTTGAGGAACTCCGGCTCGACACCGGCCTGCGCCTGTTCGTTGTAGTAGTCCACCATGGCGGAGACGCGCTGCGACAGCTGGAGAAGGGAGTAGGAGGAGACCTGCGCGTCATGATTGATCTTCAGCCCGTTGCTCCCCATCCGAAACACCCCAGCGGCCACGCCCTTGCCGCCGAGCGGCTGCCAGGTGGCGTACCTGGGGTCGCGCTGATTGATCCAGTCACCGGTCTCGTTGGGGTGAGATCCTCCCAGTCCATATCCTCCAGGCGTGAGCCCGCGACGATAGCGAGCTTGTCCTCACGGCGGAGATAATCGCCCACGTCCCGGTAGTGAATGGCGACCGGACCTGTGTGGGCAGGGTGTGACCGCCGCTAAGGTGTCCGCCTCGGAGGCGATGGCGACCGGACCTGTGTGGGCGGGGTCCTTGACGAGGAAGGTGACCGCGATCGTCATCCGTCCTCCCTGAGCAAAGACGTTTCCCCGCTCTCGCCTGTGCAGCTCGGCCGCGTAACTTGCGCGCCAGGTCCTCAGGCCGTATCAGCCCCGACTCCAGCAGCCGCACGATGAAGGTGCCCGTCCCGGTGAATGGGTCAGGTATAACGGGCTTGAATATTGCCCTCGCCCATGATGATGAGCTCGTCAAGAATATCGGTGAGGCAGCGCAGACGATGTTCGACAACCAGCAGTGTGGCGCCGTCCCTCTTGAGCTGTGCCAGGATATCTGCCAGCCGCATAGTTGCGTGAAAATAGAGGTTTGCCGATGGCTCATCAAAGATGATAAATCGGGGGACGTTGCGTGTAGGCCGAACCGATGGCGATCTGCTGAAGCTGACCGCTGGAGATATTGAAGAGGCCGTGCTTAAGCAAAAGCTCCAGGTGTAGTTGCCTGACAGTGTTATTGATTCGCTGACCGACCTCAGCACGTGGCAGTCCACGTTGCGCGCATCGACATTGAGATGGGTGAACGATAGCTTGTTTACGCTGATCTGACCTGGACTTGTCTCATACCAGCCCCTCACATTGTTCCCACATGCGCCGGTAGTACCCATCTGGTAGGGCACACAGCTGTGTATGGGTTCCGGTTTCGATGATCCTGCCGGCATCGAACACAACAATCTGATCGGCAGACTGGATTGTGTGTAGATGATGGGCGATCACAATGACGGTGCGTCCCGCAGTCAGTTCCGTGACAGCTCGCTGCATTAACGCCTCATTGATCGGGTCAACATTGGCGGTGATCTCATCGAGAACGACGATCGGGGCATCTTTTAGAAAGGCTCTGGCCACTGATAGTCGTTGCCGTTGTCCTCCAGAAAGCCCGACCCCGTTTTCTCCGATACGAGTGTTGTACCCCTTAGGTAAGGCCATGATGTCGTCGTGGATAAGGGCGGCTTTCGCCGCAGCCATGATCTCTTCCCTGCTGGCGTCCTTTTTGCCCAAGGAAATGTTATTGGCGATGGTGTCTGCGAACAGGTACACGTTTTGCATGACAACAGAAATCTGTGCCAGAACTCCCTCGCTACCGATATCACGCAGATCCACACCGCCGATACGGATCTGACCGGAGTCCACATCCCAAAATCGCATTAGTAAAGAGGTGGCTGTAGTTTTTCCAGCCCCGGAAGGACCAACCAGTGCTGTCGTCGTGCCTGTTGGGATACGCAACGAGGCATCAGTTAAGGCCGGAGCGTCTGCCTGTGCATAGCGAAAGGTGACATGCTCGTAAGCGATATCTGCTCCTTGAGGTATACGAGGCTGTTTCGGCTCGGAAAGGATTGGCGCCTGAGTAACGGTGGTGATGCGCCGATAAGAATCCACGCACGTCAGGTAGTTCATCCAATGACCTTCGAGAGCAACGAAGGGCTTGTAGAATTCGACCGACACCACGATAAATACCAAGAAAACAACAGCAGACACGGTGCCGTAAAGTACCATCAGCAGACCACCTGTAATTACTGCCACCAAGGACAGGTTCATGATCCAGCCGTAGATGGCAAGCGTTGCAGCCCGGTTCTTCGCAGCTTTTCCTGATGCCTGGGCGAAGCGTTCGATGGAATCATGGACACGATCATCGAGAGCATGAGACTGACTAAAGGCCTTGATCACCGGCATCCCACGCACATACTCAACGAATAAGCTCGCCATATCTGCCCCGGCATCACCTGTGGCCTTCTCTAAGGGTTGGGCATACTTCAGCGCCAACACAAGATAGAGCACGGCCAAGGGCAGTGTGCAGATCATTAGCAACGCCAGCGGCCACGAGTACATCAGCAAGCCACTCAATAGGAGAACGGAAACGAGGATATCGGCGCTCAGCCGTGTCCACAGGTGGGCGACAATGAGCTCCATGTTGTCGACGTCACGATGAATGATTTCACTGATTTCTCCCAACCGTGACTGGGTGTAATAACCCAAGGGAAGTTTTTTCAGATGACGGATGACTTGTTTTCTGATCTGGAAAACAAGGTCAAACCCAGCGCAGTGTTTTTGCTTATCTGCCCAAATTCCACTCGTAGTTTTCACCAGCAGCAGTATCGCCAACGCGATGGCATACATCCACAGATGCCCACTGTCGTTAATAACATCCACGATCGCCACCACGGTCAGCAAAACCATTGCAATAGAGACCATGGAATACAGAGTAAAGCCCACGATCGCCGCAACAAACATCTTGCGGCCAGCAGAGGTCATAGTGCCAAAAATCTGGTGAATCACGAGTTGCTCGCTTTCATATCCCAGCTATCGACCTGGTTTTGCGCCTCAACAAGCTCCCGGTACATCAGGCAGTGACCGAGCAAGTCTTCGTGAGTTCCTGCGGCCACAACCTGCCCGTGATCTATCACCACGATCTGATCGGCATCCTTAACACTGTGCAGGCGGTGGGCAATCATGAAAACAGTTTTTCCTGCTGACAGTTCGGCCAGTGCGGCGTTGATAAGTTTTTCATTTTCCCCATCAAGGGCACTGGTTGCTTCATCTAAGATAATGATCGGTGCGTCTTTAAGTAGGGCGCGCGCGATAGACAAACGCTGCTTCTCGCCACCAGAAAACCTCACCCCGGCCTCACCGGCCATCGTGTCATAGCCCTCAGGTAGTCCCATGATGAAATCGTGAATCCGCGCCTGCCGTGCAGCCTGTTCAATTTGTGATTGAGTCGCTTGCGGGTTACCGATGCGGATATTGTCGGCAATACTTAAGTTGAACAAAAATACCTCTTGGGAGACCAAAGAGAATAATCGCCCCCACTGCTCGGCACTGGCCTGACGGGCGGAGACGCTCCCCACAGTGATCTGTCCGCTATCAGGTTCCCAAAAGCCCATGAGGAGGCTCATGAGGGTGGATTTACCACAGCCCGAGGCCCCCACCAAAGCCGTCGTCGTGCCCTGCATCGCCGTGAGATCAACTCGGCGGCAGACGGGCAGAAACTCATCTGGGTACGTGAAGGTCACATCAGCAAAAACCACATCACCTGCCGGAACCGGAGCCGACTGACGAGGAAACTGCGCCACGGGCGCGTCAAGAATCGCACCGATAGATTTCATTGCCTGGTTGAACATGAAGAAGTAATGCTGCAACGTTCCGGACTTAGCGACTGTCGCAGTAAACGTCGCAGCCAAGATCATTGCGACGATCATCCGCTCGACAGTGATCATCCCTGCCTGTAGTCGAAGAAGCCCCACAAGCACACTTGCGACGAAACCAGACTCCATCGACATAGCGATCAAACCCATCGGCACCGAGACACTATTCATCGACTTCGTAACCCACAAGACATAGTCCTGCGAAGTTTTGATCGCGTGATCAGTCTTGGTCTCACTGCGGCCAAAGGCTTTAATCACCGGAATATTAGCCACATATTCAGTCAATGCTTCTTGCATTGTGGTAGTGTAACGCCCCACCACCGCAAATCCTTGCGCCCACTGGGCTGAGAACGCCTTCTTCAGCAGCCACATCATCGGCAGTCCGATCAACATGGCCAGCCCCATGGCCCAATCCACAACTAGTACTGCAATCCCAACCACGATTGGGATCACCGTGACCGCGATAGTCTCCGGCAAGCCATGAGCCAAATACACTTCAACCTGCTCGACATCGTTCTTCATAACATTGGCTAAATCCCCAACCCTGCGCCGCTGGAAAAACCCCAGCGGCACTCGCCGCAGATGTTCCAAGATCCCCAACCGCACGTGCGCCAACGCGCCATAAGCCACCCGGTGCGAGCGCCATACTGCAACAAAGACCACGAACGCTTTCACTGTCAACACCAATGCTGTGATCGCCGCGATCCACCAGATCCAGAGCACATCAAGCTCGTCCTCCCAGAACAACGACAGTGCAACCACCACCAATACTGGAGGCACTACGTCAAGTGACAACGCCACAGCATTGAGCACATTCGGCAGCCAGGACCGCCGCTGTATCTGTTGGGTCAACTCACTCTGTTTAGCCATCGCACACCTGCCTGTGAAAACCAAATGCAGATTCGGTTTTGAGGGTAAAAAATTTTCTCCCCGCCTCGCCCGAGTGGAAGAAACTCACCAGAAAGCAACAACTCACAGCGAGTTCACTCCCTCGTAATAACAACGCATAATCCAATCCAACAATTCATGCGCTTGTTCAGGCGACTGATAGTGACGGGCGGCTTCCAATAGACCTTCCACGAAATTTGATGCCAAAACGTGAGGCAGCAAATCTGGATACTTCTTGGGGCTTTTCTTCTCCAATTGACGCGCAATGTGGTGCTGCATTGCCGTAACCATCTCACTCTTCGAATTCGCATAGGCCGTGCCCTGACTCTTGTCCATCACGATGACAAAGGCTCGATGGTGTTTGAGAAGAAGTTTCATGTAATCATCGGCAATGGCAGCGTAACGTTCATAGGGGGAGCCAACATCAAGCTCTTCTTCCTGACGCCCAATTTCATCGAAATCCAAAGGCAAGATCTGCACGGTTTCAGCAAACAGATCCTCCTTGTTCTTGAAATAGGAATAGACCAGACTTGTTGATACTCCAGCCTGTGCTGCGATGTCACTCAATCGCGCATCCATAAATCCCTTGACGTAGAAGACGTGCTCAGCGGCAGCGACCAGGCGCTCACGCACCTCGGCCTTCAACACTTGAGGCATCTTCACTCCTAAAACCGAACGACGATTCAATATTGAAGTTTAGCACTACCCAGGTCAACAAGCAATCCGAGCGGGGGCTTCACCCTTCCAGCCACCCCACCGCGTCCAGTCTCAGGTCAAACGGGCTCATCCCAATTGAGGGTGTGGGTGGGGTCTGAGTCCTCCGGTCTCTAGTTGTGCTTTCTTTGGGGTTGTGAACGGGTTGGGTGGAGGCCTGCTGGGCGGGATGCGGGGTTGACGCCCACGTGCGGTCTGGGGAGGCCTTCATGGCGCATGCTGGCGCACCTTTGACGCCTGGTGGGCGTCGTCGTCTTGCCCGCCTGGGGGTGGAGGGCTGGTCCATGGGCCGGGCGGCTGAGTGCTTGCGGGTCTGGCCGGCGACGGTCGGCCGGTGGCTGGGGCCGCTACCGGGCCCCGGTGCGCTGTGTGGAGCGCCATTGATCAGTTCGGACCACGTTCGGTCGTTCGGACCACGTTCGGTCGTTTGGACCACGTTCGGTCGTTTGGACCACGTTCGGTCGTTTGGACCACCCCAGACGCGTCCGTAGGTGGTCCGAACGACGGCAGGTGGTCCAAGATGGCAGCAAGTGGTCCACACTAACTGTGCTTCCTCAGGGCAAGACCCCTGCCTACCACCAGCCCCCCCCCGCGTGAGCGAGAGGGGGGGCGCTGGCGGGCCTGGCCCACCACTTGCGACCGCGCGGCGCAGCACCGCGCCCACCGGCCACGGCCAGGCCCCGAGCCAGGCCGACGCCGTGGCCCCGCTCGGCCCCAAAAGGGACGGCCCCCTTACGCAGGCGCCCTGGCCCAGGCCCTGAACCCACCGTCGCAAGGGCCGAGCCCATCCGCAACCGCGCCCACCTCGACACCCACAGCCCCTTCCAGGACCTGGACGATCTGGACGACGCCCGTGACCGCCACCACCCAGCAGGCCCCACTGGGCGGGCACCACCCGCCCCCACCCCACCACCGCCATGTTGCACCCCCGCCCGAGCACAACAGCACCCTCCAACCAGCCACCAACACCCCCCACACCCACCACCCCCAACCAGCAACCACCAGCACCAGACAAACCAGCCCCCACCAAACCCGGAGCCTGACACAACTAGAGACCAGAGGACCCAGACCCCACCCACACCCTCAAATGGGATGAGCCGGTTAAGCGTCTACTTTTATGCGGCCAGGGTCAGTGACCCGTCTCGCATTATCCGTTCAGGTCGGGAAATGTTGAGCACGTGCACGCCCTCGTCGATCACCCCGCGCCCGAAGTGATCGCGCGACAGGCGGTCCACGCTGCGCAGGATGAAGTCGACGATCTCCACCGGCGTGTACACGATGCCCAGGAACTGGGCGATCTTCTTGAAGGCCAGAGAGAAGACCTTGTACAGCTCGGTGATGATCCGCTGCTTGCCCTTGGCGTTGTCGATGCCCGTGCAGCGCTCACGCACCGAGGCCTAGAAGCCCTCAAGCTCCTCGGTCACCCGCGGGTCCGCTACCCGTTCGGCCAGGCGCATGCGGTGCCTCTCGGCGATCCGGGCGACATCCTTCGCCCACTGCTCCCGGTACTGGCGCGACCCCACCTTCTGCACGAGCCGCGCGTAGATGGCCTCCTTCCACTGGCCCAGTGAGTCCAAATCGAAGGCCCCCTGAACCACGGACGGCGGCGACGCCCCGCCCTCGCCGCCGTTAGCCCCGGCGGACGCGAAGGGGTCGATGATGGCAATCTTGTCCGGCTTGGAGTGGTTGAGGTCGATCTTGTTGACCATGGCGTCGAGCGCCGGCACGTCCACGCCTTCGGTCAAGCAGCGGGTGCTCGTGAGGATCCGGCATCCGGTAGCCGCCTCTTTGCCCGCCCCACCACCGTTCCTCGCGCCGACCAGACCAGCGTCACGATCGCCGTCAGACAGCCATGACAACAACCCCGTGCGCTCCAGGATGTTCATACCCCCGTCCACGTGGCGCACCTCGACCGACCCCAGCCGGTGCGTCGGCGGCGCAGGCGGTAACGTCCTTGCCGCGGTGGGAGACCTCGAGCACAGACATCCCGGAGGACCGCCAGTCGGTGAGCTCAGAGGCAGCCCGCTCGAGGACGGACAGGGGGAGCTGGGCAGGGCCGGCGGAGAAGCTGTGCACGCGCATGGCGGCAGGCGGCATATCCTGTGGGCGTCGTGCGCCAGTTCGCAGCTGGTGACCGCACCGATGAATGGAGCCTCATGAGCACCAATGACTCACAGTCCCCCTACAGCAACAACGGGGGTCGGCAACGGCAGTACGACGTCGAACCCTGGCGCAAGTGGGCCTACTACGGTGGTATTGCACTGCAGGTCGTGGGCTTCATCGCCTTCGCCTCCGTCTTCCTCACCTTCTTCACGAGCTTCAACTCGACGTTCGGCAACCCCGACGCGTTCGACACACACTTCGACCGGACGCTCAAGGTGTTCCCCTTGGCCTTCGTCGGCATCCTCCTCATGATCGGCGGCCAGATGCTGCAAAAGATCGGACGCAAGGGCCTGGCCGGCTCAGGCGTCATCCTGTCCCCTCAGGGAGAAGTGCGCGACGCTGAGCCCTGGAGCCGCGCACAGGGGGCCAAGGACCAGCAGCGGCTTGAGGAGGTGCCCGCACTGGGCAGGCTGGGTGCCGGCGCCGAGTCGCAGATTCGCGTGCGCTGCCGGTCCTGCGGGTACCTCGAGACCGAGGACGCCACCTTCTGCTCCAGCTGCGGCGCCCGCATGTAGCGCAGGTGTCAGGAGATCGCGGCCGTCGCCGTCGGTAAGGTTGTCGCCCTGGCGCTCGCCCTGGCCCTTATCAGCCCCGCCTCCTCGGTTGAGGGCCTCATCGTCATGGCGACGGCGGTCCTCGCCACCGCGTGGGTCCGGGTCCTCACAGACCTCGACCACCAGGTCACGAACCGCTCCGCCCGGGCCGTCGTCCTCGCTCAGAACCGCGAGCGCGCCCGCATCACCCGCGACCTGCACGACTCGATCGGTCAGGAGCTGTCGGCCCTGCGCCTGACGGTCGCCGACAACGGACGCGGCTTCAACACCTCACGTCTGCGCCCCGCCCACGGCCTGGCTATGCTGCGCCGCGCGATCGAGAGGCAGGGCGGCGACCTGCGTATCGGCTCCTCGGGCTGCGGCACCACAATCGACGTCACCCTGTCGGATCTCACCGTCCGTCCCGACGTCGTCGGCGACATTCAAGACCCGCAGGAGGTCACAGCATGAGTATCCGAGTGGCGGTCGTCGACGACCAGGTCCTCTTCGCCAAGACGCTCAGGACGCTCCTGGGTACCGATCCGGCTATCGAGGTTGTCGGCGTGACTTCCTCGGCAAGGACGTCCACGCCCGTGACCTGCTCCAGGCGATCCGCACGGTCGCCGACGGCGGGCGGGTCGTCAGCTCTGAGCTGGCAGCCACGGCGGCCCTGCTGGGGCCGACCCCCTGACGGAGGCTGAGCAATGGGTCCTGCGCTGAACGCCCTCCGGGGAGGGCCACTCTCCGCTCAGCGGCTCACCCGTCTGGTGATGGTCATGGCGTCCCTGGCGGTGGCCCACTGCCTGCAAGATGTCACCGGCCTGTCAATCAAGAAGATCACCCACACCCCGCGGTCGATCCGAACCATCCAAATACACCTGGCCGGGCAGACCATCACCGCCAGCAACCCCATCACGCCACAAGCCCAAGCCATCCTCGACGTCCTCCAGCTCAAGCCAGCGGACTACGAACCGACATGGGCACTCAATTGTCATGACTCAGCTCAGACCGTGTCCTGGGAACAGTCCTCGTGCAAGCGCTGGCGCCACTGCTGGTGTCGCCGCCAGGGGGATTGCACGCTCATGTGACAGTTGTGACGACGTACAGCCATTTCGCTCCCATGCTGCTGGCTCCCATGTGCACCGCAGAGGCTCACGCACATGGGAGCCTCACCGCCCAGGACTTTTCCGCATAATCGCGTCAACGGATCCCGACTGAGCGTGCAACTCTCCCGGCGACCCCCCGCGTGCCCCTCGGCGCCGCATGTCGGGACACCGACCGGCACGACGCGAGGCAGCCCCCAGCCTCAGTCGCGCGCGGCCCACCAGGATCGCAGGGCCTCGCGGGCCAGCTCCTCACCCAGCGGGCCCTTCTCCATGCGCAGGTCCATGAGGAAGCGGTAGGCCTCGCCCACCACCGGCCCCGGCTCGAGCCCCAGCTCGGCCATGATCTGCCCGCCGTCCAGATCCGGGCGGATCGCCGCCAGCTCCTCCTCGGCGGCGAGCTCGGCGATGCGCCGCTCGAGGTCGTCGTAGGCGGCGTCGAGCATGCGGGCCTTGCGCCTGTTGCGCGTCGTGACGTCGGCGCGCGTGAGGCGGTGCAGCCGCTCAAGCAGCGGGCCGGCGTCAGTGACGTAGCGGCGCACAGCCGAGTCGGACCAGCCGGAGTCGGCGTAACCGTGGAAACGCAGGTGCAGCTCCACCAGCCGGGACACATCCTTGACGGTCTGCTTGTCGAAGCGCAGGGCGGTCAGCCGCTTCTTCGTCATGCGCGCACCCACGTGGTCGTGGCCATGGAAGGTCACCGTGCCGTCGGGCAGGAAGCGACGGGTGGCGGGCTTGCCGATGTCGTGAAGGATCGCCGCCAGCCGCAGCACGAGGTCAGGCGCGGGCACGGGCCCGTCGGGCCCGGTCTCCAGGTCCATCGCCTGATCGAGGACGGTGAGCGTGTGCTCGTACACGTCCTTGTGGCGTCGGTGCTCATCGACCGTCTCCTGCAGGGCGGACAGCTCGGGCAGGACGACGTCGCACACACCCGTGTGCACGAGCAGCTCCAGCCCGCGCCGCGGCCAGGGCGAGATGAGCAGACGCTCGAGCTCGGCGCGCACGCGCTCGACGGAGACAATCTCGAGCCGTCCGGCCATCTCACTCATGGCATCCATGACGTCCATCCCGACGTCGAAGCCGAGCTGGGCGGCAAAACGGGCCGCGCGCATGATGCGCAGGGGGTCGTCGTCGAAGGACTGCACAGCGCTCACCGGGGTGCGCAGGACGCCGGCGGCCAGGTCATCGAACCCACCGCAGGGGTCAACGAGCTCGAGCTCGGGCAGGCGCAGCGCCATGGCGTTGACGGTGAAGTCGCGGCGGGTGAGGTCCCCCTCGAGCGTGTCCCCGTAGGCGACGACGGGCTTGCGGCTACCGACCTCGTACTCCTCAGTGCGGTAGGTGGTGACCTCGACGACGACATCGCCCTTGCGGGCCCCGATCGTGCCGAACTCCTTGCCCACGTCCCAGCAGGCGTCACCCCAAGCGGTGAGGATCGCCTCGGTCTCGTCCGGGCGGGCGGAGGTG
Organism: Actinomyces respiraculi; assembly: GCF_014595995.2. Lineage (NCBI taxonomy): Bacteria > Bacillati > Actinomycetota > Actinomycetes > Actinomycetales > Actinomycetaceae > Actinomyces > Actinomyces respiraculi. Next base: position 2,892,289 of record NZ_CP063989.1, read on the forward strand.
GTGCAGTCCAGGTCGTGGGGGGCGGTACCAAGGAAGGCGTCGCGCACCGGGCCGCCGACGAGGGCGAGCTCGTGCCCGGCGCGCGCGAAGCGGTGGCCCAGCGCCGCGAGCGAGACCGGCAGGTGGGCGAGCGCATCGCGGGCTGTGGCGGTCAATCCCGCGGCATCCCGATCACGGTCGGTCGCCGGAAGGGCGATGGCCTCGGGCTGGACCCGCCCGGCCTGGCTGCCGGGGGCGGGGGTGCTCGTCGTCGTCTTCTGGTCGCTCATCAGGACAAGGGTGCCATGCGTACCGGTCGGCGACCGACCTACCTGGCGGGACCGCCTAGAGTGTCCTCCATGCCCAGCCATCGCACTCGCGGACCCCACGCCGGCTCCCAGCCGCACCGGGCGAGTGCGCGCCACCTGCCCGTCGTCGATGAGACGAGCGCGGGCGGCCTCATCATTGACGTGCAGGACGGCCGGGCCGTCACCGCCGTCATCGCGAGGCGCAACCGCGGAGGCCGCCTGGAGTGGTGCCTGCCCAAGGGCCATCTGGAGGGCGAGGAGACGGCGGAGCAGGCAGCGGTGCGTGAGATCGCGGAGGAGACGGGGATCACCGGCCGCGTGCTGCGCCACCTGGCGACCATCGACTACTGGTTCGCCGGTGACAACCACCGTGTCCACAAGGTCGTGCACCACTTCCTGCTGGAGGCGATCGACGGCGAGCTGACCACGCGCAACGACCCGGACCACGAGGCGGAGGATGTTGCCTGGGTGGACCTGGACGAGGTCTCACGCCGCCTGGCCTACCCCAATGAGCGGCGCATCGTCGCCGCCGCCCGCGAGATCCTCGTCGGGGACGGGTGAGATCCGTGGGCCGTCGCCTCCTGCGCGCCTGGGCAGCCACAGCGGCTGCCGCGGTGCTTCTTGTGCCGACGGCGCTCGCCCCGTCCTATGCTCAGGTGGCGGTCGCGCTGCCCCTGACCGGGTCGGTGTCCGCCCCAGCCGCCCCAGCCGCCCCCGCCCCAGCCTCCGGCACCACCGCCGTCGGCACGACGACGGCCCCCTACGTCGAGGGCCGGGTGACCCTCTCGGTGGACTCACTCGCCCCCGAGGTCCTCACCAGCGAGGAGTCCGTGACGATCACCGGATCGGTCACCAATGGCACGGACCAGCCGGTGCGCGAGGCGAGTCTCGTGGTGCAGGTGCAGTCCCGCACCGAGGTGACGGTCGAGGAGCTCGAGCTGTGGCTGGCCCAGACGCGCCACACCCAGGTCAGCCAGGTGCATGTCGAGAGCACCGAAGACATCGCCCCCGGTGAGACGCACCACTTCACGATGACGGTGCCGGCGGCTGACCTGCCCCTGGACGACACGGACCAGTGGGGCCCCCGTGGCGTCGAGGTCATCCTCACTGAGGGCTATGACACGGTTGCGGTGGACCGCACGCTGCTGCTGTGGGACCCGGGCATGACCGCCCAGGCCTCCCGGGTGACGGCGGTCGTGCCGGTCGCGGCCTCGGCGGCCGAGATGACGGCCCTGCTGTCCGCCCCCACTCTCGCGAGCCCGGCTGAGGTCTCCGCCGAGGAGGCTCAGGAGGTCACGGCCCTGCGCCAGCGGGTGACGACGCTGCTGGGCCTGGCGCGCGAGGGCGTCGTGCTCGCCGTCGACCCCTACTTGCTTCAGGCCCTGGGCCTGCCCCTGGACGAGGAGGAGCAGGAGGCGCTTGCGTCCGCCACGGCCTCACCCAGTCCGACGGCGAGCCCAACCACGTCCGCCGCCCCGCGGAGCCCGGGCCCGACGGCGTCCGCCACAGCGTCTTCCGACCCGACCGCGAGTCCGACGGCGAGGCCCACCGCCCGGCCCACCGACCCTGATCCCGCTACGACTGTGCTTCGGGCGCGCGCCGAGCTCGCCCAGGCCTTGATGGACGCGTACGAGGCCGGCGACATCGTCATCCTGGCCTGGCGCGACGCGGACCTCGCCTCACTGGCCCACCTGGGCGAGCGCGACCTGGCCGCGAGCGCACTCGCCCGCGCGCAGGAGGAGGCCGCTCTGGTGGACGGCGCGCTCGGCACGGACCTGTCCTCGAGCACGACGACGGTTCTGGCCATCGGCCCGCTCGACGGTACGACCCTGTCCCTCCTGCCCGACACGGTGACAACCGTCATCGCCTCACCCGGTGACCTGCCGGTGGCCGAGGACCTCTTCTACACGCCTTCGGGCACGACGACGATCAGCGGGCGTGCGGTGCTCGTGCCGGATGAGGACCTGTCGGACGCGGCCTCAGGCACCTCCGACGGCGCCGAGCTCAACGGGCTCGACGCCCGTCAGCTGCTGCGCGCGGACACCGCGGTGCGGGTGCGCCAGGCACCGAGCGTGGGCCGCGACGTCATCGTCACCGTCAGCCGCGCCGAGGCCTCCACCCAGACCGCGGCGGTCCTGGACGAGCGCATCGACGCCCTGCTGGAGGCCCGCTGGACGGTGCCGCAGAACCTCGGATCCCTCGTCGGCTCTGCACGCGAGGACGAGACGAACGGTGAGCAGGCGCCGCGCCACCCCCTGCCGGAGGTGGTCCAGGCGGAGGGTGAGCTCAGCGCCGAGGACCTGACCGCAGCCAGGCGGGCCGAGGCGGACCTGGAGACCCTCGCGACGATCCTGTCGGACCCCCAGGCCATCACCGATGAAGCCACGGAGGTCGTCTCCGCCAGCGTGTCGAACGCCTGGCGCACGGATGCGGCGGGCAGGAGCGCGTACACCGCCGCCGTCGCCGGCCTGAGGCAGACGGTGACGGCGGGGCTGAGCGCGGCGCCGTCGTCGACGATCAACGTCATTGCGCAGTCCGCGGCCATGCCGGTGCGCGTCGTGTCCTCCCTCGACCAGGACGTGACCGTGCGGGTACACCTCAAGCCCAGCTCGACGCGCCTGCAGGTGTCCGAGGACGTCGAGGTGACGGTCCCGGCCCAGGGGGAGGCCACAGCGAGCGTGCCGATCACGGCTGTGGGCTCGGGTGAGGTGACGGTAATGATCGACCTGCTCGCCCCCGACGGCACGAGGGTGGGCACGCCGGTGGCGATCCTCACCCGTGTGCACGCGGACTGGGAGAGCATGGGCACGCGCGTGGTTGCCGGGCTGCTGGTGCTCGTCCTCGTCGTCGGCATCGTGCGCACGGTGCGTCGGGGCCGGCGCACCAGGACCAAGGGGGAGGCATGAGCGAACGGGGTTCCATCGCCCGCTCCAGCGCCGTGATGGCGGCCGGGACGCTGACATCGCGCCTGCTCGGCCTGGTGCGCAACGCGCTGCTCATCGCGGCCCTGGGAGCGACCGCCTCGGGCGCCGCCGACGCCTTCAACGTCGCCAACATGCTGCCCACGCAGCTGTACAACCTCATCATCGGCGGCGTCCTCAACGCGATCCTCGTGCCGCAGATCGTGCGCGTCATGCGCGAGCGCAACGGCGACGAGCTCGTCAACCGCCTGCTCACGGCGGCCGCCACCGTCATCGCCCTGGTCGCCGCGCTGTTGACCGTGGCGGCGCCGCTGGTCATCACGCTGTACGCCTCGGGCCTGGACCGCTGGCAGCCCCTGGCCTACGCCTTCGCCTTCTGGTGCATGCCGCAGGTGTTCTTCTACGGCCTGTACGCCCTGTGGGGGCAGGTGCTCAACGCCCGCCACAACTTCGGGCCCTACATGTGGGCGCCGGTGCTCAACAACATCATCTCGATCGTCGCGATCCTGGCCTACCTGCGCCTGTACGGCAGCTACACCCAGGGCCAGGACCCGGGCCTGTGGGACGCGGGCCGCATCGCCCTGGTGGGTGGTACGACGACGCTGGGTATCGCCCTGCAGGCCCTGGTCCTGTACGTGCCGTTGCGTCGTTCCGGTTTCCGTCCGCGCTTCGTGTGGGGTCTGAAGGGAACCGGCTTGGGCACGATGTCCAAGGTGGCCCTGTGGGCACTGCTGGGCACCGTCGTCTCCTCACTGGGGGACCTGGCAGTGACGAACCTGGGTTCGCAGGCGGTCACGGCCGCCGAGTCGGCTGAGTTCGCGGGCATCATCGTGCCCTCGACGACGATGTATGCCAACGCGCTGCTCGTCTACATGCTGCCCCAGTCCTTGGTGACGGCCTCGGTCATCACCGCCCTGTTCACGCGGATGAGCGAGAAGGCAGCGGCCGGGGACCGCGAGGGGGTGCGTGACGACCTGTCCCTGGGCCTGCGCTCAGTCGGCGTGTTCACGGTGCTCTTCGCCGTCGGGATCTCCACCCTGTCCGCCCCGGCCCTGCAGCTCTTCGTCCCCTCACTGTCCCTGGAGCAGGCGACGGCGTCGGCGCCGATCCTGTCCATCCTGGCCCTGGGCATCCCCTTTCAGGGCATCTGGTTCACCACCCAGCGGGTCCTGCTCGCCTACGCCGACACCCGCAGGCTCGTGCGCGCCGATGTCGTCGTGGGCGGCGTCGGCGCGCTGGGCTGCATCATCGCCTACCTGCTGGCGCCCGCCAACCATTGGATGGCGTGGGCGGCGGTTGCCAACGTGCTGTCGCTGGTGGCGGCCTCGGCGGCCGTGGTGCCCCTGCTGCGCCGTCACCTGCCGAGCCTGGACGGCCGCCGGGTGGCCTCGACCTATGCGCGGCTCGTGGGCGCGGCCCTCGTGGCCTTCGTCGTCGGGTGGGGGGTGCGCAGCCTTCTGGGGCCGGCGGACGGGTCGATGACGGGCACTCGGGCCACGGACGCGCTCGTGATCGTGCTGCTGGCCGCCGTGCTCATGACACTGGCATATCTCGTGGCGGCGCGGGCGCTGCGGGTGTCGGAGCTGGGGGTCCTGTTCGGGCCGCTGTCGCGCCTGCTGCTCGTGGCCGCACGCCACCTGCCCGGTGGGGCGGGCCGGGCGCTCAGTCGGCTGGGCCGGGTGCTGGCCCTGCCGGCAGCCGGTGAGCGGACGGCGCTCCCGACTCCGGCCCCACAGTCCGTCCCGACGGCGGCCCCGTTGCCCGCCCCGACCGCCACCCCGGTCTCCACCGGCACCCGGCCCACCCCAGATATGGGGGACGTGGATAGACTCGCCCTGAGCGCCTCGACGGCGCCAGCGCTAGCACGCACGGAAGGGGGGGCCACTGTGGTCGCTGCCGGTCGCCCCGCCCCTGCGGGCGGCACGCCCGAGGGTACCCCTATCGGCTCCGGCCGTTACCGCCTCATCGCCCCCCTGCCTGCGACGCTGCCGCGCATCGTGCGCCACGCCGGGCGGGACACGATCCTCGACCGCGACGTCACCGTCCTGGCCCTGACGGAGGCCACCCACAACCGCCAAGAGGTCCTGTCGACAGCCGCCCGGGCCGTCCTCGTGGTGGACCAGCGCACCCAGCGCGTGCTGGACGTCGAGTACGCGCCCCCCGGCCACATCATCACCGAGCCTGCGACGGGCCGCACGCTGCGCAGCCTCGTGGCGTCCGGTCTGAGCCCCGAGCAGGTGCGAGCGATCATCGGTGAGACCGCCGAGGCGCTGGACGCCTGCTCGCTGCGCGGCCTGCACCACCTCAACCTCGCCCCGGAGTCCGTGCGTCTGCGTCCCGACGGCACCGTTCAGGTCTCCGGCGTTGGCATCGAGGCCGCGCTGCTGGGCCTAGAGGACGCCGACGCCGACCCGCTCGCCGCCGACCGCACGGACGCGCACGTGCTCGTCGAGCTCCTCTACTACGGGCTCACCGGACGCTGGCCGGGCAAACGTGCGGGCATCGCCTCCGCACCGCTGCACGCGGACGCACCGGTCGCCCCCTCGAGCCTGGTCCCGGCCGTGGCCGAGCACCCGGACCTGGACGCGCTCGTGGCCCGCACCTGGGGCGATGCCCCGCCCCAGTCCGCCGCTGAGGTGGCGCAGGCCCTCAGGCCCTGGGACACCTCGGTACTGCCCGTGGTCGAACCTGCCCCGGAGCCCGTGGTCGTCCCGGTTGACGCGGATGAGGCCCCCTCAACTCCCACCTCCTCGGGTCTACTCTCCTCGGCACTCGCCTCTTCGGCACTGACGGCCGCCTCCGGCCTGGCGGCGGCTTGGGCCGTCATTGCCAGGGGTGCCACCCGGGCGGCCACGCAGGCGGCCGCCGGCATTGAGGGCCTGCTGACCCGCCTCAAGGAACGCTCCGCCGCCCGGTCCGCGCCCGCCGCCGACGCGCTTCCCACGACCGAGTTCCCCGCCGCCAACCCCTCCGCCGCCCCGCTCCAGACCACCGAGCCCCCCACCGCGAGCACCAGTGCGTGGGCGGCAGCATCCGGTACTGACAGCCCGACTATCTCCCTCGGTGCGCTGGCACCGGAGCTGGTCTCCGAGGTCGAGCCTGAGCACATCGACGCATGGGCCGAGCGGGAGGGCTGGGCCTCCACGCCGTCGGTCGCACCCACCCCGCGCACCAGCGCACCCACCCCCTCCAGGGACAACAAGAACTCTGGCCGCTCACGGCTGAGCATGACGACCGCCGTCGTCATGGTGCTGGTACTCGTGGGCGTCGTCGTCGGCGTGTACTTCGCCGTCAGCAACCTCGTCCAACTCGGTCGCGTCCCCATCACCGATGAGGAGATCCCCGCCGCGCGCACAGTACCCACCAGGGCCTCCGCCGAGGAGGGCGCTGAGACGGCCGAGCCCAGTGCGCCGGCCGTCATCGTCGGCGCCGAGTCACTGGACCCTTACGGCGACAACAACGAGCACCCGGAACTGGTCGGCAACCTCATCGACGGCGACCCCTCCACCGAGTGGTACTCACGTTACTACGCGGCCTCGTCACTGGCGTGGAAGCAGGGCATCGGCCTGGCCGTGAGGCTCAAGACCGCGGCCGAGGTCTCGAGCATCGAGCTGCAGGGCACGGGGGCGGGTGGCAACGTGCAGATCCGTGCGACGAGCCCTGAGAACCCGACGGGGGGCACACTGCTGGCGGAGGGCCCGCTGACCTCAGGCACGACGACCTTCACCTTCCCGACGACGTCCACCGAGTCGGTCGTCGTGTGGGTGACTGACCTGCCGAAGGCCTCGGACGGGCTGCTCAAACTGACCGTCACCGAGATCACGCTTCGATAAGATGACGCGTGGGAACATTCTCTTCTCATCACAGGTTCTTTGGAGCGATACTCGCAGGCGCCATCCGGAGGCGGCCACACCGGCATTCCGGAACCGCTTACCGCGGACCAGCCCCGTCCACTCGAGGAGACTCATGATCCACGACGTCGTCATCGTCGGCTCCGGCCCGGCCGGATACACCGCCGCGATCTACGCCGCACGCGCCCAGCTCAAGCCGATCATCCTCGGAGGGTCCGTCACCGCTGGTGGCGCCCTGATGAACACCACTGAGGTCGAGAACTACCCCGGTTTCGTCGACGGCATCATGGGCCCCGACCTCATGACCCAGATGCAGGAGCAGGCCGAGCGCCTGGGCGCCGAGCTGCGCTACGAGGACGTCGTCTCCCTCGACCTCACCGGCGACATCAAGCGGATCACCACCGACGACGAGGTTTACGAGGCCCGCACGGTCATCATGTCGACCGGCTCGGAGTACCGCAAGCTCGGCATCGAGCACGAGGACCGCCTGTCTGGCCACGGCGTGTCCTACTGCGCCACCTGCGACGGGTTCTTCTTCAAGGACCAGCCGATCGTCGTCGTCGGCGGCGGCGACTCGGCCATGGAAGAGGCCACCTACCTCACCCGCTTCGGCAGCTCGGTGACCGTCGTGCACCGGCGCGACCAGCTGCGCGCCTCCGCGGCCATGGCCGAGCGCGCCAAGAACGACCCGAAGATCACTTTCGCCTGGAACTCCACGGTGACGGCCCTTCACGGCGACTCCGCCCTCGAGTCCGTCACGCTCACCGACACCGTCACAGGTGAGCAGCGCCAGATCCCGGCTGCCGGGCTCTTCGTCGCCGTCGGCCAGATCCCGCGCTCCGAGCTCGTGCGCGGCGTGCTTGATGTGGATGAGGCCGGCTACATCCGGGTCGAGTCCCCGAGCCAGCGCACGAACGTACCCGGCGTCTTCGCTTGCGGCGACGTCACCGACCCCACCTACCAGCAGGCGGTCACCGCAGCCGGCTCCGGCTGCCGGGCCGCGCTCGACGCCCAGGAGTACCTGGCCTCGCTGTCCGCCTGAGGCGGTCCCGCCCGAGTCGCGGGCCGGGCGACGTGCCGGATCTCCGGCTGGGCCACGCGCCGCCCCGGACCATCCGCATCCACACCTCAGAAGAACACGCCCGCACGTCAGAACAACAGGAGAGTCCCCATGTCATCCGTTTCCGCCGTCACCGACGCCACCTTCGCCACTGAGGTCCTTGCCTCCGACGTTCCCGTGGTCATCGACTTCTGGGCCGAGTGGTGCGGTCCCTGCCGTCAGATGGCCCCCATCGTCGAAGAGCTCGCCACCGAGCTGGACGGCAAGGTCACGTTCGTCAAGGTCGATGTCGACGAGAACCCGGCCACCGCCCGGTCCTTCGGCATCCGCTCCATCCCGACCTTCGCCGTCGTGCGCGACGGCGAGGTCGTCCACCAGTTCGCGGGCTCGCGCCCCAAGGCGGCGTTCCGCAAGGAGGTCGAGCGGGTCCTCTGAGGACAGCAGCGGCCGACCACCTGCGGCGCCAACCCCGGGCACCCGGGTACTCCGTCATCCGGAGGGCGGCGCGACGTGGCACATCGTCCGTCCCGGTACGCGCCCGGGCGCTAACCCCCGTGCGGGGGAGCGCTCGGGCGCTGTCCTTCCACCTTCGGGAGTCGCCTGTGTTGTCGGCGTCCCGAGAGGTACGTAGACGAGGGGTTGCTGATCCCCGTCGTCGAATGTATGACCACCATGTGAGTGGGCTGCGTCCGCATGGCGGCCACCGGTAGGCTGGGGCTCCCAGGCAGTTGACACCCACACTCCCCACGAAGGCGGGCATATGCAGTTCATCTCGACGCGCGGCGGCATGGAACCGGTTGGCTTCACTGACGTCCTGCTCACCGGGCTCGCTCCCGACGGCGGCCTGGCGGTACCGGCCAGCCTGCCGATCCTGTCCGGGGCGGACCTGGAGGATCTGCGCCCCCTGCCTTATGCCGAGCTTGCCGCCCGGGTCATCGGGCTGTACGCCACCGACATTCCTGAGCCGGACCTCCTGACCCTCACCCGAGCTGCTTACGGTCAGGGGCGATTCCCCGAGCCGGTCGTGCCGGTCACCGGCCTGGACCAGGTGACCGACGGGCTCATTCTCGTCGGCCTGTCCGAGGGCCCAACGATGGCTTTCAAGGACCTCGCCATGCAGTTCCTTGGGCAGGCGATCCCCTATGTCCTGCGTCGCCAGGACCGGGTGCTCAACATCCTGGGTGCAACGAGCGGCGACACCGGTTCCGCGGCCGAGCACGCCTTTAAGGGCCAGGACGGGGTTAGTGTCTTCATGCTGTCGCCCGCCGGGCGCATGAGCGCGGTCCAGCGGGCACAGATGTACTCCATTGCCGACGTCAACATCCACAATATTGCGGTTCAGGGCGTCTTCGACGACTGCCAGAACCTCGTCAAGGCCATCAACGCGGATCAGGCCTTCAAGAGCACCTACGCCATCGGTGCGGTCAACTCCATCAACTTCGGGCGTATCGCGGCGCAGATCGTCTACTACGTCTGGGCCTGGCTGCGAGTGACGGATGAGCTGCCTGCCGCTGAGCGATCCGCCTACCGGGTGGACGTCACGGTTCCCTCGGGCAATTTCGGCAATGTCTACGCTGGGCACCTCGCCCGGGAGATGGGCCTGCCGCTGCGTCGGCTTATTGTGGCGACGAACGAGAACAACGTGCTCGACGAGTTCTTCCGCACCGGCGTGTACGCCCCGCGTGCCAGCAAGGACACGTTGGCCACCTCCAGCCCCTCGATGGACATCTCCAGGGCCTCCAACCTCGAGCGCTTCCTGTGGACCCTGCTCGGACCCGACGCCTTCGCCCAGGCCTGGAGGCGGTTGGAGGAGGACGGGCGCGTGGACCTGTCCAAGCATGTGGCCGCGATGCGCGAGCGCTACGGCTTCGTCTCGGCCTCGTCCTCCCACAAGGACCGTCTCACCGCGATCCGGGTTGTTCACGCGACCGCGGGCAGGCTCATCGACCCGCACACCGCCGACGGCGTGACCGTGGCGCTGAGTCTCATGCAGCCCGGCTTCCCGACGCTTGCGCTGGAGACCGCTAAGGCTGCCAAGTTCGGCGAGACCGTCGCTGAGGCTCTGGGAGCCGCGCCCGAGCCGGATGACGTGCTGCGCGCCCTCCTGGAGGCCGAGCAGCACGTCGAGACGATCGGTCACAACGTCGATGCGCTCCGCGCACTTATCGAGCAGGACGCGCTGGTTCCCGAGAAGGTGTGACGCCAGCGCGGCGCGACGACGCGCGACGCAGTGCCTCTGTTTCACGTGAAACATCGCGGACTTCTTCCGGATGTGTCGCAGTTCCACACGACCGTGGTTCATCTGGAAGGTCGTCGGGTAGCGGGGCATCACCCGCGCGCAGTTCCACACGACCGTGGTTCATCTGCTCCTGTGTTTCACGTGAAACACCCTGGCGGAACCGATGCCAGTACGGCCCTGACAAGCGCAGCGATGTTTCACGTGAAACACCCCGACACTTCGTTCTGGGCCACCATTCCTTATGCTGCCGTGGTGTTCCCGTGTGGCATTGCACTCCGCAACCTGGCTGACCTCTCCTTAGTGGCAGACTGGACCCCACGGTGCGGAGAGTCCCACCCAGCAAGGAGCCGAACGTGAGTGACGCGAAGGACATCAAGGGCAACCGACTTGATCCGTGGCTGGACAACTACGCCGCACGAGCCCACGGACTGCGCGCTTCCGAGACCCGTTCACTCTTCGCCGTCGCCGCCCGCCCCGAAGTCGTCTCCCTCGCGGGAGGCATGCCTAATCTCAAAGACCTCCCACTCGACGCCCTCGCCGATGCCACCGCGACAATGCTCCGCAAGGACGGCGGCCGAGCCCTGCAGTACGGCAACGGTCAGGGTCTTCCCGCCCTGCGCGAGAAGATCCCCGAGATCATGGCGCTGGAGGGGATCGACGCCGACCCTGAGGACGTCATCATCACCACCGGCTCGCAACAGGCCGTCGACATCATCACCGAGCTCTTCATTGACCCGGGTGACGTCATCCTCGCCGAGGCGCCCACCTATGTCGGTTCGCTGTCGATCTTCGCCACCTACCAGGCCGAGGTCCAGCAGGTCACCATCGACGCCGACGGCGTGATTCCCGAGGCGCTGGAAGAGAGGATCGTCCAGCTCGAGCGCGAGGGACGGCGCATCAAGTTCTTCTATTGCCTGCCCAACTTCCACAACCCCGCGGGCGTCACCCTCTCGGAGGAGCGTCGGCCGCAGGTCATCGACATCTGCCGTCGTCACCACATCCTCATCGTTGAGGACAATCCGTATGGGCTACTCGGTTTCGAGGGCCAGACCTACACCGCGCTCAAGACGCTCGCACCCAACGACGTCGTGTATCTCGGCTCCTTCTCCAAGATCTTCGCCCCCGGTTACCGCGTCGGTTGGGCGGTGGCGCCCGCCGCCGTGAGGGAGAAGATGAAGTTGGCGTCGGAAGCGGCCATCCTCTGCCCCTCGTCGATGAGTCAGTACTCCATCGCCATGTACCTCGACGGCTTCGACTGGCGCCAGCAGATCACAGACTTCCGCGCGATGTATCGAGGGCGGCGCGACGCCATGATCTCCGCCCTTGAGGAGTTCATGCCTGAGTGCACATGGAACGTGCCCGATGGAGGCTTCTACGTGTGGGTCGGTCTTCCGGATGGGCTCGACGCCAAGGACATGCTTCCCCGCGCGGTCACCAACCTCGTCGCCTACGTCTCCGGAACGGCCTTCTATGCCGGAGGACGCTCAGGCCGCGATCACATGAGGTTGTCCTTCTGTTATCCCGAGCCCGTCGAGATACGTGAGGGCGTCCGGCGCCTCTCCGAGGTCATCAGCCGTGACCTGGAGCTGCGTGATCTCTTCGGACCTACGTCCTCCCGCCCCGACGAGGGCATCGTCGCCCCGGCACCCGACCAAATCTGAGGAGCACGCCGTGTCCATTCCGACGTCAGAACCCCTGCGCATTGCCATCCTTGCCGGCGGACTCAGCCACGAGCGTGACGTATCTCTGCGCTCAGGCCACCGCGTGGCCAAGGTGCTCAAGCACCTGGGGCACACCGTCCTCATCCTCGATGTTGACGCCCGCATGATTGCGTCGCTACGGGCCTTCGGCCCCGACGTCGTGTGGCCACTCGTCCACGGCTCACACGGCGAGGACGGAGGCTTGCAGAACATCCTGATCGCGCTGGGCCTCCCCTATGTGGGAACGCACTCCGACGGCTGCCAGCGCTCGTCCTTCAAGCCCACCGCCAAGGCGACCGTGCGCACCGGTGGTGTGCTCACCCCGGACTCGGTGACGCTACCCAAGTCTTACTTCTCCCAGCTCGGTGCCCAGGATGTCCTCGGCGTCGTCTCCGGCCACCTCGGCTTTCCCGTCATCGTCAAGCCCAATCAAGGCGGATCGGGCCTTGGCGTGTCCCTCGTGACCAACGCGGATGAGCTCCGCCAGGCCATGGTCGCCTGCTTCGCCTACGACGAGCGCGCCCTCATCGAGTCCTACGTTCCTGGCCGGGAGATCGCCGTATCCGTCGTCGACGTCGGCGATGGCCCGCGTCCGCTACCGCCGGTGGAGGTCGTCACGGAGGGTCAGTACGACTTCGACGCGCGCTACAACCCTGGACGTTCCGAGTACTTCGTTCCCGCCCGGTTGAGCGAGGCCGAGACCTCGCTCGTCCAGGACACGGCACTCCGTGTGCACCGGACGCTCGGCCTCGGCAACGTCTCTCGTACTGACCTCATCCTCGCCGAGGACGGAACTCCCTGGTTCGTCGACGTCAACGTTGTCCCTGGAATGACCGAGACCTCTCTTCTCCCGCTCGCTGCCGAGGCCGACGGCGATCTCCCCGGTCTGTACGACGCACTCGTCCGTCACCCGTCAGTACATCCGTGACTATACGGAAGTACCCGTCTTTCATACCGCTCGTGTGAGGGCGGGGTGTGTTTCACGTGAAACACACCCCGCCCTCACGCTGTGAAGTCTCGTGACTCTGTGATGTCTCAGAACGTAGGTAACGGTTGGTGAGGTTGGGGTGTTGGGGGCGTGCTTGGGTCTTCGTGCAGCCGCGTCCGCCGCGGCGGTTGGTAGGTTCCGGGGGCGTAGGTGGTGCCGGGCTCGGGCTAGGCGTGCTCGAGGACCTGGCCATCGGGTCTGGAGAAAACGATGCGTAGGGTGTCCCCGGTGACGGCGACACGCTGGCGGGCGTGGCGCAGTAAGACAAGGAGGCAAGTGCCTTCGAGGCGCACCAGCCCGTTGGGTGCGATGGCGCGGTCCGCCGGTGGGCGCGGAGGGAGGCTCGGCCACAGGTGCAGCGTCCTAGGCCTGCTGCGAGGCGAGGCGCCCGGGCATGTCCTGTGGCTAGAGCGTTAGCTGTCGTACAGGTGGTAGTAGGCGCTCGAAGGCGTCGACCTGGGCCTACGCTCGACGACGCAAGCGGCCAGGAAGGGTTACCAGGCGCGTGCGGTCGTCGATTGGGAGCGTCATATCATGACGCACGTTTCACGTGAAACACACCGTCCTGCCATCGTCGACACAGTTGGGGTCTCACGCCAGACGACCTCTGAGCAGTTACCCCGAATGCAGGACTGCGGCGGCTGCCTATCGACCCTCTCGCCCATATGCCCACCCGTCGATTCGTCCGTCCGACCGTCCATCGAGCTGTCCGAGAGCGCCCAGGGCCCGCGCCTCCGTTCATGTGATGGCGGCCCACGTTTCACGTGAAACGTGGGCCGCCATCACCGGGGAGTCAGTGCCTACTCCTCCGACAGGGAGGTACCAGGGGCAAGCGTCTCCACCAAGCGGGCAAGGTCGTCATCGCCGGCGAACTCGATGGTGATCTTTCCCTTCTTCGCACCACGGGTCACCTTCACCCGGGTGTCGAAGGCATCAGACAGGCGGGTCGACAGTGCCGGAAGCGTGGTGCTGCGCGTGCGCAGCACCGGGGTACGGACCTCTGGTTCGTCGTGGAGGGCGACCAGCTCCTCGACGGCGCGCACGGACAGGCCCTCGGCCACGATGCGCTGCGCCAGACGTTCCATGGCGGAGGAGTCCGGCAGGCCCAGGAGGGCACGTGCGTGCCCGGCCGACAGGACGCCCGCGGCAACGCGGCGCTGAACGAGCGCCGGAAGCTTGAGCAGGCGCAGTGTGTTCGAGATCTGGGAGCGGGAGCGGGCGATGCGCTCGGACAGCTCTGCGTGAGTGCAGCTGAAGTCTTCAAGGAGCTGCTGGTACGCCGCAGCCTCTTCCAGGGGGTTGAGCTGGACGCGATGCAGATTCTCCAGCAGTGCGTCGCGAAGAAGGTCCTCGTCCTCCGTGTACCTCACCACGGCGGGGATCGTCGTGAGACCCGCAACCTTGGAGGCACGAAGACGGCGCTCACCCATGATGAGCTCGTAGGTGGTCGAGCCGTCCTCGCCGTCGACACGACGAACCACGATCGGCTGGAGGAGCCCGACCTCCTTGATGGACGCAGCGAGCTCGGCGATGTCATCGTCGTCGAATACCTGACGCGGCTGACGCGGGTTGGGGACGATGAGCTCGATGGGAAGCTCAGCGAAGGTCGCCCCAGGCACCGGGACGAGCCCCTCATCATCGTCGGAGACTGAAGTCTCTGTCGGGATGGTCGACCGTGTTTCACGTGAAACACGGTCGACAACCTTGTTCCGCTGGGGATCATCGGCTGCTGTTTCACGTGAAACATCATCGACGCCCTCGTGGCGCGAAACGTCGTCGACCGCGGTTTCACGTGAAACATTGGCGGTGCCGCCACGGCGCGACACAACATCCGCCGCGCTTTCGGGCGCCACGCGGGTGTCGGCCGACCGGCCAGACCGTCCCGAGCGTCTCGTCGCGGCCCGTGCACGCTTGGACGGCTCCATCAAAACCTCGGCAATCTCGGCCGCCCGTGAGGAACCATCGCTGCTACGCGCGGACTCCGCACCATTGCCACCACCGGGGAAGAACACATCCGTCGGACGGCTTGACGGGTTCTCGGTCTGAGCCTCCGGGATGAGTGCCTGCAGGCCCCGTCCCAGACCGCGCTTCTTCTGTGCCATCAGGCCTCCTTGACCTCAGTGTGCTCATGGGCACCGCGCTGGGCGATCTCCCGGGCAAGCTGCTTGTACGCCACTGCACCGGATGAGCGGGCATCCCAGAACACCACGGGGAACCCGAACGACGGCGCCTCTGCCACGCGGATCGAACGCGGCACCCGTGTCTGAAGTGTCGCCGACGGGAAGTAGGTGCGAACCTCAGACTCCACCTCACGGGCCAGAGTCGTGCGTTGGTCGAACATCGTGAGCACGATCATCGTCACCCGCAGCGCCGGGTTGTGGATCTGGGCGATGCGGTCCACGGAACGAGTGAGCAGAGCCAGCCCCTCGAGTGCGTAGTACTCCGCCTGCATGGGGATGAGCACCTCACCCGCGGCAACGAAGGCGTTGATCGTCATGATGCCCAGGCTCGGCGGACAGTCAATGAGGACATAGTCGACGCGCGGAAGTCCGAGCTCCGAGCGGGCAAGCAGGTACTCGCGCAGCGCCAGCCTCAAGCGCGACTCGCGCTGGGTGGCGTTGATGAGCTCGATTTCGACGGCGGCGGCATCGATGGAAGCGGGCACGCACCACAGGGAGGGGGCGAAACGGGTCTGGACGACGACGTCCTGGATTAGAGCGCCCTCGACAAGCACGTCGTAAATCGACGCGGTGTCCTCGCCGTGCTCCACCCCCAGGGCGGTGGAGGCGTTGCCCTGCGAGTCGGTGTCGATGACAAGCACTTGCAGACCGGCTTCCGCCAGCGCCGCCGCCACGTTGACAGCCGTGGAGGTCTTGCCGACCCCACCCTTCTGATTCGCAACAGCGATGACCCGGGTCTGTTCGGGCCGCGGAAAGCCACCGACCGCGATGTCCTCAAGGGCGGCGTGGTCGGCCTGGAGCTGGTCGAAGATGGAACCTGGCAAACCTGTACTCCTCGGGCGATATCCTGCAGGCGCTTCAGTCTATGCGAGGCAACGGACGACAGGCCCGGGCCTGTGGACACGGCCGGCCTGTGGACACAGTCATACCCGGGTCCGGTGGGACCGGCTCAGCGCTTGGGCCGCCGGACCTCGACGATCTTCGTCAGCTCGTCGCCCGGGGTAATGACCTCGTGGATCACCGCCGGCTCAAGCTTGGCCTTCTTGATGACACCACGCGCGTCCTCGACCTCAGCCTCGGCCTTGGCTCCCTTGAGCGCCAGCAGGCTGCCACCCTGGCGCAGCAGGGGAGCGGTCAGGCGCACCAACCGGGAGAGGTTGGCAACCGCGCGGGCGGTGACGACGTTGTAACGCTCGCGCACCTCCTCGGCCCGGGCCCGTAGAATCTCAACGTTGTCGAGGTCGAGTTCACAGACGACGTCGGAGAGCCACTCCACGCGCCGCTCCATCGTCTCGATGAGCGTGACATCCAGGTCGGGTCGCATCAGTGCCACAACGATCCCCGGGAAACCGGCTCCTGAACCGACGTCGGCCACCGTGCCCCGTCCCGGCAGGAAGGGAACGACCGCCGCGGAGTTGACGATGTGGCGAGTCCACAGACGCGGCATCTCCCGCGGGCCGACCAGCCCTCGCAGCTCGCCCTGCTCGGCAAGCATGTGCGCGAAGTGCTCCGCCCCCGAGAAGGCGACGCCGAAGAGTGCACGCATCTCCTCGCTCGGCTCCTCCACCACAAGCACCTCGCCGGAGCCCTCCGGCTCGTGCCCAGGCATCTCCTCAGCAGCCATCGCGTCGCTCATCTCGTGCCCCCCGATCGGCGCTCAGGCCTCGTCGGCGGGCAGAACAACAACCCGGCGGTGGGGCTCGGCACCCTCCGACTCAGAAACCAGTCCGGCGGCCGCGACGACGTCGTGACAGACCTTGCGCTCGAAGGGGTTCATCGGCTCCAGGGCAACGGTCTCGCCGGTGGCCTGCACCTGACGGACGGCCTCCTGCGCAACCGCAGTCAGCTCCTGACGACGCGCGGCCCGGTAGCCGTTGATGTCGAGCATGAGACGCGAGCGGTTGCCCGTGCGCGCCTGGACAGCCAGACGGGTGAGCTCCTGAACCGCTTCGAGCACCTCACCGTCCTCACCCACGAGGTCCGCGAGCTCACGCTCGTCGCCCTCCTCGGAGGCAACAATGGCGATCGAGGCCCGCCCATGGTCGATGTCGATGTCGATATCGCCACCGAGGTCGGCGATGTCGAGCAGCTCCTCGAGGTAGTCGGCACCGACCTCACCCTCCTCCTCAAGGCGCTTGACGGTGGTGGAGGCGGCGGTCGTGTCAGTCATAGGTATTTCCGTTCTGTGAAGTAATGACCGCGCATCGTCGTCGTCGCGCGCGGAGGTCGTGGACAGGGTCCGGCGCTCTCAGCGGCGGCGCTTCTTGCTGTTGTTCCTGCGCTGCTGGCGCTGGCGGGCGCGCTTCTCGTAGCGGCGGCGGGCTATTTCCTCGGGAGTGAGACCGACGATATTCGTCTCGATCTCCTTGATGGCGGCCTCCTCCTCGGCGGTCAAGCGCTCACCGAACGCACCGTCCTCGCCGGCCTCAGTCGCGCGCTGCTCCTCGGGGGTCACCGGCAGGCGGGCACCGCCCTTGCGCTTCTGACGGTCCTTGCGCACCGGCTGGACGCGCTGGTGCCGCTGCTCAGCCTGCTCGGCGAGCTCGGCGGCGCGCTGGGCGGCCTCCTCCTCCTCAAGGGTGGGAAGGCCCTTGGCCACGCGCTTGGCGTTGATGCGCGCACGGTGCTTCTTCTCCGCCTCGGAGCCTGGCGCCGGCATGTTGCGGATGGTGAAGAACTGCTGGCCCATGGTCCACAGGTTCGTCGTCACCCAGTAGACCAGGACACCGATCTGGAACTGCACGCCCGTGAAGGCGAAGAAGACCGGCATGACCGTCATCATGATGCGCTGGGAACGCATCATGGGGTTGTCGGAACTTTTGGCGGACTCCGGCATGTTCTTCATGCTCAGCTGCGCCATGGTGTACCACTGCGTGACCGACATGATGATGATCATGATGACGGTGACGACCTTGGTGGTGGCGTCGTCGGAGTTCATGAAGGACGCGGACAGCGGGGCACCAAAGACGGTGGAGGCCTGGACGTCGGCCGCGAGCTCGGCGGTGAGCGGGCCGATGGAGTCGTGGTTGGCGTAGGTGCCCTCAGCGACCGCCTCAAGGGAGGCCAGGACGCGGAAGAGCGCGAAGAACACCGGCATCTGCACGAGGATCGGCATACACGAGGAGAAGGGGTTGGTCCCGTGCTTGGAGTACAGGGCCATCATCTCCTCCTGCATCTTCTGCTGGGAGGCCGGGTCCTTCTTGTCCTTGTACTTGGCCTGGAGCGCCTGGAGCTCGGGCTGCATGAGCTGCATGCCGCGGCTGGCACGGATCTGCTTGACGAACAGCGGCATGATGATGAGACGCACGACCATCGTCAGGCCGATGATCGAGATGACCCAGGCCGCGCCGGGGCCGTCGGGCATACCGATGAGGGTCAGGCCCTTGTGGATGTAAACCATGACCCAGGCAACGGCCACCTTCAGGGGCCAGAGGATCGTATCCATTGCACTCCTTGCTGTGCGTGCGGGGCTGGGGCCTCGCGGGCCGGTGGTTCCGGCCGGGTCCTGCGCCGGTCAGGGCGTGGCCGTGTCCGGGCGGGGAACGTCGTGGGGGTGGTGGTAGCGCCACTGGCCCGGGTCCGGGACATGGTCGACACCACCGCGGGTGAAGGGGTTGCAGCGCAGGACGCGCCAGGTGCCGAGCACGAGACCCTTGAGCGGGCCATGGACCTGGACGGCCTGCACCGCGTAGGCGGAGCAGGTGGGGTAGTAGCGGCAACTGCGCGGCAGTCCCGGAGAGATCCACTGCTGGTAGAACCTCACGGGAGCCAGCACGATCCGCATGAGCAGGCTCTCGCGAGACTCCTCGTCCTGGGGGCCGTGCGCCTGAGCCGACCTGGTCATCACCGTCGTCCTCACCGTCTCACCGTCGCCGTCCCTCGCGCACGCGCGCGAGCTGGCGGTCGAGGTCGGCGCCCAGCTCGGCACTCGTGGCGCCGTCGGCCCCGGCCAGTCCCCTGACGACCACACGCGCTCCCGGCTCCAGGCATCCCACGCGCGCGCTCATAAGGGCGCGCACGCGGCGCTTGATCCGGTTGCGGTGGGTGGCCCGAGCGATCTGCTTCTTGGGCACGACGACGCCGACGAGTGCCGGGGACATGTCCCCGGTCTCGCCGGCTCGGTAGTGGACGACAAGCCTTGGGCTCCCGCTGCGCGCACCCGTCCTTACTGCGGCGGTGAAGTCCTCACCCCGCAGCATCCGGTGCGCGGCCGGGAGCACCTCAGGCAGCGAGACGTGCGCGGCCCTTGCGGCGGCGCGAGGCGAGAACAGCGCGGCCGGCGCGGGTGCTCATGCGCTTGCGGAAGCCGTGCACCTTGGCGCGACGGCGGTTGTTCGGCTGAAAGGTCCGCTTGCTCACGGGTGTGCTCCTGGTCGGATGATCGGAACCGTGCGTCACGGGGATCGCGGCACGGTCGCCCGCGCTGGCAGCCCCATGGACCGGGACGTGACTCCACGCGAACGTCCGCACAACAGTACGGTTGCCGCTCAGTCACGGTCAAACGGATTGTCGCCTTGACAGGTGAGAAACCCGCCACCTCGTGCGGTCGACGACGGCGTCCGCGGCCCGGGCGGACCACCCGAGACGGTTGT